>JAJZNE010000141.1 GCA_021847995.1 Pseudomonadota bacterium | reverse complement strand
GCGGGCGGCCTGGTCCGGCGCGGTGGGCGGCGGGCGGGAAAGAGGCCGGGCGGCGGCGTGACCCCGAGCATCCGGCAGACCGGGCGGAGATGATGCGCGACCTGCGGGGCGGCTGCGATCAGTTCGGCCATGTCCGGTTCGGCGAGGAGATATTCGAGCTGGGAGCGGCCGAAGCTGAGCGCCGTCACCCTTCGCAGCAGCCAGCCGAAGCCTGTCGGGATTTCTTTTCGTCTGGGTTTGGGGTGGTCCGGCCGGGGTGCCGTATCCTCCGTCCGGGGCGGCAGCGGCGGGAGTTCGCGGGGCCGGCTGAGACGGAGGGTGCCGGCCTCAAGGGCTGCCGCAATCCGCAGGATGCGGGCGCCGGTGCTGCGGAGTTTGCACCACACCAGGGCGAGCCAGGGTGCCACCAGCCCCAGCCGCAACCCCTCGGCGGCAAGCGCCTTGGCGACGCTCTCCGTGAGGGTGGCGAAGCGTTCGGCCGGGGGGCGGGGGGTGCGGTTGTTCACGGCGGACGTTATAATGAATAACGGACGACCAGGGCAAGCGGCATTTTGCCGGTCTGCATGGCCGACCATGGGGGGGCGAAAATGCCCGTCCCCCGGTTCCTCTTTTCGTGCGCTTCCTTGCATCACCGGTTAGACTGCGCCGACCTTCACGCGGACCGGACATGGCGGACGACATCGAGACGGCGGAACCGGGGTGGCGGGCGGGGCAGGGCGGTGCCGACGGCCGGCACCTGCTGATCGGCGGCCCCGGCCGTGCCGGCACCAGCTTCCTCGTCCGCTATCTCGCCGCGCTCGGGCTGGACACGGAACTGGCGCGCAGCGGCGAAGTGACCTGGCACGCGACGGCGAATGCCGGCCTCGAAACCATGCCGCTGCGTCTGGACAGCCCCGACCTGCCGGCCGGGCTGCCCTATGTGGTGAAATTCCCGCTGCTGCACGAATGCCTCGACCATGTGCTGTCGGAGCACGGATTTGGGGTGGACGGGGTGATCGTGCCGGTGCGCGCGCTGGATGAGGCGGCCGCGAGTCGCGTCGCGCAGGAATTACAGGCGGTGCATCGCGCGGCACCGTGGATGGCGCAGCTCGACCGTACCTGGGAGGTATGGGCCGAAACGCCGGGGGGCGTGGTCTATTCGCTCAATCCGGTCGATCAGGCGCGGTTGCTGGCGGTCGGGTTCTACACCCTGGTCGAACGGCTGGTGCGGGCTGAAATTCCGCTGGTGCTGCTGGCCTTCCCGCGCATCGTCACCGATGCCGACTATCTGTTCGATCGGCTGCGCGCCGTGCTGCCGCCGGGCATCGGGCGGGAGGCGGCGCGGCGCGCCCATGCCGCCGTGGCCGATCCGGCGCAGGTGCATAGCGACACCGGGGCCCGGATGGCCCCGACGGTCCAGCCGCCGCCGCAGCGGGACCACGCGGCGCTGGACGCCGTGGCGCTGCGCCGTGAACTGGCGGCGGCGCGGCGCACGCTTGCGGCGACGGCGGCGGAGGCGGCAGCGGCGGCAGCGGCGCGCGAGCGGCTGACCGAGGAAGTGGCGCGGCTGGAGGGGCGTGCGGCGGCCGAAGCCGAGCGCCATCGCGCCGAGGCGACAGAGACGGCGCGAAGGCTCGCCCTCGCCCATGCGGCGCTGGCGGCGCTGACGGAGGAATTGCGCCTGGTGCAGACCAGCCGCGCATGGCGGCTGACGGCGCCCTACCGCGCCGTCGGCCGGCTGCTGCAAGGCTGGCGGCCGCGGGTGCCGGCCCTGCCGCAGGTGGCGCGGCCGGCGGGGCGCTAACGCGCGTCCATCAGCTTCATCCTGATGCGGATTTGGCCTGTGCCGCCGCCTTTCGGTCCGTGGCGGGGCGGGACGGCGCCGCTTCGGACGGCCGATCCTGCCAGTAGCGCGCCGCCGTGGGGGCGGTCAGCAGCGTGAGCCGGCCGGCCGCCGGCGGGTGGATGACGGCCGCACCGTCGGTCCAGCGCCATTGCTTTTCCCCCGCATGCCAGCCGGTGCCGAGGGAAGCGGCCGGCACCCTCCGCCCGCCGATCGCAAGCCGCCGCACCGCGAGGCCCAGCCGCCGCCGGTCATCCTGGGCGAACCAGGCGGGGACGAAATGGCGGCTCAGCAGATGGAGTTCGCGCGTGCCCGCCGGCACCTCGGCCTGCATCCGGTCGGGGGTGGCGGCGATGAGCGGCAGCATGTCGCCATCGGCCAGGATCTGCACCGCCGGATCGGCGGTCAGGACATGGCCGAGCGCCGTGGCGCGGGCCAGCAGCGCGGCATGGGCAGCGGCAACGCGGGCGCCGCCGAGCACCAGCGGCGCGCAGGCCCGCGTATCCCAGGCGATGGCACCGGAAAGGTCGGGATGGAGGTCGCGGCGGCCGGATTCGCCGGCGAACAGACCGCGATTGCCGGTGTCGAGATAGCTCTCGGCCGCCAGCCCCTCGGCCAGCAGCAGGGCATGGCTGTCGAGTTCGACATGGACATAGGCGATCGCCGGCGGGTGCTCGCGGACGATAGTGGCGCCGTTGACCAGCGCCTGCGCCTGGATCAGGACGCCATCGACGAACACGGCATGATCGGGGGAAAGCAGCAGGTCGCGCTGCGGCACGCCGGGCGCGAAGGCACCGGCCCGGATGCGCACCGGCGCGGCCTGGTCCGGCCGCGGGTGGCGGGCGAGGTCGATGCGCACATGGCCGACCCAGCGCACCTTCCGTGCCGACCAGTCCCCGCCGCTGCCGGCGAGCACCTGATCACCCACCCGCAGCGCCTCCACCGGCACGGCGCCGGCGGGGGTGGCGATGCGCGTGCCGGCAGCGTAACAGGGCGGCCCAAGGACGATGGCGGTGCCGCTGCCGCCGTCGGCGGCAAGGTGGAACCCCTCACCGGCGAAGCTCTGCGTCGGGTCGAAGGTGAGCGTGTAGGTGCTTCCACCCTCGGTGACGCTGAGCACGTTGCCGCTGCCGAGCACGGCGGCGGCACCGCTGGAGAAGGCGACCGATTGCAGGTCGATGGTGTCGGCAGCTGTCGGGCCGCCGGAATCGAAGCCGCTGATCGTGGCCGAGGGCATCGTCGTGCCGCTGATGCCGAGCGTTGCCGATCCGCCGGCGAAATCGATGACATCGCCGCTCGCCGTGTCGCCGGAGGTAAGCCCGGCGGAGCCGCCATAAAGATAGAGATAGGCAGGCGATCCAAAGGCGCCGGCGGCGACCAGATCGAGGCCGGTCGCGCTGCCGCCACCATAGATATATTCGGTGACGCTGCCGCTGAGCACGGTGTCACGGGCGCTGCCGCCGGAGGAGACGACCTGTTCCGGCGAGCCCCCCGCGCTGGCGCTGACCACGGTGCCGATTGCCAGCCCGCCGGACAGCACCGTCTGGGAGGCAAGGAAACCGCTCACCACCGTTCCGCTCGCGGTGCCGGCGACCTGTTCCCCGCCTTCACTCACCACGGTGCCGACGGTGCTGCCGCCGGCGCTGACCACCAGCAGGGCGCCCGGATAACCACCCTCCGTCCCGTCGAGGATCGTTCCGCTGACCGTGCCGCCGGAGGAGACGATGACGCTGCCGCTTTCGACCACGGTCGTGCCGCTCGCGGTGCCGCCCGCGCTCACCTCCAGCAGGCCGGCGACCCCCGTCGCGTTGGCCGTGCCCCCGGCGACCACGTCGAGCGTGCCGCCGGCGAACACCGCAATCCCGCTCTGGGCCGAGGTAAGGGTGGAGGTCTGTCCGCTGGTGACGACGGTGCCGCTGTAGGCAAGGGTGATGGCGGTGCCGCTGCCGCCGTCGGCGGCAAGGTGGAAGGCTTCGCCGAAGAAGCTCTGCGACGGGGCGAGGTTGAGCGTGAAGGTGCTGCCGCCCTCGGTGACGCTGAGCACGTTGCCGCTGCCGAGAACGGCGGTGGCACCTTGGGAGAAGGCGACGGACTGGAGATCGATGGTGTCGGCCATTGTCGGGCCGCCGGAGTCGAAATTGCTGATCGTGGCCGAAGGCATCGCCGTGCCGCTGATGCCGAGCGTTGCCGATGCGCCCTGAAAGTAAATATGGTCGCCGCTTGCGATATCGCCGGCGGCAAGCGAGGCGGAGCCGGTGGAGAGATAGAGATAGGCGCCGCCTGCGGCGCCGCCCCCGAGCAGAGCGATGCCGGTCGCGGTACCACCATAGATAAGCTCATCGGCGCCGGCGCTGACCACGGTGTCGCGGGCGCTGCCGCCCGAGGAGACGATCTGCTCCGTTATGCCGCCTCCAGCATAGCCCACCGAGGTGCCGATCGCCAGCCCGCCGGACTGAACCGTCTGGGAGGCGAAGAGACCCGAAATGACCGTCCTGCTCGCGGTGCCGGCGACCTGTTCGACGCCCTGGTCCACCACGGTGCCGACGGTGCTGCCGCCGCCGCTGACCACCAGCATGGCGCCGGCAACGGCGCCCCGTCCCCCGCTGATGACCGTGGCGCTGGCAATGCCGCCCGAGGAGACGGTGACGGTGCCGCTGTCCACCACGGTCGTGCCGCTCGCGCTGCCGCCCGAGCTTACCTCCAGCGCACCGGCAACGACGGCCGCGTCGGCCGTGCCGCCGGCGAGCACGTCGAGCGTGCCGCCGGAGAAGACGGTGACACCGGTCAGGGCCGAGGTGAGGGCGGAGGTCTGGCCGCTGGTGACGACGGCGCCGCTGTAGGCAAGGGTGATGTCGGTGCCGCTGCCGCCGTCGGCGGCGAGCTGGAAGGCTTCGCCGGCGAAGATCTGCGACGGGTCGAGGGTGAGCGCGTAGGTGCTGCCGCCCTCGGTGACGCTGAGCACGTTGCCGCTGCCGAGAACGGCGGTCGCCCCCCTGGAGAAGGCGACGGACTGAAGGTCGATGGTGTCGGAGGTTGCCGGGCCGGCGGAATCGAAGCCGCTGATCGTGGCCGAGGGCATCGCCGTGCCGCTGATGCCGAGCGTTGCCGACGTGCCCTGAAAGAAAAGGACATCGCCGCTCGCGGTATCGCCGGCGGCCAGCGAGGCGGAGCCGTTGGACAGGTAGAGATAGGCCGCCCCCATCGAGCCGGCGGCGAGCAGATCGAGGCCGGTCGCGGTGCCGCCATAGACGATCTCGGTGGCGCCGGCGCTGATCACGGTGCCGCGGGCGCTGCCGCCGGAGGAGACGATCTGCTCGGGCGCACCGCCCCGGCTGTCGCCGACCGAGGTGGCGATCGCCAGCCCGCCGGACTGCACCGTCTGGGAGGCGAAGAAGCCGTTCACCAGCGTCCCGCTCGCGGTGCCGGATACGATCTCCGTCCCGTCGCTCACCACGGTACCGACGGCGCTGCCGCCGGCCGCGATCAGCAGGGTCGCGCCGGGCAGCGAGGTTCCGTCGATCACGGTCCCGCTCGCGGTGCCGCCGGAGGAGACGATCGCTTCGGCGCTGCCGCTGATCGTGACACCGCTCGCGAGGCCGCCGCTGCTGACCTGCATCAGCCCGTCGATCTGCGCCGCGTCCGCGGTCCCGCCCGCCAGCACGTCGAGCGTGCCGCCGGAGAACACCACGAGGCCGCTCGCCGCCGAAGTAAGGCTCACCGTCTGGCCGCTGCTGACCGTCCCGCCCATCTCCGTTCCCCCCCGTGATGCGGCCGGCGGCGCGGCGTGGTGCGGGCCTGCCGGGGCATTGAATTGTCCCGCTCGGCGAATATCACGAACCCGTGAGATTTGTCATGCTTTCTTCGCGCGGCAGGGTGCGAGCCGGCGGTCCGCCGGCGGGCGCGGTCAGGCGGGGCCGATCCGCCCCGCCAGCAGATCGAGGGCACGTGCGAAGGTCGCATCGGCGTCAAGATCGGTGGTGTCGAGCCGCAGCGCATCCGGTGCCTGGAGCAGGGGGGCGGCGGCGCGTGCCGCGTCCTGCGCGTCGCGCGTGCGGATCAGGGCGATCACGTCGGCAAGCTCGGCCGCGATGCCGCGCGCGCGCAGCTCCCGCCACCGCCGTTCCCCGCGCGCCTCCGCACTTGCGGTGACGAACAGCTTGGCGTCGGCGTCGGGGAAGACGATCGTGCCGATGTCCCGCCCGTCCAGCACAGCGCCATGGGCGCGGGCGAAATCGCGCTGGAAGTCGAGCAGGGCGGCGCGCACCGCCGGGATCGCGGCGACCTGCGCCGCCGCGGCATCCGCCGCCGGCACGCGCAGGTCGGGACGCGCCAGATCCTCGGGGCGCAGCGCGCGCGCCGCCGCGCTGGCCGCCTCCGGGTCGGAGGGATCGGCGCCTTCGTCCAGCAGGCGCCTGCCGGTGGCACGGTAGAGGAGGCCGGTGTCGAGATGCGGCAGGCCGAAATGCGCCGCCAGCCGCTTCGCCAGCGTGCCCTTGCCGGCCGCCGCCGGACCGTCGATCGCGATGATGCGGCTCATGCCGCGCGCAGCGCCGGCGCGCCGCCGCCGGCGGCCCCGTTCATCAGCGCGACGAAGCCGGGGAAGCTGGTGTCGATGAAGCTCGCGTCGTCCACCGTGACCGGCTGCTCGGCGACCAGGCCGAGCACCAGCGCGCTCATCGCGAGGCGATGGTCCATATGGGTTGCCACCCGCGCGCCGCCGGGTGGCGGGCGGCCGGTGCCGTGAACGATCAGGTCGTCGCCCTCGATCGCGACGCGCACGCCGTTGGCGGCGAGCAGGGCGGCGGTCGCGTCCAGCCGGTCGCTTTCCTTGACGCGCAGTTCATGCAGCCCGCGCATCCGCGTCACCCCGGCCGCCGCGGCGGCGGCGACGGCGAGGACGGGGAATTCGTCGATCATGCTGGGCGCGCGTTCCGCCGGCACATCGACGCCGCGCAGCGGGCCGTGCGTGACCAGGAGGTCGCCGACCGGCTCCCCGGCCGCGAAGTGCTGGTTTTCCACCGCGATCGTGGCGCCCATTTCGCGCAATGTCGCGAACAGGCCGGTGCGCAGCGGATTAAGCCCGACGCCCGCGATGCGCAGCCGCGACCCCGGCACCAGCAGCGCCGCGACCAGCGGGAACGCTGCCGAGGAGGGATCGCCCGGCACGGCGAGGTCGGCCGCGCGCAGTTCCGGCTGGCCGCAGAGGGTGATGACGCGGCCGGTGCCGGCCGGCTCCACGGTCACCTCGGCGCCGAAATGCCGCAGCAGGTTCTCGGAATGGTCGCGGGTCGGCTGCGGCTCCTCCACCCGGGTGATGCCGGGTGCGTTGAGGCCGCACAGGAGCACCGCGCTCTTGACCTGGGCGGAGGCGACCGGCAGGCGGTAGTCGAGCGGCAGCGCCGCCTCCGCGCCCTCGATCGCGAGCGGCAGACGGAAGCCGGCGCGGGCGGTGAAGCGGGCGCCGCAGGCGGCGAGCGGATCGATCACGCGGCGCATCGGGCGGCGGCGCAGGCTGGCGTCGCCGGTCATCACCGCGAACATCGGATGGCTCGCGAGGATGCCGGCGAGCAGGCGGGCGGCGGTGCCGGAATTGCCCATGTCGAGCACGTCCGCCGGCTCCGTCAGGCCGCCGATGCCGCGCCCGGCGACGCGCCAGATGCCGGGCGCATCGCGCACCACCTCGGCGCCGAGGGCGCGCATGGCGGCGGCGGTGCGCAGCACGTCCTCGCCTTCCAGCAGGCCGGTGACGCACGTCTCCCCGACCGCGAGCGCGCCGAACATGAGCGCGCGGTGGGAGATCGACTTGTCGCCGGGAACGGCGAGCGTGCCTGCGAGCGGGGCGGCAGGACGGCAGGCGCGGAACGGGCGGGCGGGGGCGGCGGACATGACCGGCGCTTAGCATGCGGTCGCCGCCCGGCAGAAGGGGCGCCCGGCAGAAGGGGCGCCCGACAGAAGGGGCGCCCGGCAGAAGGGGCGTTTGACAGACCGGCGATCCGGTGGCATGGCCCGCGCCCTTCGCCACCCCCGCGCCCCGTCGCGTGAGATTCCGAAGGCATTGCATGGCCAAGCCCGAACTCGGCACCAAGCGGGTCTGCGTTTCCTGCGGCGCCCGCTTCTACGATCTGACGAAACAGCCGGCAGTGTGCCCGAAATGCGGCACCGAGCAGCCGGCGGAAGCGCCGCGCCCGCGCCGCACCGGCGGCAACGTGCTGGAGGAGAAGCGCCGCCCCAAGGTGCTGCCGGTCCCCGGCGCCGAGGATGCCGACGTGGAGGTGGAGGCGCCGGAGGAGGAGGTGGAGGAGGACGTGCTGGAGGATGCCTCCGACCTCGAGGACGGTGCCGACGGGATCGGCGATGTCGATGTCGAGCCGGAGGGCGGCGACGAGGAGCGCTGAGGCTGCCGGTCGCCGGTTCGTGACGCTCCTGGCGCAGGCTTAACCATCGCCCCACTGGTGCCGGGCGCGCCGCCTCCCAATTCGTTTACCGTGGTCCGGTACCAGGGGAGGGAGGACGACGATGCTGATTTCGGACGTGATCGCCCACAAGGGCCGGCAGGTCGCGACGCTGCTGCCGGGCGAGACGGTGGCGCGCGCGGTTTCGCTGCTCGCCGGCTGGCGGATCGGCGCCGTGGTGATCGAGGACCAGTGGCAGAAGCTCGCCGGCATCTTCTCCGAGCGTGACCTCGTGCGGCTGCTGGCGCAGGAGGGGCCGGCGGTGCTGGAGCGGCCGTTGCAGGAGGTGATGACGCACAACGTCATCACCTGCCGCAGCGAAGACCGCATCGACGACGTGCTGCGGCTGATGACGATCAACAAGGTGCGGCACGTGCCGGTGATGGCGGAGGGCCGGCTGGCCGGCATCGTCAGCATCGGCGACCTGGTCAACCAGCGCCTGATCGAGAAGCAGCAGGAGGCGGAGGTGCTGCGCGACATCGCGCGCCTGCGCGCCTGACCGGCGAAGCGGCGGCGCCCGCGCGCCCTTGCCTTCCGCCGCCGGCTCTGCTTGATCCCGCGCCCGCCCGTGCACCGGCGATCCGGCTAGGCAGGCCGGGCGGCCGAGAGACCCTGCATGCGCCACCGCAAGCCCCGCGGCCGTCCGCTCGACGGCTGGCTGATCGTCGATAAACCGCCGGGGCTGACCAGCACCGACGTGGTCAACCGCGTCCGCCGCTGGTTCGATGCGCAGAAGGCCGGGCATGGCGGCACGCTGGACCCGCTGGCGACCGGATTGCTGCCGGTCGCTTTCGGGGCCGCGACCAAGACCGTGCCCTATGTCATGGACGGCACCAAGGTCTACCGCTTCACGCTGCGCTTCGGCGAGGCGCGGGACACCGACGATGCCGACGGGCAGGTGGTCGCCACCAGCGACGTGCGGCCCGACGACGCCGCGATCGGCGCCGCCCTGGCACGGTTCCGCGGCGACATCATGCAGGTGCCGCCCGCCTTTTCGGCGGTGAAGGTGGCGGGCGAGCGGGCCTATGACCTCGCCCGTGCCGGTGCGGCACCGGTGCTGGAGGCGCGGGCGGCGCGGGTGGACAGGTTCGAGCTGGTGGACCGCCCCGACCCCGATTCGGCGGTGTTCGAGGTGCAGTCCGGCAAGGGCGTCTATATGCGCAGCCTCGCCCGTGACCTGGCCCGCGCCTGCGGCACCTTCGGCCATGTCGCCGCCCTGCGCCGGCTGCGGGTCGGTCCCTTCACCGAGGCGCATGCGATTCCGCTGGACAAACTGTCGCGCGGAGAGGATACCCCGCCGACTTCCCCGGACGTCCTGCTGCCCGTCGCGACCGCGCTGGCCGACATCCCGGCGCTGGCCCTGACGGAAGCGGAAGCCTTCGGCCTCGGTTGCGGCCAGGCGATCAGCCTGGTGATGCTGCTCGGCCGCATTCCACCGGCCGCCGACCCCGCAGGGGGGCTGGCGCGCGCGATGGCGGGGGAGCGCGTGATCGGATTGTGCCGGCTGGAGGATGGCTGGCTCAAGCCCGAACGGCTGCTTTGAGCAGCGGCCGGCGCACGCACGGTCCAACCCTTTGGTTCAGGAGCACACGATGTCGATCACTGCGGAGCGTCGCAGCACGCTCGTGACCGAGTATGCAACGGCGGCGGGAGACACCGGCAGCCCGGAGGTGCAGGTCGCCCTGCTGTCCGAGCGGATCGGCAACCTGACCGAGCATCTCAAGACCCACGCCAAGGATTTCCACAGCCGGCGGGGCCTGTTGGTGCTGGTCGGACGGCGGCGCCGGCTGCTCGACTATCTGCGCAGGAAGGACCAGCACCGCTATGAGGCACTGATCGGACGGCTCAATCTGCGCCGCTGATCGGCCGCGGGTGGTGCGGCCGGGCCGGCGCCCCATATGGGGGAGGTCGGCCGGACTTCCCCGCGTCATGGGGACGCGGGGCAACGCCGACCGGGGGTGATCCCCCGACTGCCGCGTGCCAGCGGCGGACCGTCAGACGGCCGATCCGGCCCCTCCGCCCTATGGGCGAGGCGCAGGACGGCGTTTCCGGCCACATGGCGCCGCGGTCCTGCCCCAAGCGCAGACCGCTCCATGCAGCCCGAGACGCCGTCCCCCACCGCGGAGGACCGATCGCCCCTGAAATCCGCCCCCGGCCGCGCGGCCATGCAGGGACGACAGAATGTTCAACTACTTCCGCAAGGAACTCGACTGGGGCGGGCGCAAGCTGGTGCTGGAGACCGGCAAGGTCGCCCGCCAGGCGGACGGCGCGGTGATGGCGCGCTATGGCGACACCATCGTGCTGTGCACCGCGGTCGGCGCGCGCAGCACGCGGCCGGGGCAGGATTTCTTCCCGCTCACCGTCAACTACCAGGAAAAAAGCTTCGCCGCCGGCCGCATTCCGGGCGGCTTCTTCAAGCGCGAGGGGCGGCCGAGCGAGCATGAGACGCTGGTCTCCCGCCTCATCGACCGGCCGATCCGCCCGCTGTTCCCGGAGGGGTTCCGCAACGAGGTTCAGGTCATCGCCACCGTCCTCAGCCATGACCTGGAGAACGACCCGGACATCGTGGCGATGATCGGCTGCTCGGCGGCGCTGACGCTGTCCGGCATCCCGTTCTTCGGCCCGATCGGCGGCGCCCGTGTCGGGTACGCCGACGGCCGCTACGTGCTCAACCCGCTGCCCGACGACCCGGCGCGCTCGACGCTCGACCTCGTCGTCGCCGGCACCCGCGACGGCGTGCTGATGGTGGAGAGCGAGGCGCACGAACTGTCCGAGGAAGTGATGCTCGGCGCCGTCACCTTCGGCCATGCGCAGTTCCAGCCGGTGATCGACGCGATCATCGCACTCGCCGAGCATGCCGCGCGCGATCCCTGGAAGCTGCCGGAAGCCGATCCGGCGGTGACCGCGCTCGCATCCCGCGTCGATACGCTGGCGCGCGACTCGCTGGTCGCGGCCTATCAGGAGCAGCACAAGCAGCACCGGCACGAACTGATCGAGCAGGCCAAGCAGCAGGCCACGGCGGCGCTGGCGGCGGAGGGGCTGGACGCGGAGCGGGCCAGGCCGCTGTTCAAGGATCTGGAGGCGGACATCGTCCGCAACGCGATCCTCGACACCGGGCGGCGCATCGACGGGCGCGATACCAGGACGGTTCGCCCGATCATCGCCGAAGTCGGCGTGCTGCCGCGCGCGCATGGCAGCGCCCTGTTCACCCGCGGCGAGACGCAGGCGCTGTGCGTGGCGACGCTCGGCACCGGGCAGGACGAGCAGGTCATCGACGCGCTGGAGGGCGAATACCGCCGCAACTTCATGCTGCATTACAACTTCCCGCCCTATTCGGTGGGCGAGACCGGGCGCATGGGCAGCCCCGGCCGGCGCGAGATTGGCCACGGCAAGCTTGCCTGGCGCGCCATTCATCCGCTGCTGCCATCGAAGGAGAAGTTTCCCTATACCGTGCGCGTGGTCAGCGAGATCACCGAAAGCAACGGCAGTTCGTCGATGGCGACAGTGTGCGGCAGCTCGCTCGCGCTGATGGATGCGGGCGTGCCGCTGGGACGCCCCGTGGCCGGGATCGCCATGGGACTGATCAAGGAGGCGCGCGGCTTTGCCGTGCTGTCCGATATCCTGGGCGACGAGGACCATCTCGGCGACATGGACTTCAAGGTCGCGGGCACCGAGAGCGGGGTCACCGCCTTGCAGATGGACATCAAGATCACCTCGATCACGCCGGAGATCATGCGGGTCGCACTCGATCAGGCGCGGGAGGGGCGGTTGCACATCCTGGGCGAGATGGCCAAGGCGCTGACCGGGGCGCGCAGCGACGTGGCGGCGAACGCGCCGCGCATCCATGTCATCAACGTGCCCAAGGACAAGATCCGCGACGTGATCGGCACCGGCGGCAAGGTGATCCGCGAGATCGTCGAACAGACCGGCACCAAGATCGACATCGAGGATGACGGCACCATCAAGATCGCCGCCACCGAGCCGGACCGCGCGCAGGCGGCGATCGACTGGATCCGCGGCATCGTCGCGGAGCCGGAGATCGGCGTCATCTACACCGGCAAGGTGGTGAAGACCGCCGAGTTCGGCGCCTTCGTCAACTTCCTCGGCTCGCGCGACGGCCTCGTGCATGTCAGCGAACTGGCGGCGGGGCGGGTGAACCGCACCACCGACGTGGTCAATGTCGGCGACAGCGTGAAGGTCAAGGTGATCGGGTTCGACGAGCGCGGCAAGGTCAAGCTCTCCATGCGCGTCGTCGATCAGGCCAGCGGCGAGGACATCTCCGAGAAGGTCGGCCCGAAGGGAGGGCGCGGGGAGTTCCGCGGCGAGGGCAGGCGGGAGCGCGAGGCGGTGTCCGACTGACGCCGCAGCCGCGGCCGGCCGGAGACGGAAGCGGGCGCGTTTTGGGTGCGTGCCCGCCCGTCGCGCGTTACAATGGCATGACGGGGCAGGACATAGCCTGTCCTGCGAGCGCAGAGGGATGGACGCGATGAGGGCCATCAACGCGATCCGGATGGGGGGGATGGAACTGCTGCCGCTGGTCGAGGGCGGCAAGGGCGTTGCCATCTCCACCGGGATCACCGCCGGCCATTGGGCGGCGAGCGGCGCCGTCGGCACGATGAGCGCGGTCAATGCCGACAGCTATGACGCCGACGGCAGGATCATCCCCCAGGTCTATTCCGGCCGGACGCGGCGGGAGCGGCATGAGGAACTGATCCGCTATGCGATCGCCGGCGGCATCGCCCAGGCGCGCCGCGCCTATGAGATCGCCGGCGGCAAGGGGCGCATCCACGCCAACATCCTGTGGGAGATGGGCGGGGCGGAGCGGGTCATCACCGGCATCCTGGAGCAGGCCCGGGGGCTGATCAACGGGCTTACCTGCGGCGCCGGCATGCCGTACCGGCTGTCGGAGATCGCGGCGCGCTTCAACGTCCACTACTACCCGATCGTGTCTTCGGCCCGCGCCTTCAATGCATTGTGGAAGCGTGCCTACAACAAGGCCGCCTCGCTGCTCGGCGGCGTCGTCTATGAGGATCCGTGGCTTGCCGGCGGCCATAACGGGCTGTCCAACAGCGAGGATCCGGCGCGGCCGGAGGATCCGTTTCCGCGCGTGCTGGCGCTGCGCCAGACGATGCGCGGCTTCGGCCTCGGCGACACGCCGATCATCATGGCGGGCGGCGTCTGGTGGCTGGAGGAATGGGAGCACTGGATCGACAATGCCGATCTCGGCCCGATCGCGTTCCAGTTCGGTACCCGCCCGCTGCTGACGCAAGAAAGCCCGATCGGCGATGCCTGGAAGCGCAAGCTGCTGACACTGAAGAAGGGTGACATCTTCCTCAACCATTTCAGCCCGACCGGCTTCTACTCCTCGGCGGTGAACAACGCCTTCCTTCAGGAACTGCGCGACCGGAACGAACGCCAGGTCGCCTATTCCGCCGAGCCGGTGGGCGAGCATCAGGCGCCGTACGGGGTCGGTCCGCGACAGCGCATCGTCTATCTAGCGCCGGCCGATCTTGCGCATGTGCGGGCGTGGGAGGCGGCGGGATTCTCCGAGGCACTGCGCACCCCCGACAGCACGCTGATCTTCGTCACCCCTGAAATGGCACGCGAAATCCTGGCCGATCAGGTGGCCTGCATGGGCTGCCTGAGCCAGTGCCGGTTCTCCAACTGGGCGCAGACGGAGCCGGCGTTCAGCAACGGCCGCAAGGCCGATCCGCGCAGCTTCTGCATCCAGAAGACGTTGCAGGCGGTCGCCCACGCTTCGGACAGCGACGAGGTGATGGAAAACAACCTGATGTTCAGCGGCCACAACGGCTTCCGCTTTGCGATCGACCCCTTCTACAGCAACGGCTTCATTCCCACCGTGCGGCAACTGGTCGAACGCATCCTGACCGGACGCTGATGCAGCCGGGCGGGCGGGAGGAGCAGGGTGGCGCGCGACCGGGGACTCGAGGAGGTCATACGTGAAGACCTCGCCGGCGAGCGGGGGCTGAGCGAAAAGGCGATGTTCGGCGGGCTGGCCTGGCTGCTCGATGGCCACCTTCTGTGCGCGGCCCGGGTGGGGGGAATGCTGGTGCGACTCGGCAGGGAGGGGGAAGGCTGGGCGCTGGCGCTGCCGGAGATCGCACCGATGGTGATGCGCGGACGGCAGATGCCGGGCTGGGTATGGGCGGGGGCCGATGCGGTCGCCGATGATGCCCTGCGCCGCCGGCTGATCGCCGCCGCCGTCGCCTTCGTCCGTACCCTGCCGGCGAAATAGGCGCGGCGCGGCCGGGCGCATGCGCAGCATGCTCGACACGGTTCTCGCGATCGCGGCGGGCATTGTTTGGGGCACCGCCTATGGCTGGTTCTTCGCGACCGACGTGCGGCGCTGGTGGCGCGCCAGGGGCAGCCGCCGCGCCCAGGCGACGGCGGAACGCGAGCAGGCGAAGCGCGCCTATGCGGCGTGGGTACGCAACATTCCCCCGCCCCGCTCGCGCGCCGCACAGTTCCCGCCGCCGCCACCACCGGCACCGCCCCGCCCGCCGCTGCCGCAGGGCGGGACGGTGATCCCCTTCCCGCGGCGCGCCCGCGGCACCCGGAGCGGCTAGCGGTTATTGCGTCATGGTGACATGGCGGATCGGCACCTCGTCGGGGGCGGGCAGATCCTGCTCGCTCCAGCCGCCGCCGAGGGCGCGCACCAGCTTGACGCCCGCCTGAAGATACTGCGTTTCCAGTTGCAGCAGAAGTTGCTGCGCACCGAGCAACTGTTCCTGCGCCACCACCACCTCCAGAAAGTTGGTGGCGCCATCCTTGTAGAGTGCCATCGACATGTCGAGCGTGTTCTGTGCCGCCTGGATCGCCCTGCGATCATCGACCTGCTCGGCGCCGTAGTATTTCAGCTTGGCTAGCGCGTCCTGGACTTCCTGGAAGGCGTTGAGAACGGTGTCGCGGTACTGGGCGGTGAGGCCGTTATAGGCGGCGACGGTCGCAGCCTCCTGCGCCTGCAACAGTCCCCCCTCGAACACCGGCATGTGCAGGCCGGGACCGAGCGAGAAGAAGGCGCTCGGCGCGTTGAACATGGCGAGGCTGCCGTTCTGCACGCCACCGACGGCGTTGAGCGCGACATTGGGGAAATAGGCCGCGCGCGCGACGCCGATCAGGGCATTGGCTGCCGCCACCTGCCGCTCGGCCGCGGCGATATCGGGGCGGCGCTGTAGCAGCGTGGAGGGGACGCTGGAGGGCATCGGCGGCAGGTTGATGGGGGCGAGACTGGGCGGAATGGTGAAGGCCGGCGCCGGCACCGCGACCAGGGTGGCAATGGCGTGCTCGGCCAGCGCGCGCCGCGCATGGACATCCTCCAACTGGGCGCGCGCCGATTCGAGCTGGGCGTCCGCCCGCTGCACGTCCATGTCGGAGGCGACCAGCCCGGTATAGCGGTTGCGCGCCACGTCGAGCGCCTGCCCGTAGGCGACGACGGTGTGCTGCAACAGGTCTTCCAGGGCATCGAGGCCGCGCAGCAGCATGTAGTCGTCGGCCAGTTCCGACTCCAGGCTCAATCGGATGAAGGCGAGATCGGCGCCGCTTGCCTGTGCCGATGCCTTGCCGGCGACGACTTGGTTGTGGATCTGGTACCAGAAATCGACCTCGTAGGTCAGATAGCCGCTGGCGGTGTTGCGCAGCAGGAAGTCGGGGACGAGACCATGCGCCTTCAGGATGTTGGCGCCGCCGTTCTGGGTCTTGGCGACGCCGCCCTGGACGCCGAAGAATGGGAACAGCCCGGCCTGCGCCTCGGCGGCATTGGCGCGTGCCTGATCATAGGTCGCGGTTGCTGTGACCAGCGTATAGTTCTGGCCGTTGAGCTGATCTTCCAGCTTGTCCAGCACCGGATCGCCGAAGCCCTTCCACCAGTCGGACGGCAGCTTCATGTCGGCAGGCGCGGCGGTGTGCCAGATCTCGGCGTCCTGATACGACACCGGCACGGCAACCGTCGGCACCTTGTAGTGCGGCGCGAGATCGCAGCCGGCAAGGAGGGCGCTACCGAGCGCCAGCGCCGCCATCCGCCGCCTCATTGCGGCTTTACCGGATGATTGCTGTAACCCTCCGCCGGCGGCGGGGAGGGCGGCGGCTGGCTGGAAGGTTCCTTCGCTTCCTGGGATGCCTTCGCGGTATCGTTGGTGATCGCCGCATTCTCCGCCAGCGGGTGGACCAACTGGCCGGCGACGATCGAATCGGGTGGGCTGTCGATCACCTTGTCATCGGCAGTGATGCCGGACAGCACCTCGACCGTGGTGCCGAAATTGCGGCCGACCTTCACCTTGTGGATTTCCACCCGGTCGTTCGGTCCGAGGGTCGCGACCTGCAATCCCTCCTCCTGGAAGATCAGCGCGCTCGCCGGGATCACCACGACCTTCTTGTCGGCCGGCAGCTCGAAGCTGACATTGGCGAAGGTGCCCGGCCACAGCTTGTGGTCGGGATTCTCGGCGACCAGTTCCACCAGCACCGTGCGGCTTTCCATGTTGACGCCGTTGGCGGTGGTCAGCACGGTGGCCGGGAAGGTCTGGTCCGGGTATTGCGGCAGCGCCAGATCGGCCTTCTGCCCGACGAAAATCTGCGCCGAGAAGGACTGCGGCACCCGCACATAGACGCGCATGGCGTGGATGTCGGCGACCGCGAACAGCTCGGGTTCCGAGCCGGCGCCGACATTGATCAGGGCGCCGATATCGGTCTTGCGCGCGGTGACGACGCCGTCGAACGGCGCAACCAGGTTCTTGAAGCCGGCGAGCAGGTTGAGGCGATCGACATTGGCCTCGGCGGCATCGACCTTGGCCTTGTCGGCGACCGCCTGCGCTTCCCACACATCGACCGATTGCTGGGAGACGGAGCGGGTGGGCAGCAGCGCCTTCCAGCGCTTCGCCGTGACCTCGGCGAGCTTCCAGTTGGCGACGGCGGCGGCGAGGTTGTGCCGGGCCTCGTCCAGCTTCTGGTCGAGATCGGGCGTGTCGATCACGCCCAGCACCTGCCCGGCCTTCACCACGGCACCGATATCGGTGTACCAGATCTTGAGATAGCCGGGTACGCGGGCATAGATCGGCGCCTCGAACCAGGCATCGATGTCACCGGGCAGCACGAGCGGCTGCGCGGCATGTTCGGGCTGCGGATGGACGATCGCGACCGAGGGGACGGCCTGTGCGGCGGTCCATTGGGCAAGGCTGTTCTGGGTACGGCTGCGTTCCCAGATGCCGTTGGCGGCGATGCCGGCGGCCACCAGCAGGGCGGCGCCGCCGATCAGCATGAGGCCGGCCCGGGAGCGGCGGGGCGCGGGATCGATGGGTTGCTCCGACGTATCACGCATCTGTGGGTCCGCTGTCTGGGCCGGGGTCGCCGCACGGAAACGCGGCGGGGACTCCGGCGACGAAAGAACGTCGCACGGCAAGCGAGTGTAGCACACATCGGCGTGGCGCACATCCGCCGCCATGTTGACGGCCGGCAGCCGGCCTGCTGCGGTGCAATAACGGCTCCGCGGCCGTCCGGCATCTATAATCCGGTTTAAGCGGCGGTCGGTGCGGGCTGGCGGTGCGGTCGGCAGGGAAGGCGCGACTGTCATCGAAATTTCATGAATTTTCCTTCATTTGCCTCGCGCGGTCGAGAAGATGAGCGGCTAGTTTGCCGCCCGTGACGCCGACCGGCGTCTGGCCAACATCCGAACATGGATAAAATGAAACGACACCTTCTTCAGAGGCTGCCGCTGCTTGCCGCGACCGCGCTGGCAGCGGGGGCGATCGAGATGCCGCCGGCATGGGCGCAGCAGGCCGGTGGCGACCTCTCCGGGATCGAGCAGCAGATCCAGGATCTTCAGTCGCAGCTGAAGCGGCTCCAGCAGCAACTGGCGAACGAGGCGAAGGCGCGCGCCAGGGCGGAGGCCGAGGCGAAGGCGGCCGCCGCGCAGGAAAAGGCGGCACAGGCACGGATCAACGCCGCCGCGCCCGGCGGCGGGGGGGGCACGAGCGAATCGGCAAGCGGCATGGTGCCCGGTGCCGTCGTGCCGGTCGGCCAGGCGATGCCGCCGCCGACGGTGCCGCAGCAGATGCCGCCCAACATCGCCCCGCCCCCGGCCGGCGGCACCAGCGTCAACCCGCTGCCGCCGCCGATCAGCGACCAGTTCGGGATCAGCACCGTGCCGCCGCCGCCCGGCGCTGATTCGCTCGCATCGGCCAGCCCGGCCATCCTGACCCAGCTTGCCCCCGGCTATTCGCTGCGTGTCGGCGGCCTGACCATCACCCTCGGCGGCTATGTCGAGGCGGCGACCATCTGGCGCAATCACAACGAGACCGCGGGCGTCAACTCCAACTTCAACGGCGCGATCCCGACCCCGAATCAGCCCGGCTACTATCAGCACGAACTGACCATGGATGCGCGGCAGAGCCGGTATGCGGCGCTGGTGCAGGGCAATGTCAGCAATTCGATCTCGGTCGCGGCGTATCTGGAGGGTGACTTCCTTTCCGCCTCACCGGTCTCCAACTCGATCGAGAGCAGCAGCTACATTCCGCGCTGGCGGCTCTACTACGCGCAAGTCGATGACGCAGACAACGGCCTGCACGCGCTGTTCGGTGAGACCTGGAGCCTTGCCACCATGTTCAAGACCGGCATGGTGCCGCGCCAGGAACTCATCCCGATCGACCCGGAAGCGCAGTACGTCGTCGGCTTCACCTGGACGCGGAACATGACGCTGCGCATGGTGAAAAGCTTCGACGACAACATGATCAATGTCGGCCTGTCGGCGGAGGCGCCGCAGACCAACTACTACGTCGGTCCGAACGGGACCGGCGTCGCGGGGACGACGACCTACTACTATCCGGGTGGCGTGCTCTATGACCCGCGGACCAACTACTCGCTCGATGCCGCGCCGGACATGATCCTCAAGGCGACGTTCGATCCCGGCTTCGGGCATTATGAGCTCTACGGCATGGGCCGGTTCATGGAGGACCGCACCAGCGTCGGCAACGGCGGCAACAACCACATCACGCCCACCGGGTCGATCGGCGGCGGCGCCCTGATTTCCGTCTTCGATCAGATGCTCGATCTCTACTCGACGTTCCTGGTGGGTGACGGTATCGGCCGCTACACCTCGGCCGGCCTGCCCGATGCGACGATCGGCGCCAACGGCGCGGTCAAACCGCTGCCGGGTGCGCAGGTGCTGGTCGGCGCGATCGGCCATCCGACGGATGCGATCGACACCTACCTCTATCTCGGTCGCGAGCAGGTGGCGGCAACGTCCTTCACCGCCAACGGCAAGGGCTATGGCTACGGCAGTCCGCTCTATTCCAACGGCGGCTGCGACATCCAGAATTCCACCCTCTGTACCGCCAATACCTCGGGCGTGTCGGAAATTTCCGTCGGCGCGTGGTGGCGTTTCCTGTCAGGCAACAGCGTCGGCGTGTTCCTGGTCGGCCCGCAATACGAGTTCGTGCGGCGCGACACGTTCCAGGGCATCGGCGGTGCCCCGAAGATCAACGAGCAGATCGCGATCCTCAGCTTCCGCTTCTATCCGTTCCAGTAAGCGCCTGAACCGGCATGGCGGCCCCCTCCGCAGGGCCGCCATGCGGCGGCGGACAATGCAACAGAACCTTCACAAAAAGTCCCCCGCAAACGGGCTAAGCAATCCTCAAATTCTGCGTCAGTGGCCGGAAATCCACCGGTTCTCGCGGATCCATCCGAACCCAAGGGGAGTCTTCCATGCGTCTTGCCATCCTCGGCTGCGCGGGGCTGCTCGCTGCGGCAGCCCCGGCGCTGGCCCAGCAATCGCCGCAGGCGCCGGCACCGAAAGCCTTCGCCGCCAACGGCATCGCCCCGGTCGCGTCGCAGCCGGTGCCGGGCGGCAACCCGCTCGACATCCATACGCTGCGCGACCTCGATGCCGCCTGCACGCTGCGCAACGACAATCCCTATTATGTCGCGGCGACCAGCCTGTGCGCCGGCTACACCGCTGCGGTGCTCGATTTCCACCTGCTCGATACGCTCGGCGCGCGGCACAGCAAGCGCAAGGTCTGCCTGCCCAACCCGACGCCGACGCGGCGCGAGGCCGTGACCGGGCTGGTCGCCTGGGTGCAGAGCAACCCGCAATACCTGGATGAGCCGGCGGCGAGCGCGGTGCTGCGCTACTTCATCAACACCTATCCCTGCCACCAGCATACCTTCCAGTGGTCGCCGCCGGGGCCGATGCAATAGCGCCGGCCGGACGCACCAGAGAGGCAACCGAATGCGCGGGACGGGGCTGCTCGCCGATCGGCGTGCGGCCCCGTTCGGTTGTACGGGATCGGGGTGGAGAAGCGGGCCGGCGGAACGACCGCAGCGTCTGGCGGCACTGCCTTACGCGATGGTCAGGTCAGCGCCGGCCCGTGCAGGCGTGAGCGGTCAGCCGCGCGGCTCATGGCTCTGAGGCGGCATGTAGCCGAAGGTCCGCCCGGTCATCGCCAGGTCGGCAAGGGCGAACAATGCGGGAAGGATCATCAGCACCAGGGCGAAAAACAGGCTCATTTGCTTCCTCCTTGCTTCGCGACCGGGGCCGGGCACTCTGCCGCGTGCCGGGTCCGGCAGAGTATCCCAGATTTCCCGCGCCCTGTCAGCCCCAAACTGTCAGGTTCGGTTATCAGTTGCCATTCTCGCGCTTCACCAGGGGGACGGAGAATTGCGGCTCGGTATCCCAGGGGAACAGGATCCAGGTATCCTGCGAAACCTCCGTGACGAAGCTGTCCACCATGTCCTTGCCGAGCGGCTTGGCATAGACGCTGGCGAAATGCGCGCGCGGCAGCAGGCCGCGCACCACCCGCGCCGTCGTGCCGGTATCGACCAGGTCATCGACGATCAGGAAGCCGCTGCCATCGCCGGCCGCCACCGGCGGTTTGGTCACGCTCGGCACGCCGCGGGTTTCCTCGTCGTAGCTGACGACGGAGACGCTCTCGACCAGCCGCACGTCGAGTTCGCGCGCGATGATCGCGGCCGGGATCAGGCCGCCACGGGTGACGGCGACGATGCCGGCGAGCGGGCGCAGCCCCATCAGGCGCCAGGCCAGCGCCCGCGCATCGCGGTGCAACTGATCCCAGGTGACGGTGTAATAATGCGTTGCCATCAGAACATCCGCCCGCCATCCGGGACCGCGAAATCCGGCCGCAGCAGCACCACCGCCCCCTCCTCATCCGGCACGCCGAGCGTCAGCACCTCGCTCGTGAAGCCGGCGATGCGGCGCGGCGGGAAGTTCACCACCGCCAGCACCTGCCGCCCGATCAGGGTATCGGGCCGGTAATGCACCGTGATCTGGGCCGAGGATTGCCGCACGCCGAGCGCGCCGCCGAAATCGATCCACAGACAGATCGACGGCTTGCGCGCCTGCGGCAGCGGGCGCGCGTCCCGTACGGTGCCGACCCGTATGTCGAGCGCCTCGAACTCCTCGATCGTCGCCACTGCCGCCGCTCCGTCCGCTCCGCGCCCTCATGTTTGCCGCGATCCCCCCCGGTTGCCAATGGGGCGCGCGCGTGCCAGCAGGCGGTTGCGTTGCTGACCCCTGCCGATCATCGGAGCATTGCCGCATGCGCGATTTCCATCTGCCCGGCCGCAGCCCAGTCCTGGCGACACACGGCATGGCGGCCACCTCCATGCCGGCGGCGACGCTCGCCGCCGTCGATGTGCTGCGGGCGGGCGGCAACGCGCTCGATGCCGCCATCGCCGCGGTCGCCGTCCTGGGCGTGGTCGAGCCGCATTCCACCGGCATCGGCGGCGACTGTTTCTGCCTTTACGCCCCCGCCGGGCAGCGCCGCGTGGTGGCGCTGAACGGGTCCGGCCGCGCCCCGGCGGCGGCGGGCATCGACTGGTTCGAGCAACAGGGCATCACCGCGCTCACCCCCACCTCGCCGCACAGCGTCACCATCCCCGGCGCGGTCGCGGCGTGGGAGACGCTGCTCGCCGCGCATGGCAGCAAGGGGCTGGAGGAATTGCTCCAGCCGGCGATCCGCTTCGCCGAGGAGGGGTTTGCCGTCACCCCGCGCGTCGCGCATGACTGGGCGCATGTCGCCGACAAGCTGCGCACGACCGGCGCGGCATCGTTCCTGCCCGGCGGTGCGGCGCCCGCGGTCGGCGAGCGTTTCGTCCAGCCGGCGCTGGCCGCCACCCTGCGCGCGATCGCGCGGAACGGCGCCCGCGCCTTCTATGAAGGGGAGATCGCCGCGGACATGGTGGCGACGCTGCGCGCCCGCGGCGGCCTGCACACGGAGGAGGATTTCGCCGCCGGTCTGCGCGGTGCGGCGTTCGTGGAGCCGATCCGCACCGCCTGGCGCGGCTTCGAGGTCTGGCAATGCCCGCCCAACGGTTCCGGCCTGATGGTGCTGATGATGCTCGGCATTCTCGGCGGCTGGGATCCGGCGCCGGACGGGCCGCTCGGCGCGGTGCGGCTGCACCGGCATCTGGAAGCCGCGCGTCTGGTCTATCGCGACCGCGATGCCTTCCTGGCCGATCCGGCGCAGGCCGATGTGCCGGTGGCGCGGCTGACCGATCCGGCCTACCTCGCCGCCCTGCGCGGCCTGATCCGCGACGACGTGGCGCTCGCCGCGCTGCCCCGCGCCGGCGAGGCGGTGCTGCCGGCGCATCGCGACACCGTCTATCTCGCTGTCGTCGATCGCGACGGCAATGCGTGCAGTCTCATCAACTCCCTGTTTCAGAGCTTCGGTTCCGGCATTGTCGCGGCGCGCAGCGGGGTGATGCTGCACAATCGCGGCTTCGGCTTCCGGCTGGAGCGCGGGCATCCCAACTGCATCGCGCCGGGCAAGCGCCCGATGCACACCATCATCCCCGGCATGCTGACGAAGGACGGGGAAGCGGTGATGCCGTTCGGCGTGATGGGCGGCCATTTCCAGCCGATGGGCCAGACGCTGTTCCTGACCAACCACATCGATTACGGCCTCGATCTTCAGGAATCGCTCGACCTGCCGCGGGTGCTGGCGCTCGGCGGCAAGGTGGAGGCGGAGGCCGGCGTGCCGCTTGCGGTGCTGGACCAGCTCGCCCGCCGCGGTCATGCGATCGAGCGCACGATCCTGCCGCATGGCGGCGGCCAGGCGATCCGGATCGACCGGGCGCGCGGCTGCCTGATCGGCGCCTCCGACCCGCGCAAGGACGGGCTGGCGCTGGGCTATTGAGCCGGCGGCTGGCAGATCCGCAAGGGAAGCTGCCAGCCGGACCTGCCCGACCGGGCGGACGCCCGGCCCCTTCCCGCTATCGCCGCCACCAGCCGCGCTTGCGGTCGGTGGCCGGCGGTTCCTCGGTACCGATCACGATCGGCTGGATCACCGGGGCCGGTGGCGATTGGAGGAGCGGTTCGTCCGCCACGGCGACGGGCGGTGCCGCATCGGCCGGCTCCGCCGCCGCCGATTCGTCGGATGGCGGTTCGATGGTGAGCGGTTCGACGACCAGCGGTTCGGCGACCAGCGGTTCGGCGACCAGCGGTTCGGCCGCGGCGGCAGGGGCGGGCGGAGCATCTTCCGCCGCGGCCGGTGCCGCGGCCACTGCCGATTCGGCTGCCGGCTCGGCCGCCGGGGCGGGTGGCGGCGGGGCGGGCGGTTCATCCATCAGGTCGAAGATGTCGTAGGTGACGCCGCCGAACGGGTCGGCGGGAGTCGGCCCGGCATAGGGGGCCGGCGCCTCGGCCGGCGCTGCCGCCTCCTCCGCCGGCCGGCGCCGTCCGCCGCGACGGCGGCGGGGACGGGGCGGCGGGGGCGTCTCGAGCGCCGCCGCGTCGATCTCCGGCTGGTCGGCGGATGCCGGATCGGTCGCCGGCGGACGGGGCGCCGGCGCCACTTCCCCTATGGCGGCGGCGTCGGCCGCCTCCGGCAGCGGCGGCGACTCGGCGGCCTCGTCGGCCGCCTCCTCGGTCGGCCCGTCTGCCTGACCCTCCCGCCGGCCGCCACGGCGGCGGCGGCGGCGGCGGCGGCGGCGTTCGCCTTCGTCGCCCGCTGCGCGCGGATCGGAGGAGGGCGCGGTGTCCGGCTGCGCCGCCTCCGTGACCGCATCGTCGTCGTCCGCGGCCTCCACCTCCGTCTCCGCATCCGCTTCGTCGGGCGGCGGCGGCGCCGTCGGGGCGACCGGCAGGGCGCCCGGCAGGGCGCCCGGCCGTTCCGCCTCGCCCAGCGGCGGGCGCAGCCGCTCGATGCGGATCTGCGGTGCGACCAGGGCGGGGTCCGGCTCGAACGTCACCCGCATGGCGTAGCGGGTCTCGATCTCGGCCAGCCGTTCGCGCTTGTGGTTGAGCAGATAGAGCGCCACCGATCCGGCGACATGCACGCGGATCGCGCCGGCGCGGCCTTTCGCACCCTCTTCCTCGACCGCGCGCAGGACATGGATGGCGCTGCTTTCGATGCTGCGGACATGGCCGGTGCCGCCGCAATGCGGGCAGGGGGTGAAGCTGGTTTCGGCGAGCGACGGGCGCAGGCGCTGGCGGCTCATTTCCAGCAGGCCGAAATGGCTGATATGGCCGACCTGGATGCGGGCGCGGTCGATCTTCAGCGCGTCCTTGAGGCGCCGTTCGACCATCGCGTTATGCTTGCGCGCCTCCATGTCGATGAAGTCGATCACGATCAGGCCGGCGAGGTCACGCAGCCGCAACTGCCGCGCCACCTCGTCCGCCGCCTCCAGATTGGTGCGCAGCGCGGTTTCCTCGATCCCGCGTTCGCGCGTCGAGCGGCCGGAGTTCACGTCGATCGCGACCAGCGCCTCGGTCTGGTTGATGACCAGATAGCCGCCGGAGCGTAGCTGCACCGTCGGCGTCAGCATCGCGTCGAGCTGCGCCTCGACCTGGTGCTTCGCGAACAGGGGCTGGCCGTTGCCGCGCCACAACTGCACCTTCTTCGCGTGCGTCGGCATCAGCATGCGCATGAATTCGTGCGCGCTGCGCCAGCCTTCCTCGCCATCGACGATCACCTCGTCGATGTCCCGCGAATAGACATCGCGGATCGCCCGCTTGATCAGGGAGGCTTCCTCGTAGATCAGCGCCGGCGCCACCGAACGCAGCGTGTGTTCGCGGATATCGTCCCACAGGCGCATCAGATACTCGCAGTCGCGCCTGATCTCCGGCTTCGGCCGGTTGGCGCCGGCGGTGCGCACGATCAGCCCCATGCCGGGCGGGACGTCGAGTTCCGCCGTGATCTCCTTCAGCCGCCGGCGGTCGGCGGCGGAGGTGATCTTGCGGGAGATGCCGCCGCCGCGCGGCGAATTCGGCATCAGCACGCAAAAGCGACCGGCCAGCGAGATATAGGTGGTGAGCGCCGCGCCCTTGGTGCCGCGCTCCTCCTTGACCACCTGGACCAGCATGATCTGGCGGCGCTTGATGACTTCCTGGATGCGGTAGTTGCGCAGGAAACGGGCGGCGCGGCGGGCGCGCGCCTCCTCCGCGCCTTCGGTGCCGTCGCCCTCGCCGCCGATCGTCTCGGGCGGGCGCAGGTCGGCGAGCGGCGAATCGCCCTCGGGCACTTCCACTTCCACCAGATCGCCGCCGGCCGAGAGAGGTTCGGGGGCATCGAACGCCGGCGCCGCGGGCAGCGATGGCGCCTCTGCCGGAGCGGCGGCGGCGAACATGGGGTCGGTCTCCGCCGCCACATCACCGAAACGTTCTTCGCGTTCGATGGCCGCGGCCTGCGCCGGGCGGGGCGGTGCATCCTCCGGCTCCGTTGCGGCAGGCGGGGCGGCCCCGGTCGTGGCGGCGGGAAGCTGCGGCGGGTCGGGAGCGATCTCGTCCGCCGCGGCCGGCGGCGGTGCCGGCGCCGCATCCCCGGCGGCAGCCGCTGCGGCTTCGGCGGCAGCCGGTGCGGCTTCGGCAGGTGGCGCGGCGGATTCAGCGATTGCCGCCTCGGGTTCGGCGGGTGCGTCGTCGTCGCCGCCGCCGGCATCCTCGCGTTCGGCTTCCTCGCGCGCCTCGGCGGCTTGCAGGGCGAGCAACCTCTCGCGGTCGGCGACCGGAATCTGGTAGTAATCGGGATGAATTTCGCTGAACGCCAGAAATCCGTGGCGGCCCGCGCCATATTCAACGAAGGCAGCCTGGAGGCTCGGCTCTACCCTGACGACTTTGGCGAGGTAGATATTGCCCTTGAGCTGCTTTTTGGTCGATGTCTCTACGTCGAAGTCTTCAAGCCTGTTTCCGTCCAGCACCACCACGCGGGTTTCTTCCGCATGGGTTGCATCGATCAGCATGCGCTTGGTCATTCAGCCGCGAACTCCGATATGCCGCCCGCCAGGGCCGCGCGCGGCGGCCGGGGCGACAGGATTGGGGAAGGGAGGGCTGATGCGACCGCAGCGACAACACGCCAGGGGCGACGCGCCCACCCCGTCCGACAACGGGCGCGGCCCTCGGCGGGCGGCGCTGAAGCTCAGGTCGGAAGGGGGCGGAGACGGCGTCGGCCATGAAAACCCATGTCTGCGGGCACAGCTTCCGTCGCGCGGACGGGGTTGCCCTCGGATCACGATCAGCGCGGATGCGACTGCGGTGCGGCACCTCCTGGGCCCGCGCCGGCGCGACGCCGATCTGCGCGCGAGAATGGCGCAATCCCGCCGCCATCGCAAGCACGACCGTGGCAGGGCTGCCACGCCAGGGCCGCGAACCGGCCGGGTTTCCGCCCTGTCATCAACGCACACGGTGCATTTCCGGAGTCACGACGTTAAATAGCCGGTTTAGACGCCCTGCGTGCCTCACGCCCCGGTAAAGGAGCGGTCCTGGTGATCACTCGCCGTGCGCTGCTTGGCCCTCTTGTGCTCGGCCCCGGCCTCGCCGCGCGTTTCGTGCTGCCGGCCGGCGCCACGGCGCCGCCGCCGCCACCGCGCGGCGCGCCACCGCTGGTCGTGCTCGACCCCGGCCACGGCGGCAAGGATCCGGGGGCGATCGGCGTCTCCGGTACGTACGAGAAGCACGTGGCGCTGGCGGCGGCGGAGGAGTTGCGGCGGCAGTTGGCGGCCGGCGGCCGTTACCGCGTGGCGCTGACCCGCGGCCATGACGTGTTCATTCCGCTGGAGGGGCGGGTCGCGATCGCGGAGCAGCAGGGGGCGGCGCTGTTCATCTCGATGCACGCCGATGCGCTGTCGGACCGTTCGGTGCGGGGCGCCAGCGTCTATACGCTTGCCGCCGCCGCTTCCGACGCGCAAACGGCGGCGCTCGCGCGGCGGGAGAATGCCGCCGACCGCTTTGCCGGACCGGAGTTCCGCAACACGCCGCCGGCGGTGGCGAAGATCCTGGCCAGCCTGGTGCGGCAGGAGACGCGCGCCGGCTCGGCACGGCTCGCGCACCGCATGGTGGGCAGCTTCGCCGGCGATGTGCCGCTGCTCGACAATCCGGCGCGCCATGCCGGCTTCGTGGTGCTGAAGGCGGCGGATATCCCGAGCGTGCTGGTGGAAATGGGCTTCATGTCCAATCCCGGCGACGAGGCCGCACTGCGTCAGGCGGCCCATCGTGCCGAAGTGGCGGCGGCGATGCGCCGTGCGATCGATGCCTGGTTTGCCCAGGCGGCGCCGACGGCACCGGGGCCGCGGCTCGCCGGCTGAAGGTTCGTCGGCAACCCTGGGGCAACCCTGGCCCCCGGCGGCGCGCTACGCGGGGGCGCCGATCTGGTGTAAACCCTCCGCATGAGCGACCCGCGCCGCCCTGGCGAGACGATCAGCATTCCGCCCAGGCCGCCGCGTGCGGGAACGCCGGGCCGTGGCCGCCGCGCCGCCACGCCGCCGCGCCGGCCGCGCAGGCGCTGGCTCGGCCGCATTCTCGGCGCGCTGCTGGGGCTGGCGGTGCTCGCCGCCGGGGTGGGCGGCGGGGCGGCGTGGCTGGCGTGGCGGCATTTCGCCGCCGGCCTGCCGGACGTGCAGGGGCTGCGCGATTATCAACCTCCGGTGATGAGCCGCATTTATGCCGGCGATTCCCGCCTGCTCGCCGAACTGGCAACGGAACGGCGCATCTTCGTCCCCTATGCTGCCATCCCCGATCTGGTGAAGCGCGCCTTCCTCTCGGCGGAGGATCAGAAATTCTTCGTCCATCACGGCGTCGATCCGCTCGCTATCCTGCGCGCGGCAGCAACCGACGTGATGCAGATGGGGCAGGGACGGCGGCCGATCGGCGCTTCCACCATCACCCAGCAGGTGGCCAAGAACATGCTGCTGGGCAACGAAGTCTCCTTCAACCGCAAGGCGAAGGAAGTGCTGCTGGCGCTGCGCATGGAAGAGGCCCTGAGCAAGGAGCGCATCCTCGAACTCTATCTGAACGAGATTTATCTCGGACTTTCTTCCTACGGCGTCGCGGCGGCGGCGCAGGCCTATTTCAACAAGTCCCTCGATGACCTGACGATCCCGGAGGCGGCGTTCCTGGCGGCGCTGCCCAAGGCGCCGAACAACTATAACCCCTACCGTTTCCCCGAGGCGGCCCGTGCGCGGCGGGACTGGGTGCTGGACCGGATGGCGGAGACCGGGGCGATCACCCAGGCGCAGGCGAAGGCAGCGCAGGCGACGCCGCTCACGCCGGCGTCGTTCCGCCGCCCCGATGCGATCACCGGCGCCGACTATTTCACCGAGGAGGTGCGGCGCATCCTGCTCGACCGGTTCGGGCAGGAGCAGACGACGCAGGGCGGGCTCGTCGTGCGCACGACGCTCGATCCGGCGTTGCAGGCGGCGGCGGATCATGCGCTGCATGACGGGCTGCTGCGCTACGACCAGCGGCGCGGCGGCTGGCGCGGGCCGGTGGCGCGGCTGGCGGCAGGACCGGGGCTGCGCACCGGCTGGGCCGACAGTCTCGCCGCCGCGGCCCGCCCTCCCGGTCTGCTGCTCAACTGGCAGCTCGCGGTGGTACTGGAGACGGGCGAGACGGAGGCGAAGCTCGGCATCCTGGAGCATCCGCCGGGCGGCGTTGCCGACCTGCCGCGGGTGCTGCCGCTGCAACTGGCCGATCTCGGCTGGGCGCGCACGCCGCCGCATGACGCGGTGCCGCCCGGGCCGCCGCCGCGGCGCGTGGCGGACGTCGTGAAGCCGGGCGATGTCGTGATGGTCGAGCACGTCGGCGCCGAACCCGCCCGCGGCAAGCTCGCGGCGCGGCCGGAGCGGCTGCTGCTGCGCCAGATTCCGCTGGTCGAGGGGGCGCTGGTCGCGCTCGATCCGGCGACCGGCCGGGTGCTGGCGCTGGCCGGAGGCTGGTCCTATGAGTTGAGCCAGTTCGACCGCGCGACGCAGGCCAACCGCCAGCCGGGATCGAGCTTCAAGCCGTTCGTCTATCTGACGGCGCTGGAGGCCGGCATCTCGCCCTCGCAACGCTTCCTCGATGCGCCGTTCGTGGTCGATCTCGGCGCGCAGGGGAAATGGCGGCCTGGCAACTACGAGGGCGACTTCATGGGCGCGGTGCCGCTGCATGTCGCGCTGGAGCAGTCGCGCAACCTGGTGACGGTGCGTGTCGCCAATCAGGTCGGGATGGCGGCGGTCGCCGATACCGCGATCGCCTTCCATCTCGTCGATGCCATGCCGCGGGTGCTGCCGGCGGCACTCGGCGCCGTCGATACCACGGTGCTGCGGGAGGCGGGGGCCTATGCTGGGCTCGCCGCGGGCGGCAAGGCGATCACGCCGACGCTGATCGACACGGTGCAGGACCGCGACGGCCATGTCGTGTGGCGCGCCGCCGGACCACGCTGCGACGTCTGCGACGACGCCGCGCGGCTGCCGCTGCTGACCGACCCGGCGCCGCAGGTCGCCGATCCGGCCAGCGTCTATCAGCTCAACCTGATGATGCAGGGAGTGGTGAAGCGCGGCACCGGCAGCGACGCGGGCGCCGGACTGAACCGGGAGATCGCCGGCAAGACGGGCACCAGCCAGGATTTCCAGGACGCCTGGTTCGCCGGCTTCACGCCTGATCTGGTCGCCGTGGTCTGGATCGGCTTCGACTCGCCGGCCAGCCTTGGCAACGGCGAGACCGGCGGGCATGTCGCGGCACCGGTATGGCACGATTTCATGGCGGTGGCGCTCAGGGGACGGCCGGACCTGAAATTCCCGGTGCCCGAGGGCGTCACCGTGGCGAGCTATGACAGCGGCTACGGCACGGTGACGGATGCGTTCAAGCCGGGGCAGGAGCCGGGAGCCTCCGGCCCGGTCGGCGCGCCGACCCCGGCGCCGGCGCCCGATGCGACGGCGGCCGGCGCGGTTCCGGGCGGTCCCCCGCCGGCCGGCGGGGCCACCACCGTCGGCGCGGCGCCGGCCAGCCGGCCCATCGACATGAGCCTGCCGGGCCTGTATTGAGCCGCCCCTTGCTGTGGGAAAGACCATGTCCAGCGAATCCGACTCTCTCATCGAGCAGATCAGGCAGTCCGTGGCGCTGCTGAGGAGGCATCTTTGACTGGGATGCCGCCCTTGCCCGACTCGATGAGCTGAACGCCCGCGCCGAGGATCCGGGCCTCTGGACCAATCCTACGCAGGCGCAGAGCGTGATGCGCGAACGCAACCGGCTGGCCGGCGCGGTCGATGCCGTTCGCGCGCTCACCCGCGAAGCCGATGACACGGCGGAACTGATCGCGCTCGCCGAAGCCGAGGGCGATGCGGCGATGGTGGCCGACGGCGTGGCGACGCTGCGGCGCCTCGCCGCGGAGGCGAAGCGGCGGGAGATCGAGAGCCTGCTGTCCGGCGAGGCCGACGGCAACGACGCCTTCGTCGAGATCAACGCCGGCGCCGGCGGCACCGAGGCGCAGGACTGGGCTGAAATGCTGATGCGCATGTACACGCGCTGGGCCGAGCAGCGCGGCTACAAGGTGCAGGTGATCGAGGAAAGCGAGGGCGAGCAGGCCGGCCTCAAATCGGTGACGTTGCAGGTGTCCGGCGCCAACGCCTATGGCTGGCTGAAGACGGAGGCGGGGGTGCACCGGCTGGTGCGGATCAGCCCGTTCGATGCGGCGGCACGGCGGCAGACCAGCTTCGCCAGCGTCTGGGTCTATCCGGTGATCGACGACACGATCGAGGTGGAGATCAACGAGGCCGATCTGAAAGTGGACACCTACCGGTCGTCGGGCGCCGGCGGCCAGCACGTCAACAAGACGGAAAGCGCCATCCGCATCACGCATCTGCCGACCGGGATCGTGGTCGCCTGCCAGACCGACCGCAGCCAGCACCGCAACCGCGCGACCGCGATGGGGATGCTGCGCGCCCGGCTCTATGAGGCGGAACTCCAGAAGCGCGAGGCAGCGGCGGCGGCCGAGGAGAATGCCAAGACCGAGATCGGCTGGGGCCACCAGATCCGCAGCTACGTGCTGGCACCGTACCAGATGGTGAAGGATCTGCGCACCGGCGTGGAGCGGGGCAACCCGGGTGCGGTGCTGGACGGCGATCTGGATGCCTTCATGGCCGCCGCCCTGGCCGCCCGCGTCGGTGCCACGCGAAGCGCGGCGAGCGCGCAGGCGGAGTAGCGGGGGCGCCTGGCGGAGGGTGCCTTGAGCGCCGTCCATACCGACGCGTAAACTCGTGTGGATGGACGGATTGACGCGGGCAGATGTCCGGCGCGCGCTCGACATCGTGTCGGCGCAACGCACGCTTCTCCTGAGTCGCTGGAAGGAAATCCATGAGCCCGATAGCGATACCTGACGCCGAGATCGATGCCGCCCGGCGGCGTGGCGGCGATGCCAGCCGCGCCGAGCCGCGGGCAGCGACCGCCCGCTACGACCGGGCAGCGGCCGGATCATCGTCGATCTGACCAACGGCTGTACCTTCGCCTTCCCGGCACGCCTCGCGCAGGGACTTGAGGCCGCGACGGACGATCAGCTTGCGGCGGTGGAAATGCCCGGGACCGGGTACGGGCTGCATTGGGAAGCGCTGGACGCCGATCTTTCCGTCCCCGGCCTGCTCGCGGGCCGGTTCGGAACGCAGGCGTTCATGGCCCGTCGTGCCGGACAGGCGACCTCGCCGGCGAAGGCCGAGGCCGCGCGCGGCAACGGCACGAAGGGCGGCCAGCCGCGCGGTGCCGCGCGCGGATAGGTACGCGGCCGAACGTCAGTCGCCGATCCCACTCTGCGCCACCGCCCACTGCGTCACCACCGTGGCGGCGGCGGCGAAATCCTCGTCGCGCATCGCCTCCTGCGGGTTGTGGCTGCCGTTCTGGTTGCGCACGAACAGCATGCCCGAAGGCACGCCTGCCTCGGCGAAGGAAACCGCGTCGTGGCCGCCGCCGCTCGGCATCGTGCGCCACTTCACGCCAAGCGCATCGGCCGCCCGCGCCAGCGCCGCCTGCACGCCGCCGTCCATCGGTGCCGGCGCGCTCCCGATCGGCGTTCCCAGGTCGAAGCGCACGCCACGCCTTGCGGCGATCTCCGCGACCAGGCGATCGAGCGTCGCATAGAGGCGATCGATGCTCGCCGTGGTCACGCTGCGCACGTCGAGCTGAAAGCGCGCCTCGCCCGGGATCTTGGTGAAGCCGGCATCCGCGGTCGTCGCCAGCACGCAGAAGGTGCAGACCAGGGCGTGGCCCGTCGCCTCCATCTCCGCCCATGCCTCATCCAGCCGGAACGCGAGTTCGGCCAGCGCGATCGCGGCGTCGCGGCGGAAGCGGCGGGGAGTGGCGCCGGAATGATTGTATTCGCCGGTCACGCGCGCGTCGCGCAGCCGGCGCGAGCCGGGGATGGCGGTGACGATGCCGACCGGGATGCCCGCGGCGTCGAGAACCGGCCCCTGCTCGATGTGCAGCTCCAGATAGGCGCCGACGCGCGCCGGCGGCAGAAGGCAGGCGCCGGTGCGCACCGCTTCGGGATCGAATCCCTCCTCGGCCATGTGCGCGGCGAGGGTGCGGCCGGTGTCGAGCCGGCGTGCCGCGAGTGCGGCCGGCGACAGACGGCCGAGTGCCGCGCGGCTGCCGGGGAAGCCGGTCGGGAACCAGGCCCCGCTCTCCTCGGCGCGGGCCGCCAGCACCGTCACGTCGCGACCAGGGCGCAGGCCCGCCGCGCGCATGCCGGCCAGGGTGGCGAGCCCCGCCAGCACGCCCGCCGCCCCGTCGAAATTGCCGCCGTTGCGCACCGAGTCGAGATGGCTGCCGATCACCAGCACCGGCGCCGCCCGATCCTCGCCCGGCAGGGTCATCAGCAGGTTCCCGGCGGCGTCGGTCGCCGTCTCCAGCCCGAGCGTCAGCGCCGCACTGCGCACGATCGCGTGCGCCGCCCGCTCGCCCGCGCCATAGGCGTCGCGCGTCACCCCCTCCCCGTCGGCGGTCGCGGCGCGCAGGGCGGCGAACAGGCGCCGGGCGAGATCGGTGTCGGGGGTTACGTTCGGGCGCATCGCGTCTCTCCGCCGGGGCAGGGCAGCGTGGCGCACGACCGCCCCTTCCGCAACCGGGCCGGCACGGTCATCATGGTGCTCACCACACTGGAGGGGCCTGCCCGCATGACGCCGCGCCTGATCGTCAGCCGCCAGATGCCGGCCCCGGTCGCCGATCGCATCCGCGCCGAGTTCGACTGTCCGTGGCCGGAGGGCCGCGACATGGATGCCGACGAGATGCTGAACCAGGTGCGCGCGACCAGGGCCGATGCGCTGCTGATCACGTCGCACCTGAAGTTCGGCGCCGACGTGATCGCGCGGCTGCCCGACCATGTGCGCATCGCCGCGACCTGCTCGGTCGGATTCGAGCATATCGATGTCGCGGCGGCGCGGGCGCGCGGCCTGAAGGTGACCAACACGCCCGACGTGCTGACCGACTGCACCGCCGACCTGACATTGCTGCTGATCCTCGGTGCCTGCCGGCGTGCCCATGAATACGACACGATCATGCGCAGCGGCTGGCGGCGCGGCTATGGTCTCGGTGAGATGCTGGGCGTGCAGGTGGCCGGCAAGCGGATCGGCATCGTCGGCTTCGGGCGCATCGGCCAGGCGGTGGCGCAGCGCGCGCGCGGCTTCGGCATGCGCATCCTCTACACCGGCCCGCGCCGCGCGCCGCCCGCGATCGAGCAGGGGGCGACCTTTTTCGCCGATCTGCGGGAGATGCTGCCGCAGTGCGACATCCTGACGCTGCACGCCCGCGGCGGGCCGGCCACGGCCGACCTGATGAACGCCGATACCTTCGCGCTGCTGCCGCGGGGCGCGGTGTTCGTCAACGCCTCGCGCGGCGGCCTGGTGGACGAGGAGGCGCTGATCGCGGCGCTGCAATCGGGGCATCTGTTCGCCGCCGGCCTCGACGTGTACAAGAACGAGCCGGCGTTCGACCTGCGACTCGCGGCGCTGCCGAACACGTTCCTGCTGCCGCACATGGGCAGCGCGACGATCGAGACGCGCACGGCGATGGGCATGCGCGCGCTCGACAACATTGCCGCCGTGCTCGGCGGCGGCAAGCCGATCGACCCGCTCTGGACCTGAAGGATCTACGACATGGCCAAGCCTGTGCTGCTGGTGACGCGCCGGTTGCCGCCGGCGGTGGAGGCGCGCGCCGCCGCGGAATACGACGCCCGCCTCAACCCCGAGGATGCGCCGCGCACCGGCGCCGACATCCTGCGGCTCGCTCAGGGGGCCGATGCGGTGCTGTGCTGCCCGGCGGAGAAGCTGGATGCCGCGACCATCGGTGCGCTGCCGGCGACGGTGAGGGTGATCGGCACCTTCTCGGTCGGCTTCGACCATATCGACCTCGGCGCCTGCCGCGTGCGCAACCTGCCGGTGGTCAACACGCCCGACGTGCTGTCGGTGGCGACCGCCGAATGCGCCATGCTGCTGATCCTCGCCGCAAGCCGGCGCGCCGGCGAGGGCGAGCGGCTGGTGCGCAGCGGCACCTGGCAGGGCTGGGCACCGACGCAATTGCTGGGCACGCTGGTCCATGGCCGCCGCCTCGGCATTTTCGGCATGGGGCGGATCGGGCGGGAACTCGCGCGGATGGCGCAGGCGTTCGGCATGTCGGTGCACTACCGCGACGTGGCCCGCCTGCCGGAGGCGCTGGAGGGCGGCGCCACCTGGCACGAGGAGGACGCGAGCTTCCTGGCGGCGAGCGAGGTGCTGTCGCTGAATGCCCCCGGCGGGGCGGCGACGCGGCATTGGCTGAATGCCGAGCGGATCGCGCAACTGCCGCGCGGTGCGGTGGTGGTCAACGCCGCCCGCGGTACCCTGATCGACGACGCCGCCCTGATCGGGGCGCTGCAAAGCGGGCAGGTCGGGTTTGCCGGGCTCGACGTGTACGAGGGCGAGCCGGCGCTCAACCCCGGCTATCCGGCGCTCGAGAATGTCGTGCTGCTGCCGCATCTCGGCAGCGCCACGGTGGAGACCCGCGATGCGATGGGCCACCTGGCGCTGGACGGCATTGCCGCGGTGCTGGAGGGCCGCACGCCGGCCAATCTGGTGCGCTGAGGCAAGCCGCCCGCGCGATCGTGACGGCGCGCAACGGGCGCGGCGGTTGAGCCGCGGGTGCCGCCCCGCGCAGAGTGCGGCCGCCATCGGCGGACAGGTGCGCATGCAGGCGGAGCGGTTGGAATACGACGTGATCGTGGTCGGCGGCGGCAGCGCCGGCTGCGTGCTGGCGGCGCGGCTGAGCGAGCAGCCGGCCTGCCGGGTGCTGCTGCTGGAGGCGGGACCACCCGACCGCAGCCCGTTCATCCATGTCCCCGCCGGCTACTTCGTGATGGACCCGGCGCCGGTGGACTGGGGCTATCGCACCGTGGCGCAGCGCCACGCCGCCGGGCGCGAGATGCCGTACACGCAGGCGCGGGTGCTGGGCGGCGGCGGATCGATCAACGCCCAGGTGTTCACGCGCGGGACCAGGCAGGATTACGACCGCTGGGCCTTCGCGGAAGGATGCCCCGGCTGGTCGTTCGCGGAGGTGCTGCCCTATTTCCTGCGCATGGAGGACAACGACACGTTCGGGCCACCCTGGCACGGACACGGCGGTCCGCTCGGCGTCACCGGCAAGCGGGCCAACCGGCTGACCCGCGTGTTCGTGCAGGCCTGCGTGGAGGCCGGCCTTCCGCCGAACGAGGATTTCAACGGCGCGCGCCAGGAAGGGGCGGGCGTCTATCAGACCACCGGGCGGCATGGCCGCCGCTGCTCCGCCGCCGTCGGCTATCTGGCGCCGGCGCGGGCAAGGGCGAACCTGGACGTGCTCACCGGCTGCCGCGTCCATCGCATCCTGCTCGCCCATCACCGGGCGGTCGGCGTCGCCTTCGCGCGGAACGGCGTGCTGACCGAGGCACGGGCAACGACGGAGGTGATCGTCACCGCGGGCGGCGTCGGCTCGCCGCATCTGCTGCTGCTGTCCGGCATCGGACCGGCCGATCATCTGCGGGCGGCCGGCGTCGAGGTGATGCACGACCTGCCCGGCGTCGGAACCAATCTCCATGACCATTACACGATCGATCTTACCTACGAACTGACCGGCGCTTACGGACTCGACCGCTATCAGCGGCGGCACTGGAAGGCGCTGGCGGCGGCGCAGTATGTGCTGCTGCGGCGCGGCCCGGCACGCTCGAACATCGTCGAGGGGGGCGCGTTCCTGCGGGTCGATCCGGCGGCCGCGGAGCCGGACACGCAACTGCATTTCGTCGCCGGCGCCGGCGTGCCGGACGGGTTCCCGAAACTGCCGACGCGCAACGGCTGCATGATCAACGCCTATGTGCTGCGGCCGGAGAGCCGCGGCACCCTCCGTCTGCGCGGCGCCGACCCGCGGCTGAAGCCCGCGATCGACCCGAATTTCCTCGCCGAGCCGGGCGATCTGCGCCTGACGCTGGAGGGTGTCGCACGGATGCGGGAGATCATGGCCCAGGCGGCATTCCGCCGCTATGTCAAGCGCGAGCACCTGCCCGGACCGGGGGCCGATCTTGCCGCCTTCGTGCGTGCCGCCGGCCGCACCGGCTATCATCCGAGCGGAGCCTGCCGCATGGGCAGCGACGCGCTCGCGGTGGTCGATCCGATGCTGCGCGTGCGCGGGCTGGAGGGGTTGCGGGTCTGCGACAGTTCGGTGATGCCGAGCGTGGTCAGCTCCAACACCAACGCGCCGACCATGATGATCGCCGAGCGCGCCAGCGACTGCGTACGCGGCACCGTGCCGGCGCCGCGCCTGGCGGCCGAGCTGATGGCCTAGCGGCGCGGTCAGGCCTTCGCGGCGAAGCTGCGCAGCAGCAGGTCGGCGAACCCGGCGGCGTCGGCATGCAGTGCCACCTCGCAGTTCGGCGGCTGGCCGCCGCGGAAATGCGTGTCGATGACGGTGCGGCCGATCGTCAGGGCACCCTGTGTCTCCACCGCGACATGGAGACGGTGGGTGGTGAGCAGAGCGGGTTCCACCAGCGCGCCGACGGCGAGCGCGTCATGGACCGGCGTCGTGTGCGGCACCCCCTGGGGCTGGTGCGCGTCATGCACGGCGATCCGGTGGCCGATGAAATCCGCTGCCGCCCGGCCGGCCGGCGTGCCCAGCGCCGCCAGCAGCGTGCAGTGTTCGCGCGAGATCAGGGCGCGGTGGGTGGCATCGAGCGGCACCAGGGTGACGCGGCGGAATCCGGCGGCGAACACCATCGCCGCCGCCTCCGGATCGGCCCAGATGTTGAACTCGGCCGCCGGCGTGACATTGCCGATCTCATGCCCGCCGCCCATGATCACCAGTTCCGGTACCCGCTCGACGAAGGTCGGGTCGAGGGCGAGGGCGGCGGCGATGTTGGACAGCGGCGCCACCGCGACCAGGGTGACCGGCTCGGTGGCGGCGCGGTAGGTTTCGATCAGGAACTCGACGGCGCCGGTCGCCTGCTTGCGCAGGGCGGTGGGCGGCACGGGCAGCAGGTCCGGGTGGTAGCGGCCGGCATGGTCGCGTTCGTGGCGCGGGACCGGGAAGTCGGGGCGGGCGAGGGGGCGCGCCAGGCCCTCGTGAACCGGGATGGTGCCCCGCCCGATATGATCCAGCACGCGCAGCGTATTCTCCGTGCAGAAGCCGACCGGGATGTTGCCGTTGACCGTGGTGCAGCCGATCAGGTCGAGGCCGGGATGCAGGGCGGCCAGCATCACCGCGACGGCGTCGTCGGTGCCGGTGTCCACGTCCAGGATCAGTTTGCGTCGCATCGCCATTCTCCGTTGCCGTCAGCGGCGGGGACGGTGCAGTACAGCCGCCCGCGGCGCAACCGCCGGGGCGCCGCAGCCAGGCTGTCGGCCGATGACGGGGGGCGTGGTGCGGGAACGCGCGCGGCGACGTGAAGCGCGGGTGGCGCGCCCGCCCGATTCGGCTAACATGCGCCCGCCGCCGCCCGATTCCGGTGGGTCAGGGAGAAAGAGAACTGCGATGCGACAGGCTGCCGCCGTGCCCATCCGACCGTGGGGCGCTCAGGGACGGAGCCTCGTGCTCGCCTGCACGCTCGCGCTGGCGCTGCCGTGCCTGCCGGCACGCGCCGATGATGCCGCGCCGGCCGATCCGGTGGTCGCGCAGCGCGGCACCATCACCGTGACCGCGAGCCAGGTGCGCGCCATGCTCGCCAATGCCGATCCGGAAACGCGCCAGCAGATGCAGCGCGACCCGCGCCTGCTGCTGCAACGGGTACGCGACCGGCTGGTGCAGCTGGTGCTGCTGGAGCGTGCCAGGGCGGACAAATGGGACCAGCGGCCGGATGTCGTCTATCGCGCCGAGCAGGCGAAGCAGAGCGCCATCGCCGAGAGCTACCTCGCTGCGCAGGCGCCGCTGCCGGCTGATTTTCCGACGGATCAGCAGATTGCCGCAGCCTATGAGGCCAACAAGGGCAAGCTGATGCTGCCGCGCCAGTATCATCTGGCGCAAATCCTGATCAACGTGCCGCAGGATGCGCCGGCGGCCGAAGATACCCAGGCACAGAAGCGCGCCGCCGATCTGCGCAAGCAGATCGTCGATGGGCACAAGGATTTTGGCCAGATTGCAAAACAATCGTCCGACGACAAGACATCCGCGCAGAATGGCGGCGACCTCGGATGGGTGCGGGAGGACGTGCTGGTTCCGAACCTGCGCCAGACCCTCGGCCCGCTTGCCAGCGGTGCGGTGAGCGAACCGGTGCGCACGCCCGACGGCTGGCATGTGGTGAAGGTGCTCGGCATCCGCCCGCCGGCGGTGGCGACACTTGCGGAAGCGCGCGAAATCCTGGTGCGCGCGATGCGCCAGGAGCGGGAAGTGCAGATGCAGCGCAAATACGTTGCTGACATGCTGCAACAGGATCCGATCCGCATCGATCAGGTGGAGTTGTGGAAGCAGACGGCGCAGTAGCCGCACCGCTGCTTTCGCTCGTCGGCATCGGCAAGTCGTTCCCCGGCGTGCAGGCGCTGCGCGCCGTGTCGTTCGATATCCGGCCGGGCGAGGTGCATGCCCTGCTGGGCGAGAACGGCGCCGGCAAATCGACCCTGATCAAGATCATCTCCGGCGTGCATGCGGCGGATGCCGGCTCGCTGCTGCTGGACGGACACCCGATCCGGCTGGTCGGGCCGCAGGCGGCGCGCGCGGCGGGCATCGCCACCATCTACCAGGAACTGCTGCTGTTCCCGGAATTGACGGTGGCGGAAAACGTATTCATGGGCCACGCGCCGCGGAGGCGCGGGCGGCGGCTCGACTGGAAGGCGATGCGCAGCGCGACGGAGGCGCTGCTCGAATCGCTCGATATCACCGATCTCGATCCCTCGCAGGTGGTCGGCGCGCTGTCGGTGGGCAACCGGCAGCGGGTGGAAATCCTGCGCGCGCTGTCGCAGGACGCGCGCCTGCTGATCATGGACGAGCCGACGGCAGCGCTGACCGGGCATGACGTGGAGCGGCTGTTCGCGATCGTGCGCCGTCTGCGCGCGCGCGGGGTCGCCGTGGTCTATATCAGTCACCGGCTGGAGGAAGTGTTTGCGCTGGCGGACCGGGTGACGGTGCTGCGCGACGGGCAGCACGTCGCCACGCGCAGCGTCGCCGAGACCGACCGTGCCGGCCTGATCCAGATGATGGTCGGGCGGCAGATCGACAGCCTGTTCCCGAAGGTCACCGCCCCGCGCGGCAGGCCGGTGCTGGAGCTGAGCGACCTCGCGCGCCCGCCGGCGACCAACGGCGTTTCATTCGCGGTGCATGAGGGCGAGATCGTCGGGCTTGCCGGCCTGGTCGGGTCCGGACGCAGCGAACTGGCGCAGGCGATCTTCGGGATCACGCCGGCCACCGCCGGCACGATGCGGGTGGCCGGCCGTGCCGCGCGGGTGCGCTCGGTCGCCGATGCCCGCCGTCTCGGCATCGCCTATGTGCCGGAGGACCGGGCGACGCAGGGTCTGGTGCGGCCGATGACGGTGCGGGAGAACGCCTCGCTCGCCGTGCTCGGCACGCTCGCCCGCCTCGGCTTCATCGACCGCGAGGCGGAAGCAAAGCTGGCGGCGGATGTGGTGGCGCGGTTCGGCGTGCGCACCGCCGGCATCGAGCAGATCGCCGGCCGACTCTCGGGCGGCAACCAGCAGAAGATCGTGCTCGGCAAATGGCTTGCCGCGCAGCCCAAAGTGCTGATCCTGGATGAGCCGACGCGCGGCATCGATGTCGGCGCGAAGGCGGAGATTCACCGGCTGATGAGCAATCTGGCCGGACGCGGCCTGGCGGTGCTGATGATTTCCAGCGAACTGCCCGAGGTGCTGGGCATGAGCGACCGCGTGCTGGTGATGCGGCAGGGCCGCATCGTCGGCGAATTCGCCGGCACCGCGGCGACACAGGAGCGGGTGGGAGCGGCGATGATGGGGGGCGGATGAACGGGGCGGGGCGGCGGCCGGCGCGCGCGCGACGCTTCGCGATATCGCAGGAATGGCTGCTGGCGCTCGCGATCGTGGCGCTGCTGGTGGTGGTCGGGCTGGTCAATCCGCGCTTCGTCGCCACGCGCAACCTGCAAACCATCCTGCTCGGCAACGCCTATGTCGCGGTCGCCGCGATCGGGATGAGCATGGTGATCGTCTCCGGCAACATCGACATCTCGGTCGGCTCCCTGATCGGCGTGCTGGCGACGGTGAGCGGCACGCTCGCGGTTGCCGGCTGGCCGGTGGTGCTGGCGTGGCTGGTGCCGGTGGTGCTGGGCGCGGCGGTGATGGCGGCGCAGGGCGCGCTGGTCGCCTTCCTCGGCATTCCTTCGATCGTGGTGACGCTCGGCATGCTCAGCATCCTCAAGGGCGGCCTGATCAGCGCCACCGGCGGTGTCTGGATCAGCAATCTGCCGGACGGCTACCATCTCGCACAATGGTCGCTGTTCGGCGTGGTGCCGGTGCCGGTCGCGGTGATGGTGGTGCTGACCGCAGCGGCGGCGTGGTGGATGCGCAACACCGGCGCGGGCCGAAGCCTCTATGCGCTCGGCGGCAATGCCGAGGCGGCGCGGCTGTGCGGCATCGGACGGGCGCGCACGGTGATGATGGTGTTCGCGATCCACGGAACCTTCGCCGGGCTCGCCGCGGTGCTATTCGCGACCCAGCTTTCCGTCATCCAATCGACCGTGCCGCCCAACCTGGAGCTGACCGTGATCACCGCCGCCGTCGTCGGCGGCGTCAGCATCCTGGGCGGCACCGGCACGGTGGTCGGTTCGACGCTGGCAGCGGTCCTGATTGCCGCGATCGGATCATCGCTGATCTTCATCAGCATCTCGCCGTTCTGGCTGCGTGCGGTGCAGGGCGCGCTGATCCTGGCCACCGTGCTCGCCGACATGTGGCGCCGACGCCGGCGCGGGCTGATCCGATGACGGCGTGGCCGTTGAAGCTGCCGGCGCACGAAGCGGTGCTGGCCGCGATCCTGGTGCTGGCGCTGGCGCTGCTGGCGGTGCTCAGCGACCGGTTCTTCACCCTCGACAACCTGCTCAACCAGGGCCTGCTGATGACGGAGGTCGGGCTGATCGCCATGCCGATGACCTTCGTCATCATCACCGGCGGCATCGACCTGTCGGTCGGTTCGGCGCTCGGGATGTGTGCAATCCTGCTGGGCTATTCCTGGCACAACTGGGGCTTTCCGCTGCCGCTCGCGATCGGCTTCGCGCTGGCGGCGGGCGCGGCCGGCGGGTTCGTCAATGGCTGGGTGATCACCCGGCTCGGCGTGCCGCCGCTGATCATGACGATCGCGACGCTGGCGCTGTACCGCGGCCTTGCCGAAGGCATCAGCCAGGCGCATTCGGTGCGCAACTATCCGCCCTGGTTCGCGGCCCTCGGGCAGGGGACGCTGTTCGGCGTGCCGGCACAGCTTTGGGTGCTGGTGGTGGCGATCGTCCTGTTCGGCGTGGTGCTGGCGCGCACGACGTTCGGCCGCGCGCTGCGGGCGATCGGGCACAGCGAGACGGCGGCGCGCTTCTCCGGCCTGCCGGTCGATCGCATCAAGCTCGCGGTCTATACCGCTTCGGGGTTCATGGCCGGGCTGGCGGCATGGATTTTCGTCTCGCGCGTCGGCACCACGCGCAGCGACATGGGCATGGGCGTGGAACTCGACGTGATCGCCGCGGTGGTGCTGGGCGGCACCAGCATCTTCGGGGGTACCGGCACGATCGTCGGCACCGTTCTCGGCCTCGCCCTGATCCAGTTGCTCAAGGACGGGTTGTCGCTGACCGGGGTCAAGGGCGATGCCACCATCGTCGTCATCGGCACTGTCCTGATCCTGTCGATCCTGGTAAGCAACTTCGCCGAGCGGCGGCGCGAGTCCGGGCGGATGCCGCCGGCACCGGCGCCGCGGCCGACGACAGAAAAGGGAAGGAATGAGCCATGAAGCGACTGACGCTGACTGCGCTTGCGCTGGCCGGCACGCTGCTGGCGGGGCCCGGGGCCTGGGCTGCCGGCGCGCGCTGGGACGGCGCCGACGATCTGCCGGTGAACCCGCTGCCCTGCGACGGCGGCGGCGGCACGGTGGCGGCCAGGCCCTATGACGGCGGCCGACCGACCAACCCGCCCGATCTCGCCGGCAAGCCGATCACGCTGATCGACGTGCCGAAGCTGATCGGCATCGGCTATTTCAACGCCACCTCCCAGGGCATGCAGGAGGCGGCGAAGGAACTCGGCAATGTCCGTGTCACGACCGACGGGCCGACGGAAGCCAAGATCGACGAGCAGATCAAGTTTATCGACAACAACATCACCCGCGGCGTCAACGGCGTGCTGTTCGCCGCCAACGACCCGGTGGCGATCGCGCCGGTGCTGAAGAAGGCGCTGTCCAAGGGTATCCACGTCGTCGGCTACGACGCACGCGAATGGTTCGTCAACCAGGCGGAGTTCAACGGCATCGCCAAGGCGATGATCGACAACATGGCGAAGGAGATCGGCGAGGACAAATCCTTCGCGATCGTCACCAGCACCTTCACCACGCCCAACCAGGCGCGCTGGATCGCCGAGATGTGGGCCTATGCGCAGAAGTGCCACGCCAGGATGAAATGGCTGGAGACGGTGGAGGCGCAGGAGGACAATATCCTTTCCTTCAACCAGGCCTCCACGCTGCTGAACAAGTATGGCGACCAGTTGGCCGGGCTGTTCGGCATGACCTCGGTCGCCACCCCGGCCTCGGCCGAGGCGGTGACGCGGGCCAATCTGTGCGGCAAGGTCGCGGTGGTCGGGCTTGCCACCCCGAACGCGATGAAGCCCTATGTGAAATCCGACTGCGTGAAGTCGGTGGTGCTGTGGAACCCGGTCAATCTCGGCTACGCGGCGGTGTACGTGATGCGCGCAGTGGTGGACGGGAAACTGAAGCCTGGCGCGACCGAGGTTACGGCCGGCAAGCTGGGCTCGCTGAAGGTGGTCAACGGCAGCGAAATCCTGCTCGGCGCACCGTTCGTGTTCACCCGGCAGAACATCAACGATTTCAATTTCTGATCATGGCATCATCCCCGCCGCCGCGGCGACGGCGGGGATTGCCTGCCCGGTCGGCCTATCGCCGTTCCAGCGTGCGCCTGGCTTCGATCGCGGCTGCGAGCAGCGGATCGTTGCCGGCCGGCGCGACATCCTGCCAAAGCACCACCTCGCCCTCCGCCACGTCGCGATGGAGGCGCATGCGGTGGGCGAGGCCGATCGGCAGCGCCCCGAGAGCGAGGCTGGTGGCCGCCGGCAGCGCGCGGCCCCACACCGTGTAGCCGCCTTCGCCGTCCAGCGTCTCGCCCTCACGCAGTGCCCGCTTGGCGACGGCGGCGACGTCGCCGCGGAATTCCTGCGGCTGGCCGGTCGGCTCCCCGCGCAGCGCCGCCGACAGGACGGAAATACCCAGCTCCAGGCCGATCATGTGATATGGACGATAGAGCGCGGCGTAGCGCCCGCTCGCGTCCGTCTTCATGCCGTATTGCGCGAAGCAGGCGGCGGCGTAGTCGCCCGGCGCCTCCACCACGACATAGACGCCCCAGCGCAGATCGCGGAACACCGGCCGGCCGTCACGCTCCAGCGAGGAGACGACCTCCGCCATGCCGGCATGATCGAGCACGCCGCCGGCAGCGCGCGGGCGCAGCACATGCGGCAGGTCATCGACACCGCAGGGCGGGAACAGCAGACCCTGCGCCGGCACGTCAAGCCCGGTGGCATTGGCGATCGCCACCATCTCGATCGCCGATTTCGTGCCGTCGAGGAAGGAGTTGAACATCTGCGGGTTCATTCCCGCCTGCCGCGCCTGTTCGGGTGTCAGCCCGTAATGCGTCCAGACATCGTCCGGCGTCACCGCATGATAGAGCGGCAGATACCTCGTGCCCTTGCCGGCGGCGACGACGCGGAACCCGGTGGCGCGCGCCCAATCGACCAGTTCGGCCACCAGCGCCGGCTGATCGCCGTAGGCGAGGGAATAGACAACGCCGGCGCGCCGCGCCTCCTCGGCGAGCAGCGGCCCGGCGAGCACGTCGGCCTCCACGTTGACCATGACGATGTGCCGGCCGGCGGCGATGGCGAGGCGGGCGTGGCGGATGCCGGCGGCGGGGCTGCCGGTGGCCTCCACCACCACCTCGGCATCG
>JAJZNE010000116.1:17925-45317 GCA_021847995.1 Pseudomonadota bacterium | reverse complement strand
CCAGCTCGGCTGGGGGCGGGCGAAGGTGAAGAACGTGACGAAGCCGAACAAGGGCCATTTCGCCCGCGCCAAAGTGGAGCCAAAGGCGAAGCTGGCGGAGTTCCGTGTCGCCGCCGACGCGCTGCTGGAACCCGGCGCGACGCTGAGCGCCGCGCATTTCCTGGTTGGCCAGCGCGTCGATGTGTCCGCCATCAGCAAGGGCAAGGGATTTGCCGGGGCGATGAAGCGGTGGAATTTCGCCGGGCTGGAGGCGAGCCACGGCGTCTCCATCAGCCACCGTTCCCACGGCTCGACCGGCAACCGGCAGGATCCAGGCAAGACCTTCAAGAACAAGAAGATGGCTGGTCATCTCGGGGTCGAGCGGGTGACCACGCTGAACCTCGAGGTGGCAGGGGTGGATGCGGGGCGCGGGCTGCTGATGCTGAAAGGGGCGGTGCCGGGCGCGAAGGGCGGCTTCGTCCTGGTGCGCGATGCGGTCAAGCGGCCACCTCCGGCGGAGGTGCCGTATCCGGCCGCGCTTCTCGATGCGGTGCAGGGCTGAGGACGGCAGCGATGCAGATCGAGATCAGGACACTGGACAACGGTACCGCTGGCACCATCGAGTTGCCGGAGGCGATCTTCGGTGCCACGCCGCGCACCGACATCATGGCGCGCGTGGTCCACTGGCAGATGGCGAAGCGCCGTGCCGGCACGCACAAGACCAAGGGTATGGGCGAAGTACAGGGCACCACCAAGAAGCCTTACAAGCAGAAGGGAACGGGCAATGCCCGCCAGGGCAGCCTGCGCGCGCCGCAATTCCGTACCGGCGGCGTCGTGCATGGCCCGGTCGTGCGCAGCCACGGCTACGACCTGCCGAAGAAGGTGCGCCGGCTCGGCCTGATTTCGGCGCTGTCGCAGAAGCTCGCGGAAGGCAAGCTGGTGGTGCTGGATGCGGCCACCGCCGACGGGCGTACCAAGGCGCTCGCGCAGCGGCTCAAGGCGCTCGGCTGGTCATCCGCCCTGATCATCGACCATGCCGTCGATGTGTCGTTCCTGCGGGCCAGCCGCAACATTCTTGGCATCGACGTGCTGCCGACCATCGGCGCCAACGTGCATGACATCCTGGCGCATGATGTGCTGGCGGTGACGGCGGCCGGGGTGGCCGGACTGAAGGAGCGTCTGGCATGAGCGAGTCGAGCGAAACGGCCGCACCGGCCCGCAGGTCGCGCCTCCCGCGCCTGTCGCGCGAGGCGATGTACGCGATCATCCGCCAGCCGGTGGTGACCGAAAAGGCGACCGCGCTGGGGAGCAGGAACACCCTCGCCTTCCGTGTCGCGAGCGACGCCACCAAGCCGGAGATCTGGGCGGCGGTGGAAGGGTTGTTCGGGGTGCGGGTGACCGCGGTGAACACGCTGGTGGTCAAGGGCAAGACCAAGCGCTTCAAGGGCCGGCCGGGCCGGCGGAGTGACGTGAAGAAGGCCTATGTGACGCTGGCCGAAGGCCAGTCGGTCGATCTTTCCACCAAGCTTTCGTGACCGAGGGGCGGCAGCGATGGCACTGAAAAGCTTCAATCCGGTCACGCCGAGCCTGCGCGGCACCATCCTCGTGGATCGGCGCGAACTGTGGAAGGGCAAGCCGGTCAAGGGCCTGACGCGCGGCAAGTCGTCAACCGGCGGGCGCAACAACCACGGCCACATCACCAGCCGCTTCCGCGGCGGCGGGCATAAGCGCACGTACCGCATCGTCGATTTCAAGCGGCGCAAGTTCGACGTGCCGGCGACGGTGGAGCGGCTGGAATACGATCCCAACCGCACGGCGTTCATCGCCCTGATCCGCTATCGTGACGGGGAACTCGCCTATATCCTGGCGCCGCAGCGGCTGCGGGCGGGCGATTCGGTACTGGCGGCGGCGCGCGCCGACATCAAGCCCGGCAACGCCATGCCGCTCGCCGCCATCCCGGTCGGCACCATCGTCCACAACGTCGAGATGAAGCCGGGCGCCGGCGGCAAGATCGCGCGCGCCGCCGGGCAGTATGCGCAACTGGTCGGGAAGGATGCCGGCTATGCGCAGATCAAGCTGATGTCGGGTGAACTGCGGCTGGTGCGCGGCGAATGCATGGCGACGGTGGGTGCCGTCTCCAACCCCGACAACGCCAATATCCAGATCGGCAAGGCCGGCCGGCAGCGGTGGCTCGGGCGGCGACCGCACAACCGCGGCGTGGTGATGAACCCGGTCGATCATCCGCATGGCGGCGGCGAGGGCCGCACCTCTGGCGGGCGCCATCCGGTGACGCCGTGGGGCAAGCCGACCAAGGGCTACAAGACGCGGATCAACAAGCGTACCGACCGGCTCATCATCCGGCGCCGCAACAAGGGGAAGGGCTGAGACGTGGCGCGTTCCGTCTGGAAGGGCCCGTTCATCGACGGGTATCTGCTGAACAAGGCCGAGGCGGCACGCGCCTCCGGCCGCAACGAGATCATCCGCATCTGGTCGCGCCGCTCGACCATCCTGCCGCAATTCGTCGGACTGACATTCGGCGTCTATAACGGACGCAAGTTCCTGCCGGTGCAGGTGACAGAAAACATGGTCGGGCACAAGTTCGGCGAATTCTCGCCCACCCGCACCTTCACCGGCCATTCCGGCGACAAGAAGGCGAGGCGCGCCTGAGATGAGCAAACCGAAGCATCCGCGCGGCCTAAATGAGACCGAAGCGCAGGCGATCGTGCGCAACCTGCGCGTCAGCCCGCGCAAGCTGAACCTGGTTGCCGGACTGATCCGCGACCTGCCGGCGCAGCAGGCGGTGGCGACGCTGACCTTCAGCAAGCGCCGCATCGCGCAGCAGGTGCGCAAGGCGCTGGAGAGTGCGATCGCCAATGCCGAGAACAACCATCAGCTCGACGTGGACCGGCTGTTCGTCTCGCGGGCCGAGGTCGGACGTGCGATCGTGATGAAGCGGTTCCACGCGCGCGGCCGCGGCCGCGCGTCGCGTGTGGAGAAATGGTTCAGCCATCTTCGGATCGTGGTGGCGGAACGCGAGCAGGCGGCCGGGCCGCCGACGGCGCAGGAGGCGGCATAGCCGATGGGTCACAAGGTCAATCCGGTCGGCATGCGGCTGGGCATCAACCGAACCTGGGACAGCCGGTGGTTCGCCGGCACCGACTATGCTCGCCTGCTGCTCGACGACCTCAAGCTGCGCGGGCATCTGCGGCGGAAGCTGTCGGGTGCCGGCGTCAGCCGCGTGGTCATCGAACGCCCGGCGAAGAAGCCGCGCGTGACCATCTATGCCGCGCGGCCGGGGGTGGTGATCGGCAAGAAGGGGCAGGACATCGAGGCGCTGCGCAAGGATCTCGCCCGCATGGCGAACGCCGAGGTGGCGCTCAACATCGTCGAAATCCGCAAGCCCGAGATCGACGCCACGCTGGTGGCCGAGAACATTGCCCAGCAGCTGGAACGGCGCGTTGCCTTCCGCCGTGCCATGAAGCGGGCGGTGCAGTCGGCGATGCGGCTCGGCGCGCAGGGCATCCGGATCAATTGCGGCGGGCGCCTGGGGGGGGCGGAAATCGCGCGCGTCGAGTGGTATCGCGAGGGGCGGGTGCCGCTGCACACGCTGCGGGCCGATATCGATTTCGGCATCGCGACCGCCAAGACCACCTATGGCACCTGCGGCGTGAAAGTGTGGATCTTCAAGGGCGAGATTCTGGCCCACGACCCGCTGGCGCAGGACCGCCGCGCCGCCGAGCAGGCGCCGCAGCGCTAAGGAACCGGGAACATGCTTTCGCCGAAGCGCACCAAATACCGCAAGGCCCACAAGGGCCGCATCCACGGCGCCGCCAAGGGCGGCACCGCCCTTAATTTCGGCACCTTCGGCCTCAAGGCGCTGGAGCCCGAGCGCGTCACCGCGCGGCAGATCGAGGCGGCGCGGCGCGCCATCACACGGGCGATGAAGCGCGCGGGGCGTGTTTGGATCAGGATCTTTCCGGATGTGCCGGTCTCCATCAAGCCGGCCGAAGTGCGCATGGGCTCGGGCAAGGGCAGTCCGGAATACTGGGTGTGCCGTGTCAAGCCGGGACGGATCATGTTCGAGATCGACGGCGTGGCGCCGGACCTCGCGCGTGAGGCGCTGACGCTGGGGGCGGCGAAGTTGCCGATCAAGACGCGCATGGTGACGCGCATGGGGGATGCCTGAGATGGCCAAGGGCACCAAAATCGCGGATGTCCGCGCGAGGACGCCGGACGAGCTTGGCACCATGCTGCTCGACCTGCGCAAGGAGCAATTCAACCTGCGCTTCCAGCGGGCGACCGGCCAGCTTGAGGGTGTCGCCCGGGTGCGGCAGGTGCGGCGCGACATTGCGCGCGTCAAGACGATCATGGCGGAAAAGCAGCGCACCGCGGCGAAAGCGGCGGCGGGTCGGGCGTGACAGGCAAGATGGGCGTGAAGGGAGACGGGCGATGCCAAGGCGCGTCCTGAGTGGGCGGGTGACGAGCGACAAGATGGACAAGACCGTGACGGTGCTGGTCGATCGTCGTGTCATGCATCCGCTGTACAAGAAGTTCATCCGGCGCTCGAAGAAGTACGCTGCCCACGACGAGGCCAACCTGTGCAAGGTCGGCGATGCGGTGCGGATCGAGGAATGCCGTCCGATCAGCAAGCGCAAGACGTGGCTGGTGATCGAGCGCAACGGCGAGATGCTGGGCACGGCAGCCGGCGCGCCGGCGGCGCCGGCGCAGGGCTGAGGAGAGGGCGATGATCTCGGTCGAGACCAACCTGGACGTGGCGGACAATTCCGGCGCGCGCCGCGTCCAGTGCATCAAGGTGCTGGGCGGCTCGAAGCGCAAGACCGCCTCGGTCGGCGACGTGATCGTCGTGTCGGTCAAGGACGCGATCCCGCGCGGCAAGGTCAAGAAGGGCGACGTGCATCAGGCGGTGATCGTGCGCACGGCCTTCCCGGTGCGCCGGTCAGACGGCAGCGCCATCCGCTTCGACGGCAACGCCGCGGTCCTGATCAACAAGCAGCAGGAGCCGATCGGCACCCGCATCTTCGGGCCGGTGGTGCGCGAGCTGCGCGCCCGGCGCTTCATGAAGATCATCTCGCTTGCACCGGAGGTGCTGTGATGGCCGCGCGGATCCGCAAGGGCGATACCGTGGTGGTGATCAGCGGCAGTGCCAGGGGCCGGCGTGGCGAGGTGCTGCGCGTGCTGCCGCAGGACGGCCGGGCGGTGGTGCAGGGGGTCAGGATGGTGAAGCGCCACGTCAAGCCGGGCGGCATGGGACAGCCGGGGGGCATCGTCGAGCAGGAGGCGAGCATCCACCTGTCGAACCTGATGCTGATCGACGGCAAGTCCGACCGGCCGACGCGGGTCGGCTTCCGGGTGCTGGAGGATGGACGCAAGGTGCGCATTGCCAAGGCGACCGGCAATGTGATCGAGGGCTGAGGAGGCGGCAGTGGCGGATCAGAAGAAGGGCGGCAAGGGCGCGCCGGCCAAGGGCGCCGGTGCCAAGGGCGGCGGTGCCAAGGGTGGCGGCGCGAAGGGAAAGGCGGCGCCCAGGCCGGCCGCGCGCGGCGCAGCCGCGGCCAAGCCGGCGGCGAAGGGCGGCGAGGGGCAGCCGGTTGCATTGCAGCCGGTGACGGTGGCCGCCGAGTCGCAGGCAGCACCGCGCGAGATGCCGCGTCTCCAGCGGCGCTATATCGAGGTGGTGCGTCCGGCGCTGCAGAAGGAATTCGGCTACGCCAATCCCATGCAGGTGCCGCGGCTCGAGAAGATCGTCATCAACATGGGCGTGGGCGAGGCGGCCGGCGACCAGAAGAAGCTGGATGCGGCGGTGGCCGAACTGGCGCTGATCAGCGGGCAGAGGCCGGTGAAGACGCTGGCCAAGAAGGCGATCGCCGGTTTCAAGATCCGCAAGGGCCTGCCGATCGGCTGCAAGGTGACACTCCGTCGCGCGCGGATGTACGAGTTTCTCGACCGGCTGGTGACCATCGCTCTGCCGCGGGTCCGCGATTTCCGCGGCGTCACCGGAAAGGGCTTCGACGGGCGCGGCAACTTCGCGATGGGCATCAAGGAGCAGATCGTTTTCCCCGAGATCGTCTATGACCGGGTGGACGCGATCCGCGGCATGGATGTCGTGGTCGTCACGTCGGCCAGAAGCGACAACGAGGCGAAGGCGCTGCTGAAGCAGTTCGATATCCCGTTCGCCGCATAAGCGGGCGGGTGGTGCGGCAAATCGGAGTGGAAAACCGCTGGCTGCCGCCGGCAGGTTCCGGAGGGTGAAGACAGGATGGCGAAGAAGTCACAGGTCAACCGCAACGGCATGCGCGAGCGGCTGGCGCGCCGCGACAAGTCCAAACGGGCGGCGCTGAAGGCGATCGTGATGGATCGCACCCTGCCGGTGGAGGACCGCTTCAATGCCACGCTGAAGCTGGCCCAGCTGCCGCGCAACGGTGCGCGGGTGCGGGTGCGGCTGCGCTGCGCGATCACCGGACGCTCCCGCGGCAACTACCGCAAGTTCAAGCTGTGCCGCATCGTGCTGCGCGACCTTGCCAACAGCGGCCAGATTCCCGGCATGGTCAAGGCGAGCTGGTAAGGGACGCGCACGATGAGTATGTCCGATCCGCTCGGCGACATGCTGACCCGCATCCGCAACGCGCAGCGTTCGCGCCATGCGGTCTGCGTCGCCCCGGGCTCCCGCCTGCGCGCAAACGTGCTTGACGTGCTTCGCCGGGAGGGTTTCATCCGCGGCTTCAGCAGCGAGGCGCTGCGCCCCGGCGTGTCGCAGCTGCGCATCGAGCTGAAGTACAACGAGGGCGAGCCGGTGATCAAGGAGATCCACCGGGTGTCCAAGCCGGGACGGCGCGTCTATTCGAAGATCAAGGAACTGCCGAGGGTCTATGCCGGCCTCGGCATCTCCATCCTGTCCACGCCGCGAGGCGTGCTGAGCGATGCCGAGGCCCGCGCCGCCAATGTCGGCGGCGAGGTCCTCTGCCGCGTGTTCTGAGGAGGCGGCTGCGGTGTCGCGCGTAGGCAAATACCCGGTGGAAATCCCGGCCGGCGTGGCGGTGGCGGTGGTCGGCCGCACGCTCAGCGCCAAGGGGCGGCTCGGCGAACTCCGCCTCGACCTGACCGAGCAGGTCGATGTGCGGGTGGAGGGCAATCAGGTCGCGGTGACGCCGCGCGATACCGGCACCGCCGGACGCATGATGTGGGGCACCACGCGGGCGCTGGTGGCGAATATGGTGCGCGGCGTCTCCACCGGCTATGCCAAGTCGATGGAGATCACCGGAACCGGCTTCCGCGCCGCGGTGCAGGGCAGCAACCTGGTGATGAATCTCGGCTTCTCGCACGATGTGGTGTATCCGATCCCGGCCGGGATCAGGATCGTCTGCGACCGTCCGACCGCGATCCGGGTGGAGGGCGTGGACAAGCGCCTGGTGGGCCAGGTCGCGGCCGAGATTCGCGCCTGGCGCCCGCCCGAGCCGTACAAGGGCAAGGGTGTGAAGTTCGACGGCGAGGCCATCCGCCGCAAGGAAGGCAAGAAGAAGTAATGAGTGCCACTCAGGAATTGCGGGACCGGCGGCGCGCGCGCCTGCGGTTCTCGCTGCGGCGCAAGGGCGGCGGCCGGCCGCGCCTGTCGGTGTTTCGTTCCGGCAGGCACATCTACGCCCAGGTGATCGACGACGCTGCCGGCCGTACGGTGGCTGCCGCGTCCTCGATCGACGCCGGGCTGCGGGCGGCGCTGCGTACCGGCGCCGACCGTGCAGCGGCGGCGGCCGTCGGCAAGCTGATCGCGGAGCGGGCGCTGGCGGCGGGGGTTTCGGCCGTGGTGTTCGACCGCGGCGCCTATCTGTATCACGGCCGCGTCAAGGCGCTGGCCGATGCGGCCCGCGAAGGCGGGCTCGCGTTCTGAGGGGAAGCAGCATGGCACGGGAACCGCGCGGCGGGCGCGACCGGGAGCGTGAGCGGGACGGCGGCGACGAACTGATCGACAAGCTCGTCACCATCAACCGCGTCGCCAAGGTGGTGAAGGGCGGACGGCGCTTTGCCTTCGCCGCCCTGGTGGTGGTGGGCGACCAGAAGGGCCGCGTCGGCTACGGTGCGGGCAAGGCGCGCGAGGTGCCGGAGGCGATCCGCAAGGCGACCGACCGCGCCAAGCGCGGCATGATCCGCGTGCCGATGAAGGAAGGCCGCACGCTGCATCATGACGTTCACGGCCGCTATGGCGCCGGTTCGGTGGTGCTGCGCTCGGCCAGCGCCGGCACCGGCATCATCGCCGGCGGTCCGATGCGCGCCGTGTTCGAGACGCTGGGCATCGGCGACGTGGTGGCGAAAAGCCTGGGCAGCCGCAATCCGCACAACATGGTCAAGGCGACGTTCGACGCGCTCGGGCGCTGCGCCAGCCCGCGCAACGTCGCCGCCCGACGCGGCAAGAAAGTGTCGGATCTGCTCGGCCGGCGCGATGCCGCGCCCGCTGCCGCCGCCCCGGCGCCGGAGGCGCAGGCCGATGTCTGACGCGCCGAAGCGCCTCAGGGTGACGCAGATCGCCTCCGGCAACGGCCGCAAGCCGGGCCAGCAGGCGACGCTGATCGGGCTTGGTTTGAACAAGCTGCGCCGGGTGCGCGAGCTGCCGGACACGCCGGGCGTGCGCGGCATGCTGCGCAAGGTGGCGCATCTGGTGAAGGTGGAACAGCAGTGAAACTCAACGACCTGCGGGACAACCCGGGCGCGCGCCGGCGCTCCAAGCGGCTCGGCCGCGGCATCGGCTCCGGCAAGGGCAAAACCAGCGGCAAGGGCGTGAAGGGCCAGAAGGCGCGCGAGGGCGTGGCGCTCAACGGGTTCGAGGGCGGTCAGCTTCCGATCTACCGCCGGCTGCCCAAGCGCGGCTTCGTCAACATCTTCCGCAAGGTCTATGCGCCGGTCAATCTCGGGGCGCTGGAACAGGCGGTGGCGGCCGGCCGCATCGACCCTGCGCAGCCGGTGACGGAAGCGGCACTGCGCAGCGCCGGGCTGGTGCGCGGCGGGCGCGTGGACGGCGTTCGCCTGCTGGCGAGCGGGTCATTGTCGTACGCGCTCTCCATCACGGTGAGCGGCGCCTCGGCGGCGGCGGTTGCCGCGGTGGCGCAGGCCGGCGGCCAGGTCACGACCACGGTCCCGGCAAGGGCTGCGGCCGGTGCGGACACGGCTGCTTCCGGCTGACGCGCGCAGCGGCCTTGCGCGACGTGCCCGTGCGGCGGCACAATGGCGGTCCCAGCGCGGCGCCCTCGGCACGGCCGGCGGCGCCGCTTGCATGACGGAGTAGCGCATGGCCTCCGCGGCCGAGCAGCTTGCTGCCAATCTCAGCCTCGGCACATTGTCGAAGGCGACCGAACTCAAGAAGCGCATCTGGTTCACCCTGGGCGCGCTGCTGGTGTATCGCATCGGCACCTACATCCCGGTGCCGGGCGTCGATGCGTCGGTGATCGGCGAATTGCTGGCCAGCCGCAACGGCGGCGGCGTGCTCGGCATGTTCAACATGTTCAGCGGCGGCGCGCTCGGCCGCATGACCGTCTTCGCGCTGAACATCATGCCGTATATCAGCGCCAGCATCATCATCCAGCTGATGTCGGCCGCCATACCGACGCTGGAGTCGCTGAAGAAAGAGGGCGAAAGCGGGCGCAAGAAGCTCAACCAGTACACCCGCTACCTCACTGTCGTGATCGCCATGTTCCAGTCCTATGGCATTGCCGTGGGGCTGGAGAGCATGCGCGGCTCGTTCGGCGCGGCGGTGATCGACCCCGGCGCGTTCTTCCGGCTTTCCTGCGTGGTTTCGCTGGTCGGCGGCACGATGTTCCTGATGTGGATCGGCGAGCAGATCACCGCCCGCGGCATCGGCAATGGCACCAGCCTGATCATCTTCTCCGGCATCGTCGCCAATGTCCCGCATGCGTTGGCGACGCTGCTGGAACTCGGCCGCACCGGGGCACTCAGCCCGGTGTTCATCCTGGCCTTCATCGTCATCGCGCTGGCGGTGATCGCCTTCATCGTGTTCATCGAGCGGGCGCAGCGCCGCGTCGTCATTCAGTATCCGAAGCGACAGGTCGGCAGCCGCATGTTCGGCGGCGATGCGACGCATATGCCGCTCAAGATCAACACCTCGGGCGTCATTCCGCCGATCTTCGCCAGTTCCATCCTGCTGATCCCGGCGACCATCTCGGGCTTCTCGGGACAGGCGGGCGGCAGCGGCGTCCTTGGCATGATCGGCAATGCGCTGGCGCACGGACAGCCGGCCTACATGGTCGCCTATGCGGCGCTGATCGTGTTCTTCAGCTACTTCTACACCGCGGTCGTCTTCAATCCGCAGGAGACGGCGGACAACCTCAAGAAATACGGTGGCTTTATCCCGGGCATCCGGCCGGGCAGCGCCACCGCAGACTATTTCGACCATGTGCTGACGCGGCTGACCACGATCGGCGCCATCTATCTGGTGGTGGTGTGTCTGCTGCCGGAGATTCTTATCAGCAACTATGGCGTGCCGTTCTATTTCGGCGGCACCAGCATCATGATCGTCGTGTCGGTGACGATGGATACGGTGACGCAGATCCAGTCTCATCTGCTGGCGCACCAGTATGAGGGTCTGATCCGCAAGGCCCGAGTGCGCGGGAGGGGACGGTGAGGCTGATCCTGCTGGGACCGCCGGGCGCGGGCAAGGGGACGCAGGCGAAGCGCCTGGAAACGCAGTTCGGCATCGTGCAGATCTCCACCGGCGACATGCTGCGTGCCGAGGTTGCCGCCGGCTCCGCCGTCGGGCAGGAGGCGCGGGCGGTGATGGAGGCGGGGGGCCTCGTCTCCGACGACATCCTGATCCGCATGCTGGGCAGCCGGATCGATCGGCCGGACTGCGCCCGCGGCTTCATCCTGGACGGGTTTCCCCGCACCGTGCCGCAGGCGGAGGCGCTGGACCGGCTGCTGGAGGGGCGCGGCATGCGGCTCGATGCGGTGATCGAATTGCGGGTCGATGTGCCGGCGCTGGTCGAACGGATCGCCGGCCGCTTCACCTGCGCCACCTGCGGCGCCGGCTATCACGACACCTTCAAGCGTCCGCGCACCGAGGGAACGTGCGATGTCTGCGGCGGGCATCGGTTCGTCCGGCGGGCCGACGACAGCCGGGCGACGGTTGAGGCGCGGCTCGATGCCTATCAGCAGCAGACCGCACCGATCCTGCCGCATTACGCGGCGCACGGCCTGTTGCACCCGGTGGACGGGATGGCGGCGATCGATACGGTAACCGCGGAGATCATGGCTGTGCTGGCGCGGCTGGAGGCCGGGCAGGCGGCGCCGATTCGATGACCGTGCGTTGACAGCGGACCGGGCGACGCTATAATGCACGCCTCGGCGCTGCCCACGGCGGGCGGGGCCGCGAAGCTGTTTCCCCTGCCTCGTGGTTCGCGAACGATGCCGGGAGCGGTCCCGGAACGAAGGAGTATGGCGGCGTGGCGCGTATTGCCGGCGTGAACATTCCCACCAACAAGCGGGTCGTCATCAGCCTGCGCTACATCTACGGCATCGGGCCGACCAAGGCGCGCGACATCTGCGCCCGTCTCGGCATCACCGACGACCGCCGCGTCAACCAGCTCTCTGACGAGGAGGTGCTGCGGATTCGCGAACTGGTCGATCGCGAGTTCCGGGTGGAGGGCGACCTGCGCCGTGAAGTGGCGATGAATATCAAGCGCCTGATGGACCTCGGCTGCTACCGCGGGCTGCGTCATCGGCGCGGCCTGCCGGTGCGTGGCCAGCGCACCCACACCAACGCCCGCACCCGCAAGGGCAAGGCAGTGGCGATCGCCGGCAAGAAGAAAGTGACCAAGTAGCCTGCCGGCGTACCCGCCGCAGCCAACGAAGCGAGACAGGATCGAAGATGGCCAGGCCAGCGACCGGCGGTGCGCGCCCCCGCAAGAAGGAGCGCAAGAACATCACCTCCGGCGTCGCCCATGTGGCGGCGACCTTCAACAACACCATGATCACGATCACCGATGCGCAGGGCAATGCGATCGCCTGGTCGTCCTCGGGCAGCCAGGGCTTCAAGGGCAGCCGCAAATCGACGCCCTATGCCGCGCAGGTCGCCGCCGAGGATGCCGGGCGCAAGGCCCGCGAGCACGGCATGGAGACGCTGGAGATCGAGGTCAGCGGCCCCGGCTCGGGGCGGGAGAGCGCGCTGCGCGCCCTGCAATCGGTCGGCTTCGCCATCACCGCGATCCGCGACATGACGCCGATACCCCACAATGGCTGCCGCCCGCGCAAGCGCCGCCGGGTCTGACGCCGCCGCACCGCAACCAGCATGGCCGGCGCCGCGCGCGCCGGCCGATCCGAGAGTTCCATGAGGCAAACCGCCGTCCTACAGAAGAACTGGCAATCGCTGATCAAGCCGGAGAAGCTCGGCGTCGAGCCCGGCTCCGATCCGGCGCGGGTCGCCACCATCGTCGCCGAGCCGCTGGAGCGCGGCTTCGGCATGACGCTGGGCAATGCGCTGCGGCGCATCCTGCTCTCCTCCCTGCAGGGGGCGGCCGTCACCGCCATCCACATCGACGGCGTGCTGCACGAGTTCAGCAGCGTCGCCGGCGTGCGCGAGGATGTCACGGATATCGTGCTGAACGTGAAGCAGCTCGCGCTGCGCATGCACGGGGACGGGCCGAAGCGCATGACGCTGACCGCGACCGGCCCCGGCGAGGTGCGGGCGGGCCAGATCCAGGCCGGTCATGACATCGACATCATGAACCCCGACCTCGTCATCTGCACGCTGGACGACGGCATCCGGCTCGGCATGGAATTCACCGTGCAGAGCAACAAGGGCTATTGGGCGGCCAGCGTTAACCGGCCGGAGGATGCGCCGATCGGCCTTATCCCGATCGATGCCATCTATTCGCCGGTGCGCCGCGTTTCCTACAAGGTTGAGCCGACGCGCGTCGGCCAGGTGACGGATTTCGACAAGCTGCTGCTGACGGTCGAGACCAATGGTGCGGTCACGCCCGAGGATGCGGTGGCGCTGGCGGCACGCATCCTCCAGGACCAGTTGCAGCTCTTTATCAACTTCGACGAGCCGCAGCAGATCCGTGCCGAGGAGCCGCAGGACGACCTGCCCTTCAACCGGAACCTGCTGCGCAAGGTCGATGAGCTGGAGTTGTCGGTGCGCAGCGCCAACTGCCTGAAGAACGACAACATTGTCTATATCGGCGATCTGGTGCAGAAAAGCGAGCAGGAAATGCTCCGCACCCCCAATTTCGGCCGCAAGTCTCTAAACGAGATCAAGGAAGTGCTGACCACGATGGGGCTTTCGCTGGGCATGACGGTGCCCGGCTGGCCGCCGGAAAACGTCGAGGATCTGGCAAAGCGGCTGGAAGAGCCGTTCTGAGCCGGACGAAGGAGACGCATCGATGCGCCACGGGATTGCCGGCCGCAAGCTCGGCGTGACCAGCAGCCACCGTGCCGCCATGTTCCGCAACATGGCGCACGCGCTGCTCAAGCACGAGCAGATCACCACCACCTTGCCGAAGGCGAAGGAGCTTCGGCCGGTTGCCGAGAAGCTCATCACGCTCGGCAAGCGGGGCGGGCTGCATGCGCGGCGGCTGGCCTATGCGCAGCTGCGCGACGACGTGATCGTCGCCAAGCTGTTCAGCACGCTGGCCGATCGTTACCGTTCCCGTCAGGGCGGCTATACCCGCGTGCTGAAGGCCGGGATCCGCTATGGCGATGCTGCGAGTATGGCGGTGATCGAACTGGTCGATCGCGACCCGGCCGCCAAGGGTCTGGACAGCGGCCCGAAGGCGCAACCCGACACCGACAGCGAGGCCGAGGCGGCGTAACCGGCGACTGCGGAACCGCTCGCCGTGGCCGCGCGTCCGCAGCCGGAACGGCGCGCGGCCTATCGCCATTTCGATCGCATCACCACGCGCTGGCTCGATAACGATGCCTACCGGCACGTCAACAACGTCGTCTATTATTCCTGGTTCGATACGGCAGTCAACCGCCTGCTGATCGAGCGCGGGGTTCTGGACATCGCCAGCAGCCCGGTGATCGGCCTCGTGGTGGAGACGCAGTGCCGCTATTTCCGCCCGGTCACGTTCCCCGATACCGTCACCGCCGGCGTGCGCGTCGGCCATCTCGGCACGTCCAGCGTGCGCTACGAGATCGGCCTGTTCCGCAATGAGGAGCCGACGGCGGCGGCGCAGGGCTATTTCATCCATGTCTACGTGGACCGCGACACCAGCCGCCCGGTGCCGCTGCCCGCCGAACTGCGCGACCTGCTGCGCGGGCTGCTGGCGGCATCGGATCAGCCGCAGCCGCCCTGATCCGCGAACCGGGCCGGCGGACCCTCAGCCGCCATCGGCCCACGGGTCGGCAACGCGCGGCCAGTACGGGCGGGTCAGCTTGGTGAACGGAATGCCCGCATAGTCCGGCGGGATCGCGCCAGGTGCGGCGACATAGCGGATGCCGCGCGCGAGCGGGGCGAACGCGGCATGGAAATGCTGCGTCGATTTCACCACCACCAGCCGCTTGTCGGCGAGCGTCAGGCCAAGGCCGGTGAAGGCATCCGGCGCGAAGGTCTGCTGGCGCAGGTTGACCAGGACGAGATCGATCCCGCCCGCCGTCACCCAGGCGCTCGGCCCGAACGTCGCTCGCCCACCGCTCAGTCCGGCCTGCGTGTGGGCTTCATCCAACCTGCGCACGGTGACACGGAGATCGACCGGGTCGCCGGAACTTGCACCGCATTTGCCGCCGATGCGGAGCATGAACGTCGCTCCCTCGCCGGCTTCGCGGCAGAACTGCACCGCGAGCGGATCCCAGTAGCAGCCGCTGACCGCTCCCTGCACGTTCCGCTCGACCAGCCGGCGCAGGATCGCGGTGCTGTCGGACGGTGCGCCGCCGCCGGCGTTGTCGGCCACGTCGGCCAGCACCATTGGCCCTTCGCCCTCGGCCAGCGCGAGGTCGATCGCCGCGTCGATGCTGTCATGCGGCGTCGCCATCGCTTCGCGCTGCGCCCAGATCTCGGCCCCGAGCCGGCGCGCCAGTGCGGCTGCCTTGTCGGCATCACCGTCGGCGATCACCAGCATCTTCGCGCCGACATCGGCCACATCGCCCCACGGAAAGCCGTGACCGAACGAGACCGAGAGGATGCCGTCCCGTCCCTCAAGCGCCGACATGCGATCGACGAAGCCGCGCATCGGCTGGACCGGCGTGCGCCACATGCTGATCATGCGGCAATCGTGGTACGCCATCACCGGACGGATCGCGCCGGCGGCGGTCGCAAGACTGAGCCGGTATACGTCCTCCGCCCGTTCCGCCATGTCGTCGTGCGGATACTCCTTGTAGGTGACGAGGATGTCGGCCGCCGTGCGCATCGCCTCCGTGAGATGGCAGTGCAGATCGAGCACGACGCCGATCACGGCCGCCGGCCCGACGATTGCGCGCACATGAGTGAGCGTATCGCCCTCGCAGTCGTCATAGCCCTCCGCCACCATCGCGCCATGCAGGAACAGCAGCACGACATCGACCGGCATCGCGGCACGCAGGTCGGCCAGCAGCAGATCGCGCAACGCCTCATAGACCGCCCGCACCGTGGTTCCGCCGGGCTGGGCGAAGGTGCAGATGCTTTCGGCAATCATGTGCCCGTCGGCGGTGCCCAGGCGGCGCCACGCGATCAGCGGGATGTTGCCGATCTGCGGTGCATGGCGGCTTCCGTCGTCACGGAACCAGGTCCGTTCCCCCATGAACGCCATGCGCCCGGTGGGAATGGGGGAGAACGTGTTGGTCTCCGTCGCCAGCGTCGCCATGAACAGCTTCATTCGCCGCGGTCTCCGTCCCCGGTGTCGGGGGCGCATGCTATCGCGCTCCGCACAGCGTGCAATCTCCCGCGTCTGCTGCCCTGCTGCCTTGGGACGGGGTGGCGCATGTTGCAATGCACAATGGCGCGCAGAGCACTGCCCGGCCGGCATGGCGGCTGCCGCGGTGCGGGCGTGTTGCGCCGGCCCCGCGCCGCCCACATCCGCGTCGGTGCCGCGCCCTAAATGCCCGGCGCGGCAGGCTTCGAAAGGATATCGATGATGACCAGGACTTTTCTGATTGCCGCGACGCTGCTGCCGCTGCTGGGCGGTGTTGCCCTGGCGGGCAATGCCGGCGGCCGCGGCGGCGCCGGCGAACGCACTGCCAGCGCCGACAATGGCGCGGTCGGCCCGATGGCCTACCAGGACTGGCAGCAGCGCTGGGCCGATTTCGCCCGCAACCCGCTGGCGGCCTGGAATGACGGCTTCGTCGCCCCATCCGGCCCTGCGGCCACAGTTGGCCTGACCGGCGCGGACGTGGCCTCCCGCCAGGGCTGACCACCGCCGGCCGACGGCCTGCGCCGGCCCTGCTGCGGCGGGGCCGGCGCGTCGCGTCACTTGATCCTCGCCCGCCGCGGTCCAATAATTGCCGCATTGTTAACCCGGTGGAGGACGATGGCGCATGAGGCCGGTGCTGGACCAAATTCTCAGGCGCTTCATCGTGCTCGGCCGGCTGACCGTGCGCTGGCCGGACGGGTCGGTCGGGGTTTATGGCGGCACCGCCGGGCCGGAGGCCGTGATCGAACTGCGCGACCGCCGCACCGTCGCCCGCGTTGCCCTCAACCCCTCGCTCGCCGTCGGCGAGGCCTACATGGATGGCGGCCTCGTTCCGGTCGATTGCCCGATCTACGACGTGCTCGACGTGCTGATCGCCAATCTGATGGCGGAAACGTCCGGCAAGGGGGTGGTGCAGGCCCGCGAGTTGCTGCGCCGCGTCACGCGGCGGCTGCATCAGTTCAATCCGGCCCCGCGGGCGCGGCGCAATGTCGCCCATCACTACGACCTGAACGGCCGGCTCTATAGCCTTTTTCTCGACCGCGACCGGCAGTACTCCTGTGCCTACTTTCCCACCGGCAACGAGACGCTGGAGGAGGCGCAGGTGGCGAAGAAGCGCCATATCGCCGCCAAGCTGAAGCTCGACCGGCCGGACATGACGGTGCTCGACATCGGCTGCGGCTGGGGCGGGCTGGCGCTGACGCTGGCGCGCGAATATGGCGCGCGCGTCACCGGCATCACGCTCTCCACCGAACAGCTCAACGAAGCAAAGGCGCGCGCGCAGGCTGAAGGTCTGTCGGATCGCGTGTCGTTCGAGCTGCTCGACTATCGCGCCGTCCATCGCAGTTTCGACCGCATCGTCTCGGTCGGCATGTTCGAGCATGTCGGCGTGGTCCATTACCGGCAGTTTTTCGAGACGGTGAAGCGCAGCCTGGCGCCGGATGGCGTCGCGCTGCTGCACGCGATCGGGCGCAGCGACCGGCCGGGTTCCACCAATGCCTGGATCGCCAAATACATCTTCCCCGGAGGCTATTGTCCGGCATTGTCGGAAGTGTTTCCGGCGGTCGAGAGGGCCGGGCTGATCGCAACCGATGTGGAAATCCTGCGCCTGCACTACGCCGAAACGCTGCGCCACTGGCGCCGCCGCTTCGCCGCCAACCGCGACGCCATCGCGGCGCTGTACGACGAGCGGTTCTGCCGCATGTTCGAGTTCTATCTGGCGGGCGCGGAACTTTCCTTCCGGCGCGAACACATGATGGTGTTCCAGGTGCAGTTGGCCCGCGACCAGACGGCGGTGCCGCTGACACGCGATTACATCACCGATGCGGAACGCGCGGCGCTCAGTCGGGCGCGCGTGGCGCCGTGAGCGGCCGTCCATCGTGCACGGGGATGGCTTGATGCGCATCCTCGTCCTTGGCGGCGGGGTGATCGGTGTCACCACCGTCTGGGAACTGCTCAAGGACGGCCATCAGGTCACGCTGATCGAACGTGCGGATGAGGCTGCGGCCGGCACCAGCTTCGGCAATGCCGGGATGATCGCGCCGGGCCATGCCTTCGCCTGGGCCTCGCCGCGCGTGCCGAAGATCCTGCTGCGCTCGCTGTGGCGCGACGATCTTGCCTTCCGCATGGGGCTTTCGGCCGATCCGGCGTTCTGGCGCTGGTGTGCACGCTTCCTCGGCGAATGCACTGCCGCGCGCGCCCGCACCAACACCGCGCGCAAGCATCGCCTCTGCACCTACGCCCAGTCGGTGTTGCGGGAGATCGTCGCCGAGACCGGCATCCGCTTCGACTACAGCGAACGCGGCCTGCTCTACTTCCATCGCACGCCGGAGACGCTGGAGCGCGGGCTGCGCAATCTCCGCTTCCTCGGCGAACTCGGGCAGGAACAGCGTGTGCTCTCACCCGCCGAGATCGCCGCCCTCGATCCGGCATTTGCCCCGGCGCAGCACCGCATCGCCGGCGGCGTCCATGCGCCGACCGATGCGACCGGCGATTGCCGGCTGTTCACCCAGGGCCTCGCCGAGCTGGCACGCGCCCGCGGCGCCGACCTGCATTTCTCGACCACCGTGCAACGTCTGGAATCGGACGGCGCGGCGATCACCGGCATCGTCACCGACCGCGGACGGTTCGTCGCCGATCGCTACGTGCTGGCGCTCGGCGTCTGGAGTCCGCATCTGCTGCGGGGACTCGACCGCTGGCTGCCGGTCTATCCGGTGAAGGGATATTCGCTGACCCTCCCGGTCGGCGGAAACCACATCGCCCCCAGCATCGGCGCGGTCGATGAGGACAATCTGATCGCCTGGTCGCCGCTCGGCGCGCGGTTGCGGGTGACGGCCCAGGCGCAGTTCGCCGGCTACGACCCCAGCCATCGCCCGGCCGATTTCCGTGCCATGCTGGCGAAGATGCAGGATTTGCTGCCGGGGGCGGCCGACTACACGCGCCCGTCCTACTGGGCCGGGCTGCGGCCGATGACGCCGGAGGGCACGCCGATCCTCGGCACCGGCCGGCAGCGCAACCTGTTCTTCAATACCGGCCATGGTCATGTCGGCTGGACCATGTCCTGCGGCGCCGCGCGGCTGACCCGCGACCTGATCGCCGGCCGCGCCCCCGCCATCCCGCTGGACGGCATGACGCTGGCCTGAATGGAGAAAGAGAGAGCGATGGCGACCATCGCTGCCGCGCTGCCCGCTGGCCGGGTGCTGGTCGTCGCCGGGTCGGATTCCGGCGGCGGCGCCGGCATCCAGGCCGACCTCAAGACCGTCATGGCGCTCGGCGGCTATGCCACGACGGCGGTCACGGCGGTGACGGCACAGGACACGCATGGCATCGTCGCCATCCATCCGCTGCCGCCGGCCTTCGTCGCGCAGCAGATGCAGGTGGTGCTGGACGATCTCGGCGCCGATGCGGTCAAGACCGGCATGCTGGGTGATGCCGCGACGGTCGCGGCGGTTGCCGGGGTGCTGGCGGCGCGCCCGGAGCGACTGAAACTCGTGGTCGATCCGGTCCTGGTGGCGACCGGCGGGCAGCGCCTGCTGTCGGTCGAGGCGCTCGCGGTGCTCAGGCAGCGCCTGCTGCCGCTCGCCGCGCTGCTGACACCGAACCTGGCGGAGGCGGAGGCGCTGACCGGCGTCGCCATTGCCGACGAGGCGGGGATGTGGCGGGCTGCGCAGCATCTGCTGACGCTCGGTGTGCCGGCCGTATTGCTCAAGGGCGGGCATCTGCCGGGCGCGCAGGCGATCGACCTGCTGGCGACCGGCGCGGGCATCCTGCGCCTGTCATCGCCGCGGCGGGCAACGCGGCATACGCACGGCACCGGCTGCACGCTGGCGAGCGCGGTGGCGGCCGGGCTGGCGCAGGGCATGGCGCTGGCCGACGCGGTGCGGCGCGCCCATGCCTATGTTCAGGCGGCGTTGGCGGCGGCGCCGGGCCTGGGGGGCGGAAACGGGCCGCTCGGCCATGCCGTCACGGTCCATGGCCGGTGGGGGTCCGGCGCGGGCAGCGGCGGGACGGGCAGCGATGAGCCCGGCACGGCGGCGGCAGCGCCGCCGCCGTGATCGCCACCGGGGACTGTGGCGGCGCCCTGGCTCAGCCCGTTGCGGCCAGCGGCTCCGCGGACCGCGCCGGGCTGTGCTGGCGCGCGCCGCCGGCATGGCGGTTGGCCTCGTCCAGCAGAACCCGCAGATTCTCCATGAACGCCCCGCCCTCATCGGTGCGGGCGACGACGATGCTGCGCCGGTCGCGCGGATCCTGCATGCGGCGGGCGAACTGGAACTCCTCCAGCCGGTCGAGCGCGCGGGTGATCGCCGGCTTGGCGACACCGAGCCGCGCCGCGAGGCCGCGGACGGTGTGCGGCCCCTCCTCCAGATAGCAGATCAGCAGCACGCCAAGCTGGCGTGCCGTCAGGTCCGGCCCCTCGCGCCGGACCAGGCTGACCACGGTGTCACGCAGGATGCTGGTCAGGCGTGCCTGCTGGTTTTGCGTCATGCTGTCCCCCTTCGGGCCCTATCGGCCGCTTCATGGCGAATTGGCGACAGCATCGCACGATGCGAAAAAATAATCCAGACGCATTTATTGCCTGAGTTGACGAGGTGTGTCACGGCGGACACGCTGGCGTGATCCGGGCAGGGCGGCCTGTGATCCCGGCCGCCACAGCGGGGCGGCGCAGCAAATCAGCCGAACGCCGCCATGCCACGGGCGGCCCCCTGCATGCGGCGTCCCGTTGATCGGTGCTGAACCCTCGCCAAAGCGGCTGAAATGCCGGATGCTGGCGCGGAAAGGAACTGCCGCCCCATGTCCCAGCCGGAACCGTTCTCGCTCGGCCTTGCCGACCCCGCGCCGCAGCCGAGGGCGCCTGCCGCCGCCTTCCGCCCCGGACCGTGGCAGCGCAAGGCGGAGCTGGAGGCCGCCATGGCGGCGGCGCCGCAGGACCGCGGGCTGCGGGCCGGCTATTTCGACCATCTGATCGCGCTGGCGGCGGCGCATGACGGGCTGCTGTTCGCGGTGCTGCCGGAGCTTGCAGCGCCGATATGGTTCCGCGGCGGCACGCCGGACATTTCCGCCCTCACCGCGGCGTTTCGCGACGACGCCTATGTGCTCCCCGGCCTGCGCGCCACGCCGCAGCGGATCCTCGTGATCGGAGCCTACGCAGGCTATGCGGCGGTGGCGCTGGGGCGCCTTCATCCCCGCGCCCAGCTGCTCTGCGCCGAGCCGCTGCCCGACAATTTCCGCCTGCTGTCACTGAACACGACGCCGTGGCGGCGGATTCGCGTCGCCAACACCGCCCTCTGGCACAGCGCCACGCGGCTCGCCCTGACGGGGCGCTTCCAGGCCGACTGGGCGGTACGCTTGTCCGACGAGGCGGTGGACGCCGACCGCACCGTGCCGGCACTGACCGCAGCCGAGCTGGTGGCGCGCGCCGGCTGGTCGCACGCCGACATGGTGGTCTGCGACGCCGCCGGTGCCGAGCGGGAGGTGTTCGCCGACCCGCTGGCGCCGTGGCTGCGCTTTCTCGATGTCGCGCTGGTGCGGCCCTACGAGGGCCTGGCCCCGCAGAGTGCCGCGAATGTCGCGGCCTGCTTTCCCGGGGAAACGTTCACCCATCGCACCCACGGCGGTTTCGAACTTTACGAGCGCCGCGTGCCGCTGACGGCGCTGCCCAGCGTGCCTGAAGAACTGCGGCTGCTGCGGCCGGAGCCGGGCGGGGTGCCGTTCGCGGTGCAGGACGTGGCGAGACAGGTCTGGGCCTTCTTCATCTTCGACGGCTCAAGCTGCCAACTGCACCCCAACAATCCGGGCGAAAAGCCGGCACGCGCGATCTTCCCGCTGCATCTCGACGGCCAGACCGGTTTCGCCAGCGGCCTGCTGCATGCCGGCAAGCCGGACAGCGCCGCGGTCGTGTTCACGGCGCGCATCGTGCGGGAGGACGGGACGGTGCTGGGCGCCGCGCAGGCGACCGTACCGGGGCATGCCAGCGACCGCCTGAGCTTTCTCCTGCCGGAGGGAACCCGCGGGCCGGTGCGGGCGGTGCTGGAAACCGCGCTCGCGCCGGGCGCGCCGGACAACCGGATGGCATGGGCACGCTTCATCGATCCGCGGGTCGGATAACACCTTGTAACACAAAGTATCTCACCCCTAATTAACCTTGGCGTAGCAGTGCCGCGACCCCATACGATGCGACACTTCGCCGGGTTCGATTGGAGGATGCTGCGATGTGCCAGGACGGCTTGCGCTCCCTCAGCTTCGAGACGCTGCTCGACGACCCGCTGATCCGGATGATGATGGCGGCCGACCGGCTGTCACCGCGGGATGTGGTGCTGCCGCTGGCCGCCGCGCGCGACGCGTTGGCCGCGCGCGAGCGGCGGGCGGTCAGCGCCGCGCTGTCGGCTCCGTCCGCCATGAATGCGCCGGCCTGAAGCCGAGCATGGTCCGCGCCTTGGCGTTGGCGAGCAGCGTCTCATGCTCGCCGAGCGGACGGGTGAGCCGCACGTTGGGATAGAAGCGGCGCAGCAGCTCCGCCGTCGGCAGGTTCGATGAGCAGTCGTCCTGGGCGGCGTTGAACACCTGGAACCCGAGTCCGTCGGTCTCGACCGCGCGCAGCACCAGCTGGCCGAGGTCGCGCGCATCGATATAGCTCCACAGGATGCGCCTGCGTCCCTCGGGGTTGGCGAAGAAGTCGGGGAAGCGGGCGTATTCGTGGGGTTCGATGACGTTGCCGATGCGGATGGCATAGATGTCGGCGCCGCTGCGCGTGGCGAAGGCGCGGGCCGTCGCCTCGTTGCAGATTTTCGACAGTGCGTAGGAATCCGGCGGATCGACCGGATATTCCTCATCGAGCGGCAGATAGGCCGGGTCGCGCGGCTCGTGGCTGAACACGAGGCCATAGGTGGTTTCGGACGACGCGATGATGACCTTGCGGATGCCGAGCGCCACGGCCGCCTCGATCACGTTGTAGGTGCCCATGGTATTGACGCGGAACACCTCGTTATCGGGCGTGATCATGATGCGCGGGATGGCGGCGAAGTGGACCACCGCATCCGCCCTCACCGGCCGCAGCGAGGGATCGAACTCGCGCAACCCCATGTAGGAGGAGAGCGCATTGAACACCTGCCCGGAATCGGTGATGTCGGTGATCAGGGTGCGCACGGCGGGGTTGTCGAGCGGTGTGCGGTCGATGTTCAGCACCTGGCAGCCGTGATCGACCAGGTACTGCACGACGTGCTTCCCGGCCTTGCCGCTGCCGCCGGTGAACATGATGCGTTTCATCTGGGTTTCCTTTGCTTGGAGGGGAGATCAAATGGGTTCGCACCCACAGTCGAGATTCCATTCACGCGGCGCTTCGGTGTCCCCGCGGAGCCAGTCAAGCACGCGATCGCCGTGCATGGCGGGAGGGCGCTCAATTGCCCTTTTCCCCTTGGAGCCGACCCTACAGGAACTGCTCGGTGCCAGCAGTTTTTACCAGCGGTCCGTCGATCGCCAGCTCTCCGGGGTCGCGTCGCGCAGGTTGACGGCAATCGGCGACATGGCCGACTTGTATCCTGCCACCCCGATCTTCACGATCCTGTCCGCCATGCCCACATCCCGCGCTCATCGCCGCCATGCCCGGAAAGCCGGCACGCAAGGCGCATTTCGCAAAGGAATATCCCACAGGTGACGCCCCGCGTCGAATTCTTCACCGGCGCTGCCATGCGCCCGCATCTGCCCGCGCTCGCCCGCCTGCGCATCGCCGTGTTCCGCGACTGGCCCTATCTCTACGACGGCCAGTTCGACGCCGAGCGGGTCTATCTCTCCGACCTGGCGCAAAGCCCGCGCGGCGGCCTCGCCGTCGCCTTCGACGGCGAAACCCCGGTCGGCTGCTCCACCTGCCTGCCGCTCGCCGATGCCGAGGCGGCGATCCAGGCGCCGTTCCGCGCCGCCGGCCATGATCCGGCGCGCTATTTCTACTTCGGCGAATCCGTCCTGCTGGCCGAGTACCGCGGGCAGGGCATCGGCGTCGCCTTCTTCGCGGCGCGGGAGGATCATGCTCGGCGCGTCTCCGACGCCGGCTATGCCACTTTCTGTGCCGTCGAACGCCCCGCCGACCACCCGCTGCGCCCGGCCGGCGCGCTGCCGCTCGATGCCTTCTGGCAGCGCCGCGGCTACCGGCACCATCCTGACCTCGCCTGCACCATGCGCTGGAAGCAGGTCGATGGGGGCGACCAGGTGGCGAACCGGCTGTCCTTCTGGATCAAGCCGTTGCAGCCCGCTCGCCGGCCATGACCGCGATCCGCATCGGCGTCCTTGCCTGGCAGGTGCGGCGCGGTGCCGGCGTGGCGGCCTGGGCGTCGCGGCTCGGCCAGGAAGTGGCCGTGGCGGCCGCGGCCGGCGCGCGGCTGCTGCTGCTGCCCGAATACGCGGTGATGGAGGCGGCGGCCGGCGAGCGCCCCGATCTGGCCGGCGAACTCGCCCGCGCCGTCGCGTTCGCACCGGCGGCGCTGGAGGCGGCGCGCGATGTGGCGCGGCGGCACGGCGTGTGGCTGCTGCCCGGTACCATGCCGTTCCGCGACGGTGCCCGCATCCTCAACCGCGCGCCGCTGATCGCGCCGGACGGCGGGGTCGCATTCCAGGACAAGCACGTCATGACGCGCTTCGAATCCGAAGCGTGGCGCATCGACGCGGGCGCACCGCCCGCCGTGTTCGCGACCGGCCTCGGCCGCATCGGCATCGCGATCTGCTTCGATGCCGAGTTTCCGTCCCTCGTCCGCGCCCAGGTGGAGGCCGGGGCGTGGCTCATCCTGGTGCCGAGCTGCACCGACAGCGCCGCCGGCGATCACCGCGTCCGCCTCGCCGCCGCCGCCCGGGCGATGGAGAACCAGTGCTTCGTGGCGATGGCGCCGACGGTGGGCGAGGCGCCATGGTGCGCCACGCTCGACACGAACCGCGGTACCGCCGGCATCTTCGGCCCGGTCGATCGCGGCTTCGCCGATGATGGCGTGATCGCCGCAGGACGGGCGGATGTGCCGGGCTGGGTGTTCGCCGATCTCGATCCGGCGCGCCTCGATGCGGTGCGGACCGGCGGGGCGGTGCGCAACCATGAAGCCTGGCCCTCCGCCCCGCCGCCCTGTCCGGTCCGCACCCCGTCATGACGCTGGTCTATCTTCTGGCCGGCGAGCACAGCGGCGACGTGCTCGGCGCGCGGCTGATGGCGGCGTTGCGCGCCGCCCGCCCCGACCTCGATTTCGCCGGCATCGGCGGCCCGCGCATGGCGGCCGAGGGGCTGAGCAGCCTGTTCCCGATGCACGACCTGGCGGTGATGGGCCTGCTGGAGGTGCTGCCGCGGCTGTCGCTGTTGCGCCGGCGCATGGCGGAGACGCTTGCCGACATCCGTGCCCGCCATCCCGACGTGCTGGTGACGATCGACAGTCCCGGTTTCGCCCTGCGCCTGCTCGGGCGGCTGCGCGGCAGCGGGCTCGCGCGCGTGCATTACGTCGCCCCGCAGGTATGGGCGTGGCGGGAGGGGCGGGTGCGCTCCTTCCCCGGCCTGTGGGACACACTGCTCTGCCTGCTGCCGTTCGAGGAGGCCTGGTTCGCGCGCCACAACGTGCCGGTGCGCTTCGTCGGCCATCCGGTGCTGGAATCCGGCGCCGATGCCGGTGACGCCGCGCGCTTCCGCGCCCGCCACGGGCTTGCCGCCGACGCGCCGGTGCTGGTGCTGATGCCGGGCAGCCGCATGAGCGAGGCTGCACGGCTGCTGCCCGTCTATGGCGCGACGGTGGAGTTGCTCGCCCACCGCATCCCGGCGCTGGTTCCGGTGGTGCCGGCCGCCGGCGCGGTGGCCCGGTCGGTCGGCGCCGCCACCGCGGCCTGGCCGCGCCCGCCCCTGATCGTGACCGATCTTGCCGACAAGCACGACGCCTACGCCGCCGCCGCCGCGGCACTCACCAAGTCCGGCACCTCGACGCTGGAACTGGCGCTGGCCGGTGTGCCGATGGCGGTGACCTACCGCGTCAATGCGCTCACCGGCGCGATTGCGCGCCGCCTGATCCAGGTGCCGCACGTCGCGATGGTGAACCTGCTGGCGGGGCGCGAAGTGGTGCCGGAACTGCTGCAACAGGCCTGCCGGCCGGCGCGGCTGGCGGCAACGGTCGCCACCCTGATCGCCGATCCGGCCGCGGCCGCGGCCCAGCGCACGGCGTTCCGCGGCGTGATGGCAAGTCTGGCACCGCCGCAGGGCACCCCCTCGGCGGCGGCGGCGGCGGCGGTGTTGCGCGCGCTGGCGGTGGGCGGCGCTACCCGGCGGTTTCCGGCACCAGCCGGGCGCCGCTGAGCGGCGGGCTGGCGTCGGCGTCCGCCTCGGTCAGCACGCGCCAGACGCCGCCGGCCAGCACCTCGGCCGGGCGGAAGCGTGCCTTGTAGGCCATCTTCCGGCTTTCCGGCACCCAGTAGCCGAGATAGACATAGGGCAGGCCGAGCGCGCGCGCCCGCTCGATCAGCCAGAGAATCGTGTAGGTGCCGAGCGACCGGCGATCCATCCCCGGCAGGAAGAACGAATAGACTGCCGAAAGCCCGTCGGAGAGGCGGTCGGTCAGGCACGCGCCGACCAGCCGGTCGTCGGGGTCGCGGAACTCGACGATGAAGGTCTCGATCGGCGTGTCCTCGACCATGGCGCGATAGTCGTAGAAGCTCATCGTCGCCATGTCGCCGTCGCCGTGGCGCGCCTGCTGGTAGCGCTGGAACAGCTGGTACTGCTCGGCGGTGGCGCGCGCCGGCACCTCGAACCCTTCCATCAGCAGATTGGCCCGCGCGATGCGGCGCAGCGTCCGCTCCGGCGCGAAGCTCTCGACCGGGATGCGGATCGGCACGCAGGCATTGCAGTTCGGGCACACCGGGGCATAGGCGATGTTGTGACTGCGCCGGAACCCGGCGCGCGACAGCCGGTCGTGCAGCCCTTCCGCATCCGGCCCGGTGATCTCCGTCACCACCTTCCGCTCCGTCCGTCCCGGCACATAGGGGCAGGGCAGGGGGGCAGTGGTGTAGAAGAACTGCGGGCGGCGCGGCGGTTTGTAGCTCATGCGGACGGCGACCCTCCCGCGCGCATGTTCCAGAAGCCGGGGCCGCCGGTCAACGCCCGTGCGCGTACCACCGCGAGTCCGGCGACAAGATCATGCGCGGTGCGGTGCCGGCGGGTGAACAGCGCCAGCAGCAGCGGCAGGCCGGACAGCGCCAGTGAGAGATAGAACCCGATCACCCAGACCAGGGCAGCGGCCGCCCCCGGCGGCCCGAGATCGTCGTCGCGCACCACCACCAGCCCGGCGATCGCCTGCCCCGGTGTCGCCGAGAGCGGCGACAGCAGCGACAGCCAGTTGTACAGCACCGGCACCGCCGGCAGCGCCCCGAGCAGCGGCAGGCCGAGGCCGAGCGTCGCGATGCCGAACACGAACAGCAGCACCGCCAGCAGTTTGACCACAATCAGGACGATCACGCCGTCCAGTACGAACCCGATCACGCGGCGCAGCAGCGTGCCGTGGGCAAGGCCGGGGAGATCCTCCCACGGCGGCGGGCTCATGGCGATCCCGCCGCCGGCGTCAGCACCAGATG
>JAJZNE010000116.1:0-17915 GCA_021847995.1 Pseudomonadota bacterium | reverse complement strand
CCCGTCGCGCCAGCGGGCGAGGAAGTTGCGCGCGCCCGGCTCGAACGGGTTGCCCGATTGCCCTGGCGCCACGACGAACAGGCTGCGGTCGGGATCGCCGAGGTCATAGACGCCGCGGAACGCCGGACCGTGGATGTCTGCCTCGCTGCCGACGGCGGCGCCGCCGCGGTCGATCGTGGTATCGTCGCCCGGCGCGGCGATCTTCGGGGCCAGCGCCGCACCCAGTCCCGGCACGAGCCGCAGCACCGGATGGGCGAACACCGCCTGATGCGCCGCCCCCCACCGCCAGGAGGCGGGCGTTGCGCCGAAGCGGGCGGCCAGGTCCGCGGTCGCCTCCGCAAGGCTCTGGCCGAGCAGCGGCCGGCAATCGCCGCCGCACAGCGCCGCGCCGTCAGCCGAGAGCAGATGGTCGAGGAATTGCGGCCACGGCGCCACCGCGGCGTCCGCTTCCTCCGGCACATGGAGACGGGCAAGCACCAGGGCATCGAGGCGCTGCATCCACGCGGTGAAGATCAGCGGCTGCGGCGCGTCAAGTGTGGCGCTTGCGTCCCAGCCGTCGAGCAGGGCGAGGGCGGTCCGCGCGAGACTTCCTTCGGCGGTCGGCGTGTCCCGCAGCAGGCGCGGCAGCAGCGCGCGTGCCGCAAGATCGACGGTATCGGCCTGCATCGCGGCGAACGCCTCCGGCGTGTGCCGGTCGCTGCGGTCGAGCAGCTGGCGGATGCGCTCGGCGCGCCAGGCATCGTACCAGTCGCGCCCGAGGAAGACCGGAAAATCGCCCGGCGCCACCCGCTCATTGGCATTGACCAGGCGTCCGCTGGCGGGGGCCACGTAGTGCGGCAGCTGCGCGCCGCTGGCGAAGCCGGTCCAGTCGTACAGGCCGTCCCGGCCGGGCACCGGGCGCGCCCCGTCGCCGGCGCGGCGGATCGGTACGCGGCCGGTGACGAACAGGGCGATGCGCGTGCGGTCGGCGACCATCAGGTTCTGCACCGGCGCACTGATCTTCGCCGCCGCCCGTCCCGCCGCCTCCACGTCCGCCGCCTCGCCCAGGGCTGCCAGCCCGTCGGCGGCCATGTCGTCCGGCGCGAGGCCGGCGGAGGCGAGCGCCAGTACCGGGCCGGCGGGATCGGCGAGGCTGCCCTGCGGCAGATCGCTGATCACCGGGCCATGCCGCGTCTCCCGCACCGTCAGCACCTCGTCCGGCGCGCCGCGCACATGAATGTGTTCCTCGCGCACCTGATAGGGCAGGGGGCCGGCGGGGCCGGCGTAATGCCCGGCATCGACCGGGGTTTCGATGAACAGATCCTCGGTATCGGCGCCGGTGGTGGTGAAGCTCCAGGCGATATGGCCGTTGTGGCCCAGCACCAGGAACGGCACGCCCGGTGCCGTCGCGCCGACCCGCTCGCCGCCCGGCCATTCGAGGCGGGCGAGGTACCAGTAGCTTGGGAAGCCGAAGGCGAGATGCGGGTCCCCGGCGAGCAGCGGCGCGCCGCTGGCGGTATGCCGGCCATCGACGGCCCAGGCGTTGCTCGCCGTCTCCGGCAGGGTGAACGGTGCCGGGAATTCCGGAATCGCCCTGGCCAGCCGCGCCGCGAGGCGGGCGAGCGCGGGCGAGGTCAGCGCCGCCTCCGGATGGCCGGCGCCGTTGGCGGGCGGCCACAGCGCGTCGATCTCATCCGGCAGCAGCGTGGCGGCAAGCAGCAGCCGCGCCCGCTCCACCCGCCAGTTGCCGGACAGATAGAGCGCCATCGTCTTGCCCCACAGCAGGCTGTCCACCGACGACCACGGCCGCGGCGCGCCGAAGGCGATGAATTCGGGCGCGGCGAAGCGCCCCCGCAGCGCGATCCAGGCGTTGACGCCGCGCGCATAGGCATCGAGCAGCGCGCGCGTGCGCTCCGGCAATCCCGGCAGGTCGGCCACCGCGCGGCGGCGCAGGCCGAGCGTGCGCATGAAACGGTCGAGCGGCAACGCCTGCCGTCCGAAAACTTCGGCGAGTTCGCCCGAAGCCGCGCGGCGCATCAGGTCCATCTGGAACATCCGCTCGCGGGCATGCAGGAACCCGAGGGCCGCCGCGGCATCCTCCGCGCTGCCGGCGCGCACCCGCGGAATCAGGTCGGCATCGAGGGTGACATCGACCGGCGCGGCGAGGCCGGGAATGGTGGCGTTCAGGTTGCCGCCCGGCCGCGCCATCCAGATCAGCCCCGCCAGGGCCGCCGCGCCGAGCAGCGCCAGCGTCGCCACGGCGGCGAGCAGGCGGCGCAGCAGATGAAGCGCACGGCGCATCAGGCCGGCCGCGCCCCGGACCCCGGCTGGTGGGTCTCACGATCGGAAAAGGCGTCCTGCTTCATCCGGCGGGGCGGGGGCTGGGTCATGCCCGCAGCATAGCACGCCGCCGCACCGTTGGGGGACGCTGTGCCGTCAGGCACCGTGCGGCACCGCCGCGTTGATGCCGCGCCGCAGCACGTCCTGCGCGTGGCGTGCGGTGCCGGCTTCGGTCAGCGCGAATCGTCCGTCCGGGCGCCGCTGCGCCAGCCCCATGCCGGCCAGACGCGCAAGGCACGGCCCGTCCTTCAAGCCGTCCGGGCGGCCGAGCGTGCCGGCCAGCGCCAGCCGGTGCAGCGTCGCCCGGCAGCAGGTCTCCAGGTACGGCTCGTCCCACATGCCTTTGCATCTGCGCGCCGCCGGCCGTCGATGCAAGCCGGCTTGAACCCGCTGCCCGGCTGGGGCAGGAACCGCCGCCATGCCGCACATGCTCGCCCGTGCCGCGCTGCCGCTGCTGCGCCGCATGGACGCGGAGCGGGCGCACCTCGTCGCCCTGCGCGCCCTGCGCCTCGGGCTTGCCGGGGCCGGCGCGGCGCCCGATTCGCCGCGCCTCGCGGTGCAGGCGCTCGGGCAGCACTTCACCAACCCGCTCGGGCTGGCTGCCGGCTTCGACAAGGATGCGGTGGCGCTGCGCGGCCTGGCGCGCCTCGGCTTCGGCTTCATCGAGGCGGGGACGGTGACACCGCGCCCGCAGCCGGGCAATCCGCGCCCGCGCATCTTCCGCCTGCCGGCTGACGGCGCCGTCATCAACCGGCTCGGCTTCAACAATGCCGGTCTGGCCGCCTTCGTCCGCCACCTGGCCACGGCGCCGCGCGGCGTGCCGCTCGGCGCCAATGTCGGATTGAACAGGGACGGCGCGGATGCCGAGCGAGATTACCCCGCCCTGGTCGCGGCCGTTGCGCCGCATGTCGCCTATGTCGTGGTCAACGTCTCCTCCCCCAACACCCCGGGTCTGCGCGACCTGCAGGCGGCGCCGCGGCTCGCCGGCATTCTGGCGGCGATCCGGCGGCGCGTGCCGGTGGCCCCGCCGCTTCTGGTCAAGCTCGCGCCGGACCTCGCCGCCGGCGACCTCCCCGGCATCGTGGCCGCCTGCCTCGACACGGGCGTCGCGGGGCTGGTGGTCAGCAACACCACGCTCGCCCGGCCGGCGGGATTGCGCGGCCGCCATGCCGGGGAAGGTGGCGGCCTCTCCGGCGCGCCGCTGTTCGCACCCGCGACCGCCATGCTCGCCGAGGTGGCGCGGCTCGCCGCCGGCCGCCTCACCCTGATCGGCGTCGGCGGTGTGGCGGACGGGCGGCAGGCACTGGCCAAGCTCCGCGCCGGAGCCAGTCTGGTGCAGATCTACACCGGCTTCGCGCTCCACGGCCCGGCGCTGCTGCCGCGCCTGAAGCGGGAGCTGCTGGCCGCGATGGATGCGGCCGGGTTTGCCACCATCACCGATGCGATCGGCAGCGGTTTGTAAGGCGGAAGGGCAGGCATGGAACATCTCGACGGTTTCGCGCCGCTCGCCGCGCGCTATCGCGGCTTCATCGTCGATCTGTGGGGCGTCGTGCATGACGGCGTCACGCCTTATCCGGGCGCCACCGATTGCCTGCGCCGGCTGCGCGCGTCCGGCCGGCGCGTGGTGCTGCTGTCCAATGCGCCGCGCCGCGCCGCCGCCGCCGCCGCCGGCCTGCTGGGGATGGGGATCGGCGCCGACCTCTATGCCGGCCTCGTCACCAGCGGAGAGGTGACGCACGCCAGGCTGCGCGACCGCGACACGCCCGATTTCGCGGCACTCGGTCACCGGCTCTGGCATATCGGGCCGGAGCGCGACCGCAATGTGTTCGCCGGCCTCGACTATACCGAGGCGGCGCGTCCGGCGGCGGCGGATTTCGTGCTCAACACCGGCCCCGACGACACCCGCACGCCGACGCTGGTCGATCCGTGGCATGAAGAACTGGCCGCCTGCCGCGCAGCCGGCCTCCCGATGATCTGCGCCAACCCGGATCTGGAAGTGATCCGCGGCGGCAGGCGCCTGATCTGCGCGGGCGCGCTGGCGCTGCATTATCTCGCGCTCGGCGGCAGGGTGCTGTGGGTCGGCAAGCCCGATCCGCTGGTCTATCGCCCGGTGCTGGCCCTGCTGGGCACGCCGCCGGAGGAGGTGCTTGCGGTTGGCGATGCGCTGCGCACCGACATTGCCGGGGCCGCTGCCGCCGGCGTGGCTTCGTGCTGGGTGCTCGGCGGCATCCATGGTGCCGAACTGAACGGACCGGATGCCGCCGCCGCCGCGGCGCGCGCCGCCGGCCTCAACCCGGTCGCGACCCTGCCGGCGTTCCGCTGGTGAGCCGCCGACGGCTCATTTCGCGCCGCCGCCGCCGTGGCCCATGCCATGCGCATGGCCGGCCGCACCGCTGAAGGCAGAACTGACGGCCCCTGACGCATGGCTCGCGCTGGTCAGCGCACCCTGGTGCGAGCCATCAACGCCGCTCTTGCCATAGGTCGCGGCCGAATTGGCGTGCGACCCGTCCACGCCGTTCTTGGGGGTGGTGTTCATTTTCGGAAATCCGGTCGAGGGCGACCGCTCGCCGCCGCCAAGAATTTGGTATTGGACCGGCGGGTTGTAGTCATAGTTGGTCGGCTCGCCAGCCAAAGCGGCCGACAGCGGTCCGGCGGCCAGCAAGGCAGCCGCGGCGGCCAGCAATCCGTGAAGCGTGCGCATGGTCCTGTGTCCTGCGGCCTGGTGCGAGGCCGGCGTGGGGCCGCTCCGCGTCCGGCACCGTCTGCGGCGGTGCTGCCTCTCGCCGCGCAGGTGCGTCCGTCTGCCGGCTCGTCAAGACCGCGATCGCAGGCGCTGCGGCGCGTGACGGGGAGTTGATGCGCCGCCGCTCAGGCCCGTCCGGCAGCGGTGGACAGCAGCAGCGGATCGACCTTCAGCTTTGCCAGCGCGCGCCGCCATTTCGTCGCATGCTGGTCGTCGAACAGCAGCGCCGGGTCGGCCGGGGCCGACAGCCAGGCGTTCTGTCCGATCTCCTGCTCCAGTTGTCCCGGCCCCCAGCCGGCATAGCCGAGCGCCAGCATGCCATGCTCCGGCCCGCCGCCGCCGGCGATCGCCTTCAGGATGTCGAGGCTTGCGGTCAGCGCCGTCGCGTCATCGACGCGCAGGCTTCCCTCCCCGGTCCAGTCGGCACTGTGCAGCACGAAGCCGCGGGCATGATCCACCGGCCCGCCCTGGCACAGCCGGATGCTGCGTGCCGGCGGCACCGGATCGACACCGAGTTGCTGCAACAGATCGGCGAAGCTCGGCGACTCGAGCGGTCGGTTGACGACGATGCCCATCGCGCCGTCACCGGTATGGGCGCACACATAGATCACGCTGGTGGCGAATCGCGTGTCGGCCATCGCCGGCATGGCGATCAGAACCTGTCCGGTCAGCGTCATCTGCCCGGGCAGATTCGGTGCGATCCTGCTGCGGTGCCGCGGCGCGGCTGCCGCCTGGGAGGGCTTGCGTGCCATAGCCGACATGATGGCGCCGAACCGGTGCAACGCAAGCGTCATTATGGGACGACGCGGCGAGAAGGGCGGGGGCGTGACTCGTCCGCCCGGATCGGGCTAGGTGGACGCGCCCGCGCCAATCCCGGCCGGCAGACAGACCAGGAAGCGAGCAGCAAACATGACCATCAAGGTGGGCGACCAGGTTCCCGCGATGAAACTCATGACGCCGACGCCTGACGGGCCGAAGGAGATCAGCACAGATGAGATTTTCAAAGGAAAGAAGGTCGTTCTGTTCGCGGTGCCGGGGGCTTTCACGCCGACGTGCAGCGCCAAGCACTTGCCGGGATTTGTCGAGCATGCGGAGGAAATTCGCGCGAAAGGCGTCGATACGATCGCCTGCATGGCGGTCAACGACGCATTCGTGATGGGCGCCTGGGCACGCGACCAGGGGGTGGACAGCAAGGTGCTGATGCTCGCCGACGGGTCGGGGGCGTTCACCAAGGCGCTCGGCCTGGAACTCGACCTGGTTGCCCGCGGCCTCGGCGTGCGCAGCCAGCGCTTCGCGATGGTCGCCGACAACGGCCGCGTCACCCACCTTGCCGTCGAGCCGCCGGGCGGTTTCGACGTGAGCCGGGCGGAGGCGGTGCTGGCGGCACTCTAGCGCCGCGCGGCGCGGCGGTCCTGCCAGTCGCCCAGCGGCAGCAGCATCTGCGGCAGCCGGCGGGCCAGGGCGGGCAGCGGGACCGGCCGTGGCTTCGTCACCGGCAGCGGCAGGGCCGCTCGGTCGCCGGTGGCGAGGAATGCTGCCAGCGCCGGTCCCAGCACGGTCGCCGGCACGATGCCGCGGCCATTGCAGGACGTCACCGAAAACCACCCCGGCGACGGTTCGCTGATGCACGGCAGGAAATCGCCGGTCAGCGCCGCCCGGCCGCGCCAGACATGCTCGAACCGCACCGCGCCCAGCGCCGGGAAGGTGGCTTCGAGCCGGCGGGCGAGGCGGCGCGGCAGCCGCGTCAGGGCGCCGGCGTGCAGCATGGCCATTCCCCCCGTCACCAGCCGCCCCTGCGCCGTCCAGCGCGCGGCGAGCAGGTTGTTGCGGGTGTCGGAAAACGCCTCGTTGCCCGCCAGCACCGCGCGGCGCACGGAAGCGGGCAGTGCCGGCGTCGCCAGCTGATAGACCAGCAGCGGCACCGCCGTCGGCCGCTCGCCGAGCCCGGGCGGCGCCGCGTTGGTTGCCTGCAGCACCCGCCCCGCGCGCACGCTGCCGTGCGGCGTTCGCAGTGTCCAGCCGGCGCCGCCCGGCGCGCCGCCCAGCGCGCCGCCCAGCACCGGGGATCGTTCGTGCACCGCCGCCCCTGCCGCCAGCGCCGCACGGGCAAGGCCGCGCGTGTAGCCGAGCGGATCGAGATGGCCGCCCGAGGGGTCGAACAGGGCACCGTGGAACCGCGTGCTGCCCATGCGCGCCTGCGTCGCCGCCGCATCGAGCCAGACGCACCGCGCCCCCACCGCCTGCCACGCCGCGACGCGCGCCGCGACGCGGGGCGCGAGCGCCTCGGCATGGGCGGGATGGAGCCAGCCCGATTGCACCGCATCACAGGCGATGGCGTGGCGGCGGATCAGCGCGAATACCGCATCCGCCCCCGTTGCCACCAGCGCCGCCAGCGCCGGCGGCGCCTGTTCCGGCCCGATTCGCGGCAGGCTCGGCACCACCAGCCCGCCGTTGCGCCCCGACGCGCCGGCGCCGATCGAAGCCGCCTCCAGCACGATCACCCGCGCCCCGCGTTCGGCAAGCGCGAGCGCCGTTGACAGGCCGAGGAGGCCGCCGCCGATGACCGCCACGTCGCACGCCGCATCGCCCCGGAGCGGCTCGGTCGGAGGCGGCGGGGCGGCGGTGCGCGACCACAGGACGCGGCCGAAATCGTCCGCCGGCAGCCTCACTTCGCCCCGATCTGCGCCTTGATCCGGTCCACGTCGGCAGTGGTCAGCGTCCCCTTCGTCACCACCAGCCCGCCCTTGATCTGCCACAGCCGGAAGGGGCCGGTGATGTCGCCGTACTGATCGAACCGGATCGGCCCGATCACGCCGACATACCTGATCTTCCGCCCCTCGCCGATCAGCGCCAGGGCCTTCCTCAATCCCTCCGGCCCGGCCGTCACGTCCTCCCCGGCCGGGTCGGTCACGGCATAAAGTCCGGCCCGGATGCCGGCGCTGTCGGTCCCTCCGGCGGCGATCGCAAGCCCGACCAGCACGCCCGCGTCATACGCCTGCACCGCCGCCGGCGACCCCGGATCGAGACCGGAGAACGCCTTGTAGGCGCGGTTGAAATAGGCAGTGGAGGCGCTGTCCTCGGTTCCCGAGGAGGTGCCGTAGGCGTCCTCCAGATAGCGTGCGCCGACCGCAGCGATGTAGTCGCCGCTGTTCATGCCGTCGTTGAGCAGGAACCTGCGCGGCCCGCCCTTGCTGATCCATGCCCGCGTGATGGTCGCGCCATCGACCGGATAGGAGATCAGATAAAGCCCCTCCGGATCGCCCGCCATCGCCGACGTGACCTCCGCGTCGTAGGACGCCGCCTTCTCGTTGTAGGGCGTGTCGGAGACGATGGTGCCGCCGAGTGCCTTGTACGCGGTGGTGAATTCGCGCGCCATGTTGGCGCCGAAGTCGTTGTTGACATGGATGATGGCGAGCTTGCGCAGCCCGACATCGAGGGCGTAGCGCGCCGCTGCGACGCCCTGCAGCGCGTCGGAGGTGATGGTGCGGAAGAAGATGCCGCCGCTCCTGCCCTGCCGGCCGAGTTCGGTCAGCGTGGGTGAGGACGAAGCCGGGGAGACCTGCACCACATGCGCCGGCGCCGTCACCGCGGTCAGGATCGGGAGCGAGACCGAGGAGATGATGCCGCCGATGATCGCCGGCACATGACCGATCTCGACCAGTTGCTTCGCGCCATCGACCGCGACGGTGCCCTGGCTCTGCGCGTCGCGCTCGTCCGTGGCAAGCGTGCAGCCGCGCACGCCGCCCGCCTCGTTGAGGTCATGGAACGCCATTTCCACCGATTTCGCGCCCGCCTGGCCATACGGGCCGGCCGGGCCGGTGAGCGACATCACCACGCCGATCGTGATCCTGCAATCCGCCGCCTCCGCCGCCGGCGCCAGCAGCACCGCCAGTGCGCATCCCAACAGCATCCGCCGCATCGCCTGCCTCCCCCTTGTGATGATCACGTGTCGCCAAGATCGTATTTCATGATCCGTCCGTGCCGCCCGGTGCGGTCGCGCTCCAGTGCATAGACATCGCCGTCCAGCCTGCGGCGCTGGCGCAGCACGGCATCGATCGCTGCACGGTCGGCGGCATCGAGCGCGAGCGTCGGGATCGCGGCGTGGGCGGCGCGGTGCATGCCCCGGCTGACGCCGACGATGATCGCGGCGACCGCGGGAAAATCAAGCACGCAGCGCCCGGCGACGGCGGCGATATCGGTCGCGTGGCGGCGCGCGACACCATCGAGCGCGCGCAGCAGCGCCTGAAACCAGTCCCAGCCGCCGGCGTCGTCGATCACCAGCCGGTATTTGACCAGCGAGCGGTTGGGCAGATCGCCGCGCGGCTCCGCGGCGCCGAGCCAGCGTTCGGACAGGAAGCCGCCGGCGACGGTGCCGTAGCACAGCAGCTTCATCCCGCGCGCAGCGGCGAGCGCCGCAAGCCCGCGCGCCGGCCGGTCGTCGAGCAGCGAATACTGCACCTGCATGCTGGCGAGATCGACGCCGGCATCGAGCAGCGCCGCGGCATGCGCGGTGTCGAAATTGGTCCCGCCGATCAGATCGATCCTTCCCGCCTGTTGCAGGTCGCGCAGCCACAGCGCCGTCTCGGTCCAGCGCGGGATGTCGTAGTCCCACCAGTGGAACTGCACGAGATCGAGCCGCTCGCGCCCGAGCCGCGCGGCGGAGCGGTCGATGATGCGCGCGACATGGGCGCGGTCGATCGTGGGCAGGATGGAAAGGTCGGGGACGAACTTGGTATGGACCTTGACGCGCGCCCGCGTCTGCGCGTCCGCCGCGCGCAGGAAGGCGCCGATCAGCTCCTCCACGCCGGTATAGATGTCGGCGCAGTCGAACGTGGTGATGCCGGACGCGACATAGGCGGCCATGTCGGCGATGGCGTCGTCGCGCGCGACCGCGCCGTGCCCGCCGGCCAACTGCCACCCGCCCTTGATGACGCGGGAGATGACGTAGCCGGGACGGAGTTCGTCAGTCGCGCTCATCGCGGTGTCGCCGTCGTCTCGCCGTGGCGGAACCGGCGCACGCCGATGCGGCTGATGCGCAGGCGGGTCGGGCAGTTCGGATCGGGGCAGGCGACATCGGCATCCGTCGTCATCCAGTCGTTCGGATGCGTCGCCCGCTGCTTGGCCGCCAGCAGCGGCAGCACGGCGGCGAGCGAATAGATGGAGAATCCCTGCCCGTCCGGCAGATGCAGCATCTCCCCGCGCAGGAAAAAATGATCCCCCGGCTTCGCCCCGCACAGCACGCGCGCGCCCGGCGGGACGATCACGTCCACCCGCAGGTCAAAGAGATCGAAACTGTCGCCGTTCACGCCGCCACCGCGCGCGAAATGCGCAGCGTGCAGGCGCCGCCCTGGCGGATGCGCCGGCACGCCTCGGCCAGCGCCGGGAGGTCGGCGGCGGCGACGCGGGCCACCACGCTGCCGGCATGCCAGCCGATCGGAAAGAACAGCCGTCCGTGCGGTCCATAGAACAGGCCGAGATCGAACACCGGCGCCTCCCCGCCGCCCCAGACGCGGGGGGGCAGATAGGTCAGCACCAGCTCCCCCGGCTGCGGCAGTACCGTCGCGTTCTCGAGCTTCAGCCCGGCGGCGCGGTGCTGATCGGCCAGCATCGCATCGGGGATGGGTGCGGAAATCTCGGGCCCGGTCCAGATCGCATGCAGCGCCGGCAGGTCGCGCGGCTGGGCGAGGAAATCCCACAGGAACGCCACGTTCTCCGGCGCCGCATCGGCCAGCATCTGCGCTTTCGTATCTAGGCCGGAGCGTTCTTCCTGGAAGCGGATGGCGCGCATGGGGGTCTTTCGCGACTTGGCAGGGAACCGGATCGTGCATACCGTGCGCGCCGACGCAACCGCGAAACCGTCCCGCCCGCAGCGCATGCTGGAAATTTCCCACCTCAGCCGCCGTTTCGGCGCCGCGCGCGCGGTCGATCGCGTATCGCTGCGGCTGCCGGCCGGGTGCATCGCCGGGCTGATCGGCCCGAACGGAGCGGGCAAGACCACCCTGTTCAACCTGATCGCCGGCAGCCTGCGGCCGAGCGAAGGACGCATCCGCTTCCTCGGCCGCGACATCTCCCGCGCGCCCGCGCATCGCCGCCTCGCCGCCGGATTGGGCCGCACCTTCCAGATCCCGCGCCCCTTCGCCGCCATGACGGTGCTGGAAAACGTGCTGCTCGCCGCCCAGGGCCAGCCGGGGGAGCGGCCCTTCGCCAACTGGCTCAGCCCCGCCCGCGTCGCGGCGGCGGAGCGGCGCAACATCGACCGCGCGCGGGAGATCATCGATTTCCTTGCCCTCGGCCGTCTCGCCGGCGCACCGGCGGCGACACTCTCGGGCGGGCAGCGCAAGCTGCTCGAACTGGCGCGCGTGCTGATGGCGGCACCACGGCTGATCCTGCTCGATGAGCCGGCGGCGGGCGTCAACCCGACGCTGCTGGAGGTGATCATTGCCCGCATCCGGGATTTGCACGCGGGCGGCGTCTCGTTCCTGATCGTCGAGCACAATCTCGATCTGGTCGGCCGCCTGTGCAGTGAGGTGCATGTCATGGCCGGCGGCCGGATGCTGGTCTCCGGCACGCCCGGCGCCGTGACCCGCGATCCGCGCGTGATCGAGGCGTATCTCGGCGGCGGCGCATGAGCCTGCTGGAGGTGCGCGACCTCGTCGCCGGCTACGAGCCTGGCCTGCCGATCGTGCGCGGGGTCGGGTTTGCCCTCGATGCCGGCGAAATTCTCGTCCTGCTCGGCCCGAACGGCGCCGGCAAATCGACGCTGGCCAGGGCGGTCGCCGGACTCGTGCCGGTCGCTGAAGGCACCGTCATGCTCGGCGGCGGATCGCTGCTCGCGGTGCCGGCGCATCGCCGCATCGGCGCCGGCCTCGGCTTCGTGCCGCAGAGCGGGAATGTGTTTGCCGCCCTGACGGTGGCGGAGAATCTGGCGATTGCCGCCGCCGTGCTGCCGCGGGCGGCGCGGGCCGGGCGGATCGCGGCAGCCCTCGCGCTGTTTCCCGACCTCGCCGCCGCGCGCGGCCGCGCGGCCGGGCTTCTGTCGGGCGGGCAGCGGCAGATGCTGGCGATCGCCCGCGCCCTGATCCCGGCGCCGCGGGTGATGGCGCTGGACGAACCCTCCGCCGGACTGGCGCCGAAGCTGGTCGGCACCGTGCTGGCGAAGCTGCGCGAGATCGCCGCCGGCGGGGTCGCGGTGCTCCTGGTCGAACAGAACGTGCGCGCCGCGCTGGCCGTGGCCGACCGGGCGATGGTGCTGGTGGAGGGGCGGGTGGCGCATGCCGGAACGGCGGCGGCGCTGCGCGATGATCCGCGCGTGGCGGCCCTCTATCTCGGCGGCGTGCGGGCGGCATGATCGGGCAGATCCTGATCGACGGCATCACCTCCGGCGCCATGATCGGTCTTGGCGCGATCGGCCTCACGCTGACCTGTGGCCTGCTGCGCTTCGCCAATTTCGCGCAGGGCGAGTTCGCCACCTGGGGTGCCTATTTCGCCCTGCTCATCGCGGGCGCGCTCGGCGGCGCGGCGCCCCTCGGGCCGCTCACCTTCGGCTGGCCGCTGCTGGCGGCGCTACTGATCAGCATGGGGCTGACCGCGCTGCTGGCGTGGTCGCTCGATGCCGTGCTGTTCCGGCGCCTGCGTCGGCACGGCAACGCGATCGTGCTGGTGATCGCGAGCTTCGGCGCCTCGCTCGCGCTGCGCAGCGCCGTCGAGTTCCTGTTTGGCCCCGAGCCCTACTACTATTCGCGCGACATCGCGATGACGCTGCGTCTCGCGCCGGGGATGCGGGCGACCGCGGATCAGCTCGTGGTGCTGGCGCTGGCGCTCGTGCTGATGCTGGCGATGCATCTGCTGCTCGCGCGCACGCCGCTCGGCCGCGCCATGCGGGCGGTCAGCGAGAATCCGGATCTCGCCCGTCTCGCCGGCATCGATGCGGCGCGGGTGGTGCGGGCGACCTGGCTGCTGGGCGGTGCGCTGGCGGCGGCGGCGGGCGTCTTCCTCGGCGTGACGGTGCAGGTGCGGCCGGCGATGGGGTTCGAGCTGCTGCTGCCGCTGTTCGCCGCCGCGATCCTGGGCGGCATCGGCAGCGTGCCGGGGGCGATGGTCGGCGGCCTCGTCATCGGCATCGCCGAGGCCGCCGCGGTGCCGCTCGCCGGCGCGCAGTATCGCGCGGCGGTCGCCTTCGTGGTGATGCTGGCGATGCTGCTGGTGCGGCCGCGCGGGCTGTTCGGCGGCCGGGCGGCGTGAACGTGCGGCAGCTTGCCGGCATGGCGCGGGCCGGGGCGGCGGCGTGCGGCATCCGCCGGCCGGACCGGGATCGCAGCCGATGACCGGACTGCTCAGCTATCTCTGCTTCTTCGCCACCGTGGCCCTCAGCTACGGGGTGGCGACGCTCGGCCTCAACCTGCAATGGGGATCGGCGGGGCTGTTCAATGTCGGTGTCGCCGGGTTCGCCGGCGTCGGTGCCTATGCCGCCGCCTGGATCACCGCCGCCCCGGCGGCGGCGCACTGGGGCGGCTTCGCGGCCCCGATCGCGCTCGGCTGGCTCGGCGCCATGCTCGCCGCGGCGCTGGTCGCGGCGGTCATCGGTGCGGTCACGCTGCGGCTGCGCGCCGACTACCTCGCCATCACCACCTTCGGCGCCGCCGTCACGCTGCAACTGCTGGCCCTCGATCTGACCGCGCTCACCGGCGGGCCGTTCGGCATCGCCTTCATCCCCAAGCCGTTCGAGGCGCTGGCGGACCGGCCGCTCGCCTTCGGCGCCGCCAATCTCGCGCTGGCTGCCGCCGTCACCGCGGCCGCCTTCCTGGCACTGGAACGGCTGACGCAAAGCCCGTGGGGCCGCGTCCTGCGCGCGCTGCGCGAGGATGAGGCGGCGGCGGCCTCGCTCGGCAAGGCGCCCGCCCGGTTCCGGCTGCAGGCTTTCGTGATCGGGGCGGCACTGATTGGCCTGTCGGGGGCCATGCAGGCGCAGTTCTTCGGCTTCATCGCGCCCGACAACTACCTGCCGGTGTTCACCTTCCAGGTCTGGGTCATGCTGGTGGTGGGGGGTGCCGGCAACAACCGCGGCGCGCTGCTCGGCGCCGTTGCCGTGTGGGCGCTGTGGACGCTGTCGGGCACCGCGCTCGCGCTGCTGCTGCCCGGCTTCTGGCAGGCGCGCGGGGCGGCATTGCGCGTGGTCGCGATCGGTGTTGTGCTGGCGGCGACGCTGCTCGCGCGCCCGCGCGGGCTGATCGGCGAGCGCGCGACCGTCTCGCGCCATGTCGCCCAGGCTGGCGGATGAGTGCGGAGGGATGAACGTGACCGACGACGTGATCTTCCTGTTCGATGTGGACAACACGCTGCTCGACAACGACGCGGTGCAGGGCGACCTGCGCGAGTATCTCGCGCGTGAGCACGGGCCGGCATGCCGCGACCGCTATTGGGAATTGTTCGAGGATCTGCGCAGCGAACTCGGCTATGCCGACTATCTCGGCGCGCTGGAGCGGCTGCGGCTCGAAGAGCTGCACGATCCGCGCGTGCTGCGCACGGCCAACTGGCTGATCGACTATCCCTTCGCCGACCGGCTCTATCCCGCGGCGCTGGAGGTGGTGCGTCACGTCCAGCAATGGGGCCGCACCGTCATCCTGTCGGACGGCGACGCGGTGTTCCAGCCGCGCAAGGTGCAGCGATCCGGCCTGTGGGACGCGATGGCGGACCGCGTCCTGATCTACGTCCACAAGGAACAGGAACTCGATGACGTGGAGCGGCTGTTCCCGGCGCGGCATTACGTGATGATCGACGACAAGCTGCGCATCCTGGATGCGATCAAGCGCGCCTGGGGCGACCGCGTGACCACGGTGTTTCCCCGCCAGGGCCACTATGCGACCGACCCCGAGGCCCTCGCCCGCTTTCCCCACGGCGACCGCGACGTGCAGCGGATCGGCGATCTGCTGGCCTGGGGGCGGACGGATTTCCGGCTGCCGGGATGATCCTGCGGCCGATCGGCGTCCTGCACACCCCGTTCCGCACACGCGCCGAATGCCCGCGCAATGGCCGGCAGATCACGCCCGCGCCGCCATGCGAGGCCGAGCTGTTCGCGCCATTCCATGTCGGTCTCACCGCGCTCGACGGCTTTTCCCACCTGATCCTGCTCTATTGGCTGGATCGCGCCGGGCCGGCGGCGATGGTGTTCACCCCGCCCTTCGATACCGCGCCGCGTGGCGTGTTCGCCACCCGCAGCCCGGCACGGCCGAATCCGATCGGCCTGTCGGTGGTCGCGTTCGACGGCATGGCACGGCCGGGCGTGCTGCGCGTGCGCTATCTCGACTGCATCGACGGCACGGCGCTGCTCGACATCAAGCCCTACCTGGCCACCACGGATGCGGAACCGGCGGCCACCCTCGGCTGGCTCGCCCCGCACGTTGCCGGCGCATCGCCCCCGGCCCCGCCGGTCCCGGCGGACTGAGCGTCGTTCACCCGTTCACCGGGCAGCCCATCAACCGTTCGCATCGTCCGTCCGCCGTCGCGCCAGCACCTCGGCCACGAGCGCGTCGGCCGCCGGGGGCGCCGGCATCCGGGCCAGCAGGCGCCGGAGCCTCGCGAGCTGATCGTAATAGGCGCGGCACATGCCGCAGATGCGAAGATGGCGCCAGGCAGCGAACCGGGCGCGCCAGGGCAGCGCGCCCTCCATGTAGTCGGTCGCCAGCTCGCTCATGTCGCGACAGGTTGGCAACGGCATCGGCTTTCTCCGCTGGCGGGAACATGGCATAAGACTCGCGTGAGTGCGCCGCGTTACATCCCGGACCGTCCATGCCCCCGGCCCAGACCGACGCCGAGTTCGACAGCCCCGCTTTCCTCGCCCAGCTGCGGGCCGGCGATTCGGCGGCCTATCGGCGGCTGATCCGGCGCTTCCACTTCTCCCTGGTCGGCACTGCGAGCGCCATCATCGGCAGCCGCGCGCAGGCGGAAGAAGTGGTTCAGGACGCCTGGCTCGCCGTGTTCGCCGGCATCGGCCGGTTCGAGGGTCGGTCGAGCCTCGCCAGCTGGCTGTTTGCGATCGTGCTCAACCGCGCCCGCACCCGCGCCGGCCGCGAACGCCGGCTGGTGGCCCTCCCGATGCTGGAGGGTGGCGAGGGGGAGGAGCGGGCGGTGCCGCTCGACCGTTTCCTGCCCGACGGCCATTGGACCGAGCCGCCCCGCCTGTGGGACGAACTGGACCCGGAGCGCGTGATCGCCGGCCGGCAGCTCCTGTCCCATGTCCAGGCGGCGATCGAATCGCTGCCCGCCGGGCAGAAGGCCGTCATCATCCTGCGCGACATGGAGGGGAAAACCGCCGAGGATGCCTGCGCGCTGCTCGGCATTTCAGCCGAGAACCAGCGCGTCCTGCTGCACCGGGCGCGCGGACGGGTGCGGCGGGCGGTGGAGTTGCTGCTCGCCGGCAGTGCGCCCGATGCCGCCCGCAAAGCCGTGGCGCCGCCGCGTCCGCGCCCGTCGCCGCCGCCTGCGCGCGGCACCGCGCTGGGCCTGCTGGCGCGGCTGTTCGCCCCGCGTCGGCGCCGCGTCTCTCTGCCCGCATGACCCCGCGCCCCACCCTCATCGACTGCGATCCGGGAACCGATGATGCGATCGCGCTGTGGCTGGCGCTGGCCTCGCCGGAACTCGATGTCCGGCTGGTGACGGCGGTCGGGGGCAATGTCGGCCTCGCGCACACGCTGCGCAACGCCCGTGCCGTCGTCGGTCTGGCCGGGTCCGCGGTACCGGTGGTGGCGGGGGCGGACCGGGCACTGACCGCGCCCTATGTCGATGCGGCGCATGTGCATGGCGACAACGGCCTGGGCGGCCTGATCCTGCCGGACGGTCCGGCGGCCATGCCGGGTGTGGCCGCGGATGCCATGCGCGCCGTGCTGCGTGAAGCAGCGCCGCGGTCGGTGACGGTGATCGGCCTCGGTCCCGCGACCAATCTCGGCCTCGTTTTCGCGACCGAACCGGCGCTGGCCGGGCGGGTGGCGGAGATTGTGCTGATGACCGGCGCGGTGGGGGAGGGGAATGTCACCCCGTCAGCCGAGTTCAATGCCTGGAACGATCCGGAAGCCCTGGCGATCGTGCTCGGCTGCGGCGCGCCGGTGGCGCTGGCGACGCTCGACGTGACCAATCAGGCGCTGTGCACCGGGGCTGAAATCGCCGCCTTGCGGGCGGCGGGGCAGGGGGCATGCGCCGCGGCGGCGGCCCGGATCTGGGAAGGGGTGAAACCTTCCCGCCGCTCCGGTGGACGGGGCCATGAGCAGCACGATGCCTGCGCCGTGGCCTGGGCGGTGGCGCCCGGCTTGTTCGTAGGGACGCCGGTGTTCGTGGAGGTCGATTGCGGGCCGGGCCTCGGCCGCGGTCGTCTTTCGGTCGATCGCTGGGGACGCCGCGGACAGGCGGCCAATGCGACCCTGCTGGAGCGGCTGGATGCGCCGCGGTTTTTCACACTGCTGACGGCGCGCCTGGCGGCGCTGCCCTGATCCGCCCGGCGTCCGGATAGCCACCCGTCATGGCGGGGAGTGCCGCGGCGAAGCCATCCACGGCCACCGCCCCGCGGCCGGGGACGCCCGCCGAGAATCCCGCTTGCCCTGGCCCCTTGTTACCAATTATAACCTCGCCCGTGAACCCACCCCACCCCCGCCCCCCGGCCGAACGCTTCGCCATCCTCACGGAAGGCGTCGCCAAGGCGCTTGCCGCCGAGGGGCTGCGGCTCGGGCTGGTGGCGCCCTGGCTCGCCCTGGTGTGGTGCAAACTGCGCAGCACCGGCGCCCGCATCCTGCGGATTGCGGCAGCCCTTGAGGCGGGCACGCTCCGCCTCACCCCGCCCCGGCCCCTGCCGCCGCTGCCACCGCTC
>JAJZNE010000129.1 GCA_021847995.1 Pseudomonadota bacterium | reverse complement strand
TGATCGCCGCGATCACCACATCGCCATGGCCGATCTCGAAGTTCCTGCCGGCCACCTTGACGCGCCGGCCGGCCTCCGCGGCGGCGACGCCGAGGCCCCTGGTCAGTTCCCCGCGCAGCGCCTCCGCCGCGTCCCTGAGCAGCACCCGGTCCTGCGGGCGCTTCGGACCGGCGAGGCTCGGCTGCACCGTCGAGAGGTCGAGTTGCAGCGTGTCGGTGAACACCGGGTCGGGCGTCGCGGCGTCGCGCCACAGACCCTGTGCGCGGCAATAGGCCTCCACCAGCGCAATGCGGTGCAGGTCGCGCCCGGACAGCCGCAGATAATCGAGCGTCACCCGATCGACCGGGAAGAAGCCGCAGGTGGCACCGTATTCCGGCGCCATGTTGGCGATCGTCGCGCGATCGGCGAGCGGCAGGTCATCGAGGCCGGGGCCGAAGAACTCGACGAACTTGCCGACCACCCCCTTGCGCCGCAGCATCTGCGTGACGGTCAGCACGAGATCGGTCGCGGTCGCACCCTCCGGCAGCTTTCCGGTCAGGCGGAAGCCGATCACGTCGGGGATCAGCATGGCGATCGGCTGGCCGAGCATCGCCGCCTCCGCCTCGATCCCGCCGACGCCCCAGCCGAGCACGCCGAGGCCGTTGACCATCGTCGTGTGGCTGTCGGTGCCGAACAGCGTGTCGGGATAGGCGAAGGTGGTACCGCCGATCTCCGTCGTCCACACGGCCTGGGCGAGATACTCCAGGTTGACCTGGTGGCAGATGCCGGTGCCGGGCGGAACGACGCGGAAATTGTCGAACGCGGTCTGGCCCCAGCGCAGGAAGCCGTAACGCTCGCCGTTGCGCGCGAACTCGATATCGACGTTGCGGCGCAGCGCATCCGGGGTCGCGTAGGCATCCACCATCACCGAATGGTCGATCACCAGATCGACCGGCACCAGCGGATTGACCCGCGCCGGGTCGCCGCCGAGCCGGACGATGCCGTCGCGCATCGCGGCCAGATCGACCACCGCGGGAACGCCGGTGAAATCCTGCATCAGGATGCGCGCCGGACGGAACGGCACCTCCCGGTCGGAGGAGGCGGTCTTGATCCAGTCGGCGATCGCATGCGCATCGGCGATGCGGTATGTCTGCCCGTCCTCGAAGCGCAGCACGTTCTCCAGCAGCACCTTGAGGCTGACCGGCAGGCGGGTGATGTCGCCGAGCGTGCGCGCCGCCTCGGGCAGCGAGAAATAGGCATAGTCGCGATCCCCGACACGGAGCGTGCGGCGGGTGTGCAGGCCGTCCTGCCCGATCGTCTTCATGCGCGATGCCCCTCGCTGCGCCGCGCGCGCCGCGGGCCGAGCCGGATTGCGGCGGGTGGGCGTGTGTGTTGCTGCGAATCGGGCTTTAACCACACCGGGCAGGGTCCGTCCACCGGGCGGCTGTTGCGGCGCAACAAGGACGAGGCGGACGTGTTGGAGGCCGACGGGCTGGCGACGATCCGGGGTGAACGGCTGGTCTTCGCCGGGCTGTCGTTCCGCGTCGCGGCCGGCGGCGCCCTGCTGCTGACCGGGCCGAACGGTGCCGGCAAGAGTACGCTCCTGCGCCTGCTCGCGGGTCTCGGCCGGATCGAGGCGGGACGTCTGTTGTGGGAGGGGGCCGAGGCGCTCGCCGACCTGCCGGCCCATGCCGCGCGGGTCGCCTATCTCGGCCATTCCGACGCGCTCAAGCTCGGCCTGACGGCGGCGGAGAATCTGCGGCCCTGGGGGACGCGCGCGGCGGTCGCGGCGGCGCTCGCAACAGCTTCGCTCGCGCCGTTCGCCGATCTGCCGGTGCGGTTGCTGTCGGCGGGACAGCGGCGGCGGCTGGCGCTGGCGCGGCTCGCTCTGCGCGGCGCGCGGCTGTGGCTGCTCGACGAACCGACCCTGGGGCTGGATGCCGCCTCGGTCGCACGGTTCGGGACGATGCTGGCGCGCCACCGCGCCGGCGGCGGCCTCGTGGTGGCGGCGACGCATCTGCCGCTGCCGCTCGACGCCGCGGCCACCCTGGAGCTGGGCCGATGAAGCTGTTCCTCGCCCTGCTGCGGCGGGAACTGGCGCTGGCGCTGCGGCATGGCAGCGACACGCTGGCGGCATTGCTGTTCTTCGTGCTTGCCGCGGCGCTGTTCCCGCTCGCGATCGGGCCGGCGCCGGGGACGCTGGGGCGCCTTGCCCCCGGCATCGTCTATGTCTGCGCCCTGCTCGCCGCCATCCTGCCGCTCGACCGGCTGTTCGGCGCCGATTTCGACGACGGCACCCTGGACCAGCTGCTGCTGTCCGGCCTGCCGGCGCCGGCGCTCGCGCTGCTCAAGGCGGCGGCGCACTGGCTGACCACCGGCGCGCCGCTGCTGCTCGCCGCGGCCCCGGTCGCGGTGATGCTGCGCATCGGCCCGGCGGCGCTGCCGGTGCTGCTGCTCGGCCTGCTGCCGGCAACGTTGCTGCTGTCGCTGCTCGGCACCGTTGGGGCCGCCGTGGTGCTGGGGGCACGGCGCGGCGGCGTCCTGCTGCCGCTGCTGGTGCTGCCGCTGGCAACGCCGGTGCTGATCTTCGGCGTCGCCGGTACCGACGCCGCCGCGTTCGGCCAGTCGCCGCGGCCGCACCTGCTGTTCCTCGCCGCCCTGTTCGCCGCCGCCCTGCCGCTGTGTCCGCTCGCTGCCGGTGCGGCACTGCGCAGCGCAGCCGAATAAATTCGTGAAATGAAGTTTCGCGCACGTTCCGGTTGAACACGCCGCCGTGACCGATTACACGCGGCCGTGAGGAGAGACCGGATGATGCAGGACGACGACTGGTGGCGCGGCGCGGTGATCTATCAGATCTATCCGAGAAGCTTTTTCGACAGCAATGGTGACGGTATCGGCGACCTGCCGGGGGTGACGGCGAAGCTCGATCACGTCGCCCGTCTCGGCGTCGATGCCATCTGGCTGTGCCCCTTCTTCTGCTCCCCGCAGGCGGATTTCGGCTACGACGTGGCCGACCATGTCGCGGTCGATCCGCAGTTCGGCACGCTCGCCGATTTCGACCTTCTGGTGGCGCGCGCCCATGCGCTCGGCCTGCGGGTGCTGATCGATCAGGTCTGGAGCCATACCTCCGACCGGCATGCCTGGTTCCTCGACAGCCGCGCCGGCCGCGATGCGGCGCGGGCCGACTGGTATGTCTGGGCCGATCCGCAGCCGGACGGCACTGCCCCGAACAACTGGCTGTCGGTGTTCGGCGGCCCCGCCTGGACGTGGGAGCCGCGGCGGCGGCAATACTACCTGCATCATTTCCTCGCCCGGCAGCCGGCGCTCAATCTGCACAATCCTGCGGTCGTCGATGCGGTGCTGGAGGGCGGCGAATTCTGGCTGCGCCGCGGTGTCGATGGCTTCCGGCTCGATGCCATCGACTTCATGCTGCACGATCGCCGGCTGCGCTCCAACCCGCCCGCGCCCCCGGCGGCCGACGGCGTGCCGGCCAAGCTTTTCGGCATGCAGCGTCACCTGCACGACATGATGCAGCCGGAAACGCTCGGCGTGATGGCGCGCGTGCGCCGGCTGCTCGATCGTCATCCGGGCGCCGTCGCGCTCGGGGAAGTGTCGAGCCAGGACGGCGCCCTGGCGCGCCTGCGCCGGCTGACCGCCGGAAGCGGCCATCTCCACATGGCCTATACGCTGCGCCCGCTGCGCGGCGGCTTCGACCACGCGACCCTCTCCGCCCTGCTCGCCGACATCGCCGCGGAGGAGGAGGGCTGGCCGTGCTGGAGCTTCTCCAACCATGATGTCGAACGGGCGGTGAGCCGGTGGCACCCGCGCGGCCGCGCCGCCGGCCACGACCCCGCCTTCGCCCGCCTGCTGATGGCGCTGCTGCTCAGCCTGCGCGGCAGCGTCTGCCTCTATCAGGGCGAGGAACTGGGGCTGACGGAGGCCGAGTTGCCGCTGGCGGCGCTGCGCGATCCGTTCGGCATCGCCCATTTCCCGGCCTTTCGCGGCCGTGACGGCAGCCGTACCCCGATGCCCTGGGACGGCGATCGACCGCAGGCGGGGTTCACCACCGGCACGCCGTGGCTGCCGATCCCGCCGGCGCACCGCGCCCTCGCCGCCGACCGCACGGTGCTGGCCGATGACTGGCGGCGTTTCCTGTCCTGGCGGCGCGCCTGCCCGGCCCTGCTGCACGGCCGGCTGCTGCCGCTCGATCTGCCGCCGCCGCTGATCGGCTTCGTCCGTTCCTGGCAGGGGTCGCGCATGCTCGCCCTGTTCAACCTCGCCGAATGCGAGACGGTGGCGGATCTGAGCGGCCTCACGCCGCTCCGTCCGCTGCCGCAGAGCGGTTTCGCCCCGGCGGTCGCGGGCGACACCGCCATGCTGCCGCCGTTCGGGGTGATGTTCGCGGCGCTGGAGACGGCGGGGCGGAAGGCGCTGCTGCCGGCCTGACGGCGTCTATTCGCCGGCCCCGCCGAAGATGTAGCGGGCGAACAGCAGCCCGTTCACCTCGGTGAAGTTGCCGGCATGCAGCGCATTGACCGAGCCGCCGAGATGCAGGTCGGGCGATACGCGGTAGTCGAAACTGGCATGCGCGTTGCCCGCCGGCCCCGATTGGCCGAGCGCCGCATAGGCCGACTGCACGCCGGGAACCGCCGTCGCAGGGTTGGCCTGCATCGCGACCAGCTGCGCCTGCAAGGCGGGATCGGTCGGGAAATAGGGCGCGGCGTTCTGGTGATAGGTTTGCAGACCGGGCGCGACGCCGATCTCATAGGACAGGTCCGGACTGGACTTGTTCCTGTACGTCACCGGCAACAGGGCGGCGAAATAGGATTGCGGACTGAAATAGCCGCCCTGCCCGAGGGTGAAGGCATACTCGTTCTGGCCGTAGCCGAAATAGACCAGATCCATGCCGACCCGCAGCTCCTGCCCGCCGTCGTGCCAGATCGGCACGCTGCCGCCGGCACCGGCCTGCGTCTCGGTATTGCTTTCGACATTGCTGCCTTGCAGCGTATACCAGCCGCCGCCGGCATAGACGTCGGCCGGGCCTGCGCTGAACTCCAGATTGGCGCGCCCGCCGGTGCGCGTCACGCCGCCCCAGGCGATGCCGGTGCGCGGGTCGATCGCCCCGGCAAAGGACAGCAGACTGTCCGTCACCGCCCGCCGCTCCGCGGTCAGGCGCAGCCGCATGGTGTCGCTGAGCTGCGGTACCCATTCCACGCCGCCGACCACGTTCTGCTCGCGGAAGCCGACCGGCGTGGTGCCGAGATCGGCCGAGAAATCATCCCGGACATAGGACACGTCGAGGGCAAACCCCTGCGCCGCCTGGTCGCCGGGGCCGGCGCCGCTCGCGATCGCCGCACCGCCGCCGGGCGGCTGGCTCAGTGCGAACACGCCGGTGCCGAAGCGCTGCGCATTGGTGGCACTGCCGCCGAGCGTGCCGGCCTCCAGCAGGGTCGGCGTCACGGTGAGCGTGAGCCGCCCCTGCCCGTCCGGCGAGAAGGACGCCTCCATCGGCAGCGTCAATTCGTCCAACTGGTCGAGTCCGCTGCTGCCGGTACGGCTGCGGTACCCCACCCCCGCCTGCACGGCGGGCGCCACCTGGTCATGCAGTTGCGCGATCGACGTGTCGAGCTGGGCGGTCAGCGGATCGGGCACCGTGGTCAGCGCCGGGGCGAGATCGCCGACCGCAACCGTCCCGCTCTCCGTTGCCTGCCGGAACGGATTGGCGTCCGCGGGGGGCGGCTCGTCATTGGCCAGCGCCCCGATCCGGTCCGGCGGCGCGGCGGCGGCCGTCGGGGCGGCAAGCTGGCGGCGGCGAAGGGCGCGGGCGCGCTCCAGGTCGCGCAGCGCCTCCCGCAGATTGCCGCGCGCCTTCTCGACATCGGCGGCCATCATCCAGGCGCGGGGATCGTCCGGTGCCCGGTCCAGCGCCTCGGCGGCAAAGGTTGCGGCAAGCCTGCGGTCGCCGAGCGCCAGTGCCGCCGCCACCGCCTCCTGCCGCGCCGGCAGGCTGGCGGGATCGCGCGCCAGCACCGCCTGCGCGATCGCGAGCGCTTCCCGCGGCGCGTGGGTTGCCTGATAGAGCCGCGCCAGGGCCAGATTGGCGCCGGGGTCGGCGGGCGCGGCGGCCAGCACCGGGGCCAGACGGTCGTACGCGTCCGCCGGCTTGCCCTGCTCACGGAGCCGGTCCGATTCGCGCACGGCGAGGCCGGTCTGCAACCCGGCGAGCGTCTCGCGCTGCGCCGGTGTGAGCGCGCCGACGGCCCCGAGACCGCGCAGCATGGCCTGCGCCTGCCCGGCCGCCCCTGCCTCCAGCAGCGCCCCGGCATAGGCGAGCCGCGCCGCGGCGCCCTGCCCCGGCGTCGCCGCCTGGGCGGCAGCGATCGCCTCCCGCGCCGCCACGCCCTCGCCGAGCCCGGCAAGCGCGCGCGCGACGGCGGCGCCGCGGGTGCCCTGCGGGTCCGGGGCGGCGGCAAGGGCGAGCAATTGCTGCCGCGCCATCACCCGCGGCATCGCCAGCGCTGCGGCGATCTGCTGCTGCAACGCCGCCTCATCAAGCGTCGCCCGCATCTCGGGCGTGCGCGAGGCGGCAGGCAGGCGGGCGATCAGCGCCGTCTCCGTGGCGCGATCCTCGGTCTCGGCGGCAAGGAAGATGCCGGCGCGCAGCGCATCGGCGGAGGCGGACGGGCCGGTCGCCTCCGCCATCAGCTTCCGCGCCGTCTCCGGATCGCCCTGTCGCACCAGCAGCCGGGCGAGATCGAGGCGCAGCCAGGGATTGGCGGGGTCGGCGGCAAGCGCCTCGGTATAGAGGCGGCGCCGCTCCGCCGGGTCCGCCGCCGCCGCGGCCTGTTCGCGCAGGCGCTGCGCGCGGGCCTTCCCCTCATTGACCGGCGGCGCCTCGGCCGCCGCCAGCGCCGACTGCCAGCGCGCCCGGTGCGCCGGATCGAGCGCGACCGCACGGGCCAGCAAGGTCCGGGCGGTTTCGCTCTGATGCTGGCGCAGCCGCACCAGGCCGAGGCCGCCGGTGGCATCGGCATCCGCGGGGTTGGCGGTGAGCGCGCGTTCGAATCCCTGCGCCGCGTCGGCCAGCGCACCGCGGTCGAGGGCGGCGAAGGCAGCGGCGCGCGCTTCCGCCGCCGGATCGGCCCCCACCGCCGCCTGCCGGGCCGATTGCAGGCGCGCGGCGATGCCGGCATCGTCGGGATGGGCGGCGGCGAAGGCGGCCATCGGTTCGGCGGCGCCGGCATCGTCCGGCAGCCACAGCAGCGCCTGCCGCCATGCCTGCGTCGCCGGCGCGGCGATGGCGGCGTTCTGCGCCAGCACCGCCAGCCGCGCGATCCCGTCGCGCCGCGTCGCCTCGCGGTAGGTCAGCACCTCGGCATAGGCGAGCTGCGTCGGCAGATCGTCGGGGGCCTGCCGCACCGCCGCCGCCAGCCCGTCCGCCGCCCGCTGCCAGCCGCCCTCGGTTCCGGCCAGCGTCTGGTAATATTCCGCCGCCAGCCAGTCCGGCGGGGGATTGCCCTTCAGCACACGGTCATAGGCGACCAGCGACTCCGCCGGCCGGCCGGCGGCGGCGAGCCGGCGTGCCTCGGCCAGCGAGTCTTCGGCCACCTTGCCGATGCGCAGTGCCTGCTCGATCGCGGCGATGCGGGGATCGGCCGGGGCCGCCTGGCGCAACTGCGCCAGCGCCTGCTCCGCCGCCGCCGTCTCCCCGTTCTCGGCGGCAATCCGGCCCAGCATCGCCAGCGCGTCGGCATCGTCCGGAGCAAGCCGGAGCAGGCGCCGCAGGCTTGCCATCGCCTGGGCGTCGTGATGCTGCGCGTGCCAGAAACCGGCCTGCTGCATCAGCACGGTGACGGCGGCATCCGGCGCCTGGGCCTGTGCCGCCGCGGCCGCCAGCAACCCGGCAGCCGCGAGCAGGGAAGCGGCGCCGCGCGCGTGCCTCATCGCGCGGCCTGCGCGAGGCGTGCGGCGGCGCGGCGGCGCATGGCGGCGTGCCACGCCAGCCCGAGCAGGCCGACCCCCGCCAGCATCACCAGCGCGGCGCCGAGCGGCCGGTCGCGCAGCAGCCAGCCGGGCCACATCCACAACGGCAGATGTCCCACCGTGTAGGTCGGCGCCATCCGGTAGCTGGTCACCCGGCCGGCCTCCAGCAGGGCGAGATCGCCCTGGATCAGCTTTGCCTGCGCAGGATCGTGCAGACTGCCGACCATCTGGCCGAGCGCCTCCGGCGCCGTCGCCAGAATTGCGATGACGCTGCGGTGATCGGCCAGCGGGCTTTCCCCGCCCACCAGGAAGCCGCGCATGCCGGCAGGCGCGGCGGCGAGCGTTGCCGCCGCCTGCCCGGTCGCCGGATCGGACCCGCCGCCGAGCAGCCGGTGCAGCGGATCGAGCGGATCGGAGAGGGCCAGCACCAGCCGCGTACCCTCCGGCCGTACCGCCGCCCGCGCCAGCAGCCCCGCCGCGTCCTGGAGATGGCCGAGCGTGCCGATCAGCAGCAGGTCGCGCTCCGCCATCGTCGCCGCGGCGTCCGGGCGCACCACCGCGACCCGCAGGGCCGGGTAGCCGGTCAGCGCCCCGAACCGGCCCAGCATGTCGAGATAGGCGGCAACCTCCCTCGCGTCCGGCTGCTCCGGCAGCACCACCGCGGTTTCGGCCAGGTCGGCGAGGCGGGTGAACGGGAAGCCGGCATTGACGAACAGCGCGAGATTCGGAAGCAGCGTGAAATGATGCCCGGCGGTCAGGTCAAGCGTGCTGGTCGGATCGACCGACATATGGAGATCCTGCGGGATCGCCACGCAGTTGCCGCGTTGCAGCGGGCGCGCGTCGAAGAAGAATTGCAGGTCGTTGTCGCCGTACACGCCATAGGGCGGGATCGGCACGCGATGGCCGCTGCCGACACCGAAGCGCGCCAGCACACGCCCCAGCCATCCGCGCTGCGTCTCGCTCCCGGCCAGCGACAGCGTGTCGAGATAGACGCCATTGAGGCCGACATCGAGACGCGACGGCGCCAGATCGATGATCGGCGCCACCGGCGCACGGAAACGCAGGTCGAGCATGAATGGCCGGTCGCGCCAGGTGTAGAGGTCCGGCGCGAGCCGGAACGGCACATGCAGCACGCCGCTGTAGCCGCTGCTCTGCAACCGCTCCGCCTCCACCAGGTCGCCGAGCGGCACCCTGCGGTCGGTCGGTATCCAGTTGGGTGCGTCATAGGGTTGGCGCGGCGGCACCGAGGGTGCCTGCACGACGGCGAGATCGGCGGAAAGCGCGCTGCTGCCGACGGCGAGCATGCGCGCCGCCGCCAGCGTCTCCTCCGCCGTGCGGCCGGCTATGACGAGCAGCGTGGCGAGCGGATCGTTCGGGTTGGCGAGCAGCGCGATGGTCGGCCCCTGCAACGGCGGCAGCGCGAGGGTGCCGCCGTCGTTCGCGGTCGCCACCAGCACCGCATCCCCCTCCGCCGGCGCCTCCGTGCGGGCGGAAAAATGCGTGCCGCGGTAGCCGGCGAGCGTGCCGAACCAGGAGGCGACGATGCCGGCCGCGGTCAGCGTCGCGTTCGACGCGCCGGCGGGCAGGATGAACGGCAGCGTTACCGCTTCCCTCTGGAAGCCGTCGAAGAAGGGCTGCGGCAGGCGGGCAAGGTCGCGCCGCGGCGGCAGCCGCTCGACCGTGAGCGCGAGCGTCGAGGCGTCATAGACGGTGGCCCACAGCAGGCCGCTGAGCGGGTCGTTGCACTCGCGCGTGTAGCGGCCGGTGAAGTGGAAGTTCAGCCGGTTCCCGTCCTGGAAGAACACCGGATTGACCGGCAGCGTGAGGCTGAAATTCGGCTGCCCGCGCACCGCCGGAATGGTGCCGACGAACTGCTCGTTCAGCGTCACCGTGACGTTGCTGAATTCGGGGATCAGCGATGGCGACATCGCCCCGGTCAGCGTCAGCTCCGCCGCCGTCACCACCTCGTCGGAGCGCACGCCGAAGGCGACGCCCTGCAACTCGCTGCTGCCGCGCAGGGCGAGCGGCCCGGCGGCCCCGAGCTGGCGCAGGGTATAGCCCCGGCGCCGGGC
>JAJZNE010000156.1 GCA_021847995.1 Pseudomonadota bacterium | reverse complement strand
CCACCCGCTCATCGGCCGCCCGCCGGTAGCGGCCGGAGAGCACGGCGGCGAAGGCGGCGGCGCCACCAGGCTCGGCGACGATCCGCATTCCCTCCCACAGCGCCGCCTGGGCTGCGCGGATGTCGTCATCGGTGACCAGCACCACTTCCGGCGCGACATGGGCGCGCGCGATCGGGAACATCAGCCGTCCGACCTGAAGCGGCGCCAGACTGTCCGCGGCGATGCCGCCGGCCGGCGCATCGACCGGGCGGCCCGCGGCGAAGGCGGCGTGCAGCGTCGGCGCCCCGTCCGACTCGACGGCCACGACCCTGACCCGGCCGGCGTACCAGGCGGCGATGCCGCCGATCAGGCCGCCGCCGCCGACCGCGACCAGCAGCGTATCCAGCGCCGGCGCCTGCGCCGCGAGTTCCAGCCCGAGCGTGCCCTGGCCGAGCAGCGTCTCCGGCTGGTCATAGGCGTGCACCGTCATGGCGCCGGTCGCGGCGGCATGCGCCTCGCTTGCCGCCAATGCGTCGGCGTAGCGTTCGCCGGCAATCACCAGTTCCGCGCCATAGCCGCGGATGCGGTCCAGTTTCGCGGGCGAGGTGATGGCGGGGACGTACACCGCCGCCGGCACGCCGAGCCGTGATGCGGCATAGGCGACGGCGGCGCCGTGGTTGCCGCCGGAGGCCGCGACCACCCCAGCCTGCGGCACGCGGCGCAGCAGCAGGTTGGCGAACGCCCCGCGCGCCTTGAACGACCCGGCGTGTTGCAGCAGTTCCAGCTTGAACAGCAGCGCCCCCGCCGGCAGCCCGAACTCGGCTGCATCCGCGGCGAGCAGGGGCGTGCGGCGGATATGCGGGCGGATCGCACGCTCGGTGGCGGCGATGCGCGCGCGGGTGATGGCGATGTCGGGGTCGCTCGGGGTGCCGGTCATGACGGCCGCAGCCTGCCCGAGTTCGGCCGGCCGCCAAAGCGGCAAATGGGATGCCGCAGCCGCCGGGCACGCAGACCAGGTCACCGAAAAGCCGAAAGCGTCGGCCATTCGGTGTTCTGATATCAGTTCCTTTGCAGCAGCACGATCCGGTTGCTGTTAGTGCCCTGCGTGTTGTTGCTGATGCCCCAGCAGTTCGCCGTCTTGGTGAAGTGCTGGCGATTGACCATCACGCACAGCCGGGTGAACGGCAGGCCCTCCGCCGCCTCCCACACCAGCCGCTCCAGCTTCACGCGGCCCTTGCGCACTTCGCCCACCTCGAACGCGACATGGCCGCCGGGGGCAACCACCCGTGCCAGCTCGATGAGGGTAGCCCGCACCATCGCCTGCCAGCCCGCCAGGGTCCGGTGCTGCGCGAGCGGAACCGCCGCCGGATCGATACCGGCAAACCAGCTGCGCAGCCAGTTGTCGGCGGCATACTGCACCACGTCGAGGAACGGCGGCGAGGTGACGACGAGTCGGATGGAGGCGTCCGCCAGCGCCGGCACGGCGTGCGACGGCGCCGTCAGCAGCCGCGCCGCCGGCGCCGCCCAGGCGGCCCCGTCGGCAAGCAGCGAGCGCGTCTTGCGCAGGATCAGGGCGGCAACGTCGCGGTCGGGCGGGGTCTGATTGCGGCGCGCATTGATCCGCCGCTGTGCCGCCGGCGACGCCGCCTGGTTCGGCGGCAGCGTATAGACCGAGAAGAACCCCGGCGAATGCCCGGTCAGCCGGTTCAGCGCCACCATCCGGATCCAGTCGTCCACCGGATCGGGCGCAGCCTGGTCCGGCGGCGCGCGGTCGAGCAGCCAGCGCCGCAACGCGCAAATCCGGCGCAGCGTCGGCCTGCTGTAGAACGCGAGCAGATCCGCGGGTTCCGCGGTGCCGCAATCCTCCCACGGGATCGCCGCCAGCCGGTCGGCGACCGCGTCCGCCGCGGGCGGCGCCAGGCGCGGGCGCGTCAGCAGCACGGCGAGCGGGTTGATGTCGCTGCCGCACGGGCGCCGGCCGCGGATCGCTGCCTCGATCGGCGTGGTGCCGCGGCCCATGAACGGGTCATGCACCGCATCGCCCGGCGCGGTCAGCCGGGTGATGAAGAAGGCCGGCAGTTGCGGCTTGAAACAGGCGCGGTAGCTGATTTCATGGATCGCGTGGGCGCGGCGCTGGCCGGCGGTCCAGAACTGATTGACCAGGTAGCGGACCGGGCCTTCCCATGTTTCCGCCGAACGGGTGCCGAACGCCGCGAAATCGCGGGCGAGGGCGAGGATGTCCGGCGCGGCTCCGTTCCCCTCCGGCACCGCGCCGCCCGTTCAGCCGGCCATCGCGGCGCGCAGATTCTCGTCGAGCCTGGCGAGGAAGGCCTGCGTGCTGAGCCAGCGCTGCTCCGGCCCCACCAGCAGGGCGAGATCCTTCGTCATGTAGCCGGATTCGACGGTTTCGATGCACACCCGCTCCAGCGTCTCGGCGAACCGCGTCACCTCCGGCGTGGCGTCGAACTGGCCGCGATAGGCGAGGCCGCGCGTCCAGGCGAAGATGGAAGCAATCGGGTTGGTGCTGGTTTCCCGCCCCTTCTGGTGCTCGCGATAGTGGCGCGTCACCGTGCCGTGCGCCGCCTCGCTTTCCACCGTGTGGCCGTCGGGTGACATCAGCACACTGGTCATCAGGCCGAGCGAGCCGAAGCCCTGCGCGACGATGTCGCTCTCCACGTCGCCGTCGTAGTTCTTGCAGGCCCAGACATAGCCGCCGTTCCATTTCAGCGCGGTCGCCACCATGTCGTCGATCAGCCGGTGTTCGTAGGTCAGCCGGTGCTTCTCGAATTCGGCCCTGAATTCACGATCGTAGATCTCCGCGAACACGTCCTTGAACATGCCGTCATAGGCTTTCAGGATGGTGTTCTTGGTGGAGAGATACACGGGATAGCGCCGCGCAAGGCCGTAGTTGAAGCTGGCGCGGGCGAATCCCTCGATCGAGGCACGGGTGTTGTGCATGCCGAGCGCGACGCCGGCACCCTTGAAGTCATGCACCTCCAGCACCTGCGCCGCGCTGCCGTCGGCCGGCTGGTAGGTCAGGGTGACGCGGCCGGGGCCGGGAATCCTGGTCTCGGCGGCGCGGTAGATGTCGCCATAGGCGTGGCGGCCGATGACGATCGGCTGGGTCCAGTGCGGCACCAGCCGGGGGACGTTGCGGCAGATGATCGGCTCGCGGAAGATGGTGCCGTCGAGGATGTTGCGGATGGTGCCGTTGGGGCTGCGCCACATCTTCTTCAGCCCGAATTCCGTCACCCGCGCCTCGTCCGGCGTGATGGTGGCGCATTTGACGCCAACGCCGTACTGCCGGATGGCGTGGGCGGCATCGACCGTCACCTGGTCGTCGGTGGCGTCGCGGTGCTCGATGCCGAGGTCGAAATACTTAAGCTCGATGTCGAGATAGGGCAGGATCAGCCGGTCCTTGATGAAGCCCCAGATGATCCGCGTCATCTCGTCCCCGTCGAGTTCCACGACCGGGGTCTTCACGGTGATCTTCGCCATCCCGTCCTCTCGTCCGCACGCTGCGCCGGTGGCGTTCTCCCACCTCCGCTGCGCCGCATCAAGCCGCACCGGGGCGGCGAGGGTGCTTCCCTTGAGCGGGGCGGATGGGGCAGGGTTGCGCCATGCGCGTCTACCTCGCCGGCCCGGACGTGTTCCTGCCCGATCCGCTGGCGCGCGGCGCGGCGCTGAAGGCGATCTGCGCCCGCCACGGTCTGACCGGGGTGTTCCCGCTCGACCCGCTGCCGGGGTCGGAACCGGCCGCGTGGGCGGCGCTGCCGGAGTGGCAGCGGATTGCGTTGCGCAATGAGGCGCATATCCGCGGCTGCGATGCCCTGATCGCCAATCTCACCCCCTTCCGCGGGCCAAGCGCCGATGTCGGCACGGTCTATGAACTGGGGTTCATGCGCGCCCTGGGCCGTCCCGTCTCCGGATGGAGCGCCTGCGCCGTGCCCTATGCCGAGCGGGCGCGCGCCTTTGCCGGCCCGGCGGTGGCCAGGGACGGCGTCTGGCGCGATGCCGAAGGATTGGCGATCGAGGCCTTCGGCTGTGCCGACAACCTGATGATCGACGGCGCACTGTCCGCCGCCGGCGGTTGCGAGGCCGCGGCGCTGCCGCCGGCCCGGCGCTGGCACGACCTGTCGGCCTTCGCGATCTGCGTCGAACGGATCGCAGTCTGCTTACGAAAGCAAGATATTTCCGCTTGACACCGCTGCGCGGGATAATAGATTCGCTGTCATGTCAACGGTGGGGCCGGCCATGTTGCGCGTGCGACCTCTTCTCCTCTCTCTCGGCGGTGCGGCAGCCCTGGCGGTGATGGCGCCGCCGGTCGGTGCCGTGCCGCTGCCCTATATCGAGGTGCAAGCCTCCTACACCGGCACCCACGGCCTCCAGACAGCAACCGGCATCGCCGCGGTGACGGCCGGCGGGATCGGCGCCGTGTCGCTCACGCTTCCGGCGCTCTCCAAGACGCAGACCGGGTTCGACGGATGGACCGGCTCGATCACGGGGAGCGTCAATCTGGCCAGCGGGGCGGCGCTGAACTTCACCGAATCGCTCCAGACCGGCAGCAGCGCGCCGAAAGATCCTCTGACGATCGCGGCGACGATCGTCGGCGTCCCGGTTCCACCCGACCACCTCGGGTCCTTTGCCGCCTCCGATCAGGAGGATTTTCATCATTCGACCGGTGTCACCTACGGCGCGTATTACGCCATCTCGGATGCCGCGTTCGGGCAGGCGTCAACGATCTTCACCGATGCCTTCACCGCGCCGCCCAAACCTTCGCATACCGGCACCTATGGGCATTACGGGACGGCGGCCACACCGGTCGCTGCGGTGCCGGCGGCTGACCTCTCGCTGTCCGAGTTCATCACGTTCGGCACCTCGCACAGCAATTCCGATCCGGTGGTGCAGGGGACCGTCGATTTCAATCCGGTCGCTGAACCCGGCACGCTGGGCGTGGTGCTGACCGGCCTGCTCGGCCTGTCGGGCCTGGTGGCGATGCGCCGCCGCGCCGGGTGACGGTCCGGCATCTCCGCTTGTCGCACGGCGGGGGGTGGCCATATAGCCGGCAGTGGGGTGCGTATCGCCGGAGACTATCATGACCGCGGCGCGTCAATGGCTTGACGACATGCGCGAGGATGCTGCGGCGCCGCGGTTGGAAGCGGCGGTTCGCGCCGGATTGCCGGTGGCGCTCGTGGACGGGGTGGTGGCAGAAGGGCTGGTGAGCGCTGCCGAACTCGACCGGCTGGCGATCTCGCGCAGGACACTCGCCCACCGGCGCGGCCTTGGGCATCTCTCGCCGGAGCAGTCGGACCGGCTGATGCGGTTGTTGCGCGTGATCGCGCAGGCGCGCGAGACGTTCGGCGGCCTCGACAAGGCGGCGCGCTGGCTGCGCCGGCCGACGCGGGCGCTGGACGGTGCGGCGCCGCTCGATCTGCTCGATACCGACCTCGGCGCGCAGCGCGTCGCCCGTGCACTGGGCCGCGTCGGTCACGGCATCGCCGCCTGATCGCCGCATGGCGTCTTTGTCGGGCGCCAGCGGAAGGGGGCGCCACCTCAGCCCCTTGCCTCAGCCCCTGGCGGCTTCGCGGCGCGCGAGATCCGTCAGCCGCGCCTCGTTGCGGCGCAGATACACGACCCCGGCCACCACCGCGATCGCCGCGGCGATGCCGAGGCCGATCGCCGCCGGGCCGCTGATCCGCCGGACCTCGTCGCCGAGCAGGTAGGCGCTGAAACCATAGAGAGCGGCCCAGCAGATGCCGCCGGCGGCGTTGGCGAGCAGGAACGGCCCCCAGTCCATGCGGTTGGCGCCGGCCAGCAGCGCCACCACGGTGCGCAGGAAAGCGACGAAGCGGCCGGCGAACACCACCGCCCTGCCGTGCCGGCGGAACAGATAGCGGCCGAGCGCGAGCCGCTGCTCCGTCAGCCCGACATGCCGCCCGAAGCGGCGCAGCGCGCCGTAGCCGAGGGTACGGCCGACGATATAGCCGATATTGTCGCCGACGATCGCCCCGATCGCCGCGGCGGCGACCACGGCGAAAATCGAGAGCCTGCCCGAGGTGCCGGCATAGACCGCGGTCGCGATCAGCAGGCTTTCGCCCGGCAGCGGCAGGCCGGTCGCCTCCAGCGCCGTGCTGACGCCGACCAGGCCGGGGCCGAAGCGTTCGACCAGGTGCAGCGCGGCATGGCTACTCAGGATCGACATCGGCCTGCATCGCCAGCGGCGCCAGCGCCGCCGCCAGCCCGAACGGCCCGGGCAGCGCCCCGCGCGGAAAGAGGCGGGTGACATGCCCCATCTTGCGCCCCGCCCGCACCTCCGTCTTGCCGTAGAGATGGGGAATGAGGCCGGGTGTGGCGAGGATCTGCGGCCACAGCGCCAGTTCGGCGGGGCCGACGAGGTTCTTCATCGCCGCATCGGAATGCCGCAGCGCCGGCGGCAGCGGCAGGCCGGCGATGGCGCGGACATGCAGCTCGAACTGGCTGGCGGGGCAGGCATCGAGGGTCCAGTGGCCGGAATTGTGCGGCCTCGGCGCGATCTCGTTGGCCAGCACCCGTCCGTCGCCGGCGACGAACATCTCCACCGCCAGCAGGCCGACAAGGTCGAGCGCCTCGGCGACGCGGCGCGCCACCGCCTGCGCCGCGGCCGCGGTCGCCTCCGGGATGCGGGCGGGGGCCAGCGTGAGGTCGAGGATGTGGTCGCGATGCCGGTTCTCCACCGCATCGAAGGCGGCATAGCTGCCGTCGGCGCCGCGGGCGCAGATCACGCTGATCTCGCAGGCGAAATCGACCATGCTTTCGAGAATCAGGGGACGCGGCAGAAGCCGCTCATAGGCCGGCGCGACATCCTCGGCGCGGGTCAGCCGTGCCTGCCCGCGGCCGTCATAGCCCATGCGCGTCGTCTTCAGGATCGCCGGCAGCCCGAGACGGGCCACCGCCGCCGACAGTTCGTCACGGCTTTCCACCGGTGCCCAGGGGGCGGTGGCGACGCCGGCGCGGTTGAGGAAGGTCTTTTCGACGATCCGCTCCTGGCTGATCCGCAGCACCGCGGGCGACGGCCTCACCGGCCGGAGGGAGGCAAGAAGATCAAGCCCTTCGGCACTGACATTCTCGAATTCAAAGGTCACCACCGCGGCGTGCAGGGCGAAGTCGCGCAGGGCCGCGGGATCCTCGTAGTCGCCGAGCGTGATGCCGGCGGCGACATGACTTGCCGGACTGTCCGGCTCCGGCGTCAGCACATGGCAGCGATAGCCGAGCCGCGCCGCCGCCATCGCCGACATGCGGCCGAGCTGGCCGCCGCCGACGATGCCAATGGTGGCGTTGGGCGGCAGGGGCAGGGCGGTCATGTGGCGGAGGGCTGCTCGGGCACGGCCTCGCTCTGCGCCGCCCGCCAGGCATCGAGCCTGGCGGCAAGGGAGGGATCGGCGATGGCCAGGATGGCGGCGGCGAGCAAGGCCGCGTTGACCGCCCCGGGCCGCCCGACGGCCAGCGTCCCGACCGGCACGCCGGCCGGCATCTGGACGATGGAAAGTAATGAATCCAATCCCTTGAACGCCGCACTTTCGACCGGCACGCCAAGCACGGGCAGGCTGGTCCAGGCGGCGCACATGCCCGGCAGATGGGCGGCACCGCCAGCGCCGGCGATGACGACGCGCAATCCCCGCCCGCGCGCCCCCTTGGCATAGGCGGCCAGCCGGTCCGGCGTACGGTGGGCGGAGACCACGCGCACCTCGTGCAGCACGTCGAGTTCGGCGAGCGTCGCGGCGGTGTGTTGCAGCGTTGCCCAATCCGACGCGCTGCCCATGATGACGCCGACCAGGGGCGCCGCGCCGGTCATGCCCGCGTGCTCATGCGATCGAATCCGGAATCAGGCGTGATTCCAGCCAGGCGATTTCGTCCTTGAGCAGCAGCTTGCGCTTCTTCAGACGGACAAGCTGCAATTGATCGAGCGCCCCCTGCTCGGCCAGGCGGGCGATCACGGTATCCAGGTCGCGGTGCTCGCTGCGCAGCTCGTGCAGCTTGCGCAGGAGCGAGTCACGATCGCTCAACATGTCCGACCTATAGCACGAATGCCGGCGCCTGCGCAGCGCCCGCGGATTGCGGTGGCGCTCGCCCCGGCAACGGGAGTACGCTTGCCGCGCCGGGCCGGCCGCGACCGGCCGCGGCGATCGCGTCCAGCAGATCAGGAGGGCAAATGACCTTGCAGTCCCGCATCGACAGCCTCAGGTCCCGGCACGCCGAGCTGGAAAGCCGCCTCGCCGAGGAGGACCAGCGGCCGCGTCCGGACGCCGACGTGATGCTCCGATTGAAGCTGGAGAAGCTGCGACTGAAGGAGGAGATGGAGCGGCTGCGAAGCGCCGACCTGCACGCCTGACGGAAGGCGCGGCGCCGGTCGGGCACGACGGGGCCGCTCAGGCGGCCTCGTCCGCTTCGGCCGACGGCGGCGGGGGCGGCACCGACTGACCCTCCCGCGCCAGCCGCTCGTTCGCCTGCGCCACCATCGCGTTGAGGTCGGTCTGGCTGCACAGGCCGAGGATCACCGGATCGCGCGGCTTGATGTTGGCGCTGTTCCAGTGGGTGCGGTCGCGCACCTTCTGGATCGTCTCCTTGGTGGTGCCCATCAGCTTGGCGATCTGCGCATCGGCCAGTTGAGGGTAATTGCGCATCAGGAATGCGATTCCGTCCGGGCGGTCATTGCGCTTGGCAACCGGCGTATAGCGTGCCCCGCGCGACCGCTTTGCCACCGGCAGCGTGCTCGGCAGCAGCCGGAGCCGCACATTCGGGTCGGCTTCGCCGCGCGCGATCTCCTCCGGCGCAATCTGGCCGTTCGCCACCGGATCATAGCCGACGATCCCCTGCGCCACCTCGCCGTCCGCGATCGCCTGCACCTCCAGCGGGTGCATGCCGCAGAAATCCGCGATCTGGGTGAACGTGAGCGCGGTCTTCTCGATCAGCCAGACCGCGGTCGCTTTCGGCATCAGGGGCAGGCTCATGGTGTAACCCTTCACGGCTCGCGCAGACGGCGCGCGACAGGGAATGGCGTGCCGGTATGTTATATGGCCGCGGGGCATATGAACGCCGGGCGCGGCCGGGTCAAGCACCGGCGGTGCCCGCCCGTTCTCACACCGACGTACCTGCAACGCAGCCGCCCGAAGGAAGTCGCCGATGGTCGAAGACGAGGATCAGCCCAGAAAACCGCTCCGCCGGCTCACGCCGCTGCCGCTCGATGCCCTGGGGGTGGCCGAACTCGCCGCCTATGTCGCGGAACTCCAGGCCGAGATCGCGCGGGCGGAGGCGGAGATGGCGCGCAAGCGCGATCACCGTGGGGCGGCCGACGCACTGTTCCGGCGCGGCTGAGCGGCCGGTGGGCGGCCTGTAGGCCAGCGCAGCCGGCGGCGCGATCATCCCGAGAGAAGGAAAGGGGGCCTTGCGACCCCCTTTGGCATCTCCGTGACCCGGGTCGCGTCGGTTCAGGCGGCCTGGACCCTGGCATCCGCTCCGGCGCCGTCATTGGCAAGCTTCGGCGCCCCGTTCTGCCCGGTAATCGCGATGCGCCGGGGCTTCAGCGCCTCGGGCACCACCCGCTTCAGGCCGACATGGAGCAGCCCGTTCTGCAGGTCCGCGCCCTCGACCACGATATGGTCGGCGAGCACGAAGCGCCGCTCGAACGCGCGCCCGGCGATGCCGCGGTACAGCACCTCGCTCTTCGGCGCCTCGCTGCCGGGACGCCCGGTGACGAGGAGGGTGTTGTCCTTCGCCGTGATCTCGATGTCATCGGGGCCGAAGCCGGCCACCGCCATCGTCAGGCGATAGCTGTCCTCACCGGTCTTCTCGATGTTGTAGGGCGGATAGGACACGTCGCTGGCCAGGGTGGAGTCCACCATGCGGGCGAGCCGGTCGAAACCGATCGCGGTGCGGAACAGCGGCGCGAAATCGAAAGCGTTCATCGTCAACCTCCTGCTATAGCAAGGTCTCTCTCGGGGCCGCCCGGATGGGCCGGCCCGCCGTCATTCCCCGAGGCCCGTCATGGCGCCTCGGACAACCCGAAATCTGGGTGTCTATCG
>JAJZNE010000155.1 GCA_021847995.1 Pseudomonadota bacterium | reverse complement strand
GGAGTTCCCGCTCGGCGCCGCGGTCGCCCAGGTGCTCGACACCTACATCATCGCGGTCGCGTCGGACGGCAGCCTCGTGCTGGTCGATCAGCACGCCGCGCATGAGCGGCTGATGCAGGAGGCGCTGCGGACGGCGGCGCTTGCGGGCGGCGTGCGGACGCAGCCGCTGCTGTTTCCCGCCGTGGTCGAACTGCCGCCGGCGCAGGCCGCCGCGGTGCTCGCCCGCGCCGCGGAACTGGCGCCGCTCGGGCTGACGGTGGAGGGGTTCGGGCCGGGGGCGGTGCTGGTCCGTGCCCTGCCGGCGCTGCTCGGTCCCACCGATCCGGCGCCGCTGCTGCGCGATCTGGCGGAGGAGTTCGCCGAGCTGGACGCCGGCACCGCGCTCACCACGCGGCTCGATGCGGTGATCGCGCGCATGGCCTGCCACGGCAGCATCCGTGCCGGCCGGCGGCTCGCTCAGCCGGAGATGGACGCGCTGCTGCGCCAGATGGAGGCGACGCCGCGCGCCGCCACGTGCAGCCACGGCAGGCCGACCTTCCTCAGGCTCTCGCGCGGCGAGATCGAGCGGCTGTTCGGCCGGCGGTGAGCGTGTCCGCCCTTCCGCCCCCGGTGAGCCGCCCGCGGATCGAGGATGTGGCGGCGCGGGCCGGCACCTCCGCGATCACCGTCTCACGCACGCTGCGCCAGCCGGAGAAGGTGGCGGAGGCGACGCGCGCGCGGGTGCGGCTGGCGATTGAGCAGATGGGCTATATTCCCGATCTCGTCGCGCGCGGCCTTGCGTCGCGCCGCACCGGCTTCGTCGCCGTGCTGGTGCCGACCATCGCCAACCCGGTGTTCGCCGCCACGGTGCAGGGCGTCGCCGATGCGCTGCCCGCGGAGGGGCTGCAACTGCTGCTCGGCGATTATGTCTATTCCGGCGCGCGCGAGCACGATCTGCTGCGCGCCCTCGCCGGCCGGCGGCCGGAGGGGGTGATCGCGGTGGGGCTGGTGGCGGACCCGGCGGCGCGCGGCCTGCTGCGCGCGCTCGGCGTGCCGGTGGTGGAAACCTGGGACCTGACGGCGGCGCCGATCGATCTCGTCGACGGGTTTTCCAATGCGGCGGCGGGTGCCGCGATGGCGCGGCGGCGCGGGGCGGCGGCCGGGCCGGCGGCCGGGCCGGCGGTGCAGGATCTCGGCTTCACGGTGATCATGCGCGGCAGCACGCGCCCGGCGGCGGCATGAGGGCGGCGGAGCGGTTCGACGTGATCGTGGCCGGCGGCGGCAGTGCCGGCGCGGCGGCGGCGTGTGCGGCGGCGCGGCGCGGGGCGCGCACGCTGCTGATCGAGCAGGGTGGCTGCCTCGGCGGCGCGGCGACGCTGCGGGGCGTGCTGACCTATTGCGGCCTCTATACGCTGGGCGAGGCGCCGCGCCCGGCGGTCGCGGGCATCGCCGCCGAGGTGATCGCGGGGCTGCGCCGGCTGGACGCGGTGACGCAGCCGGTGCGCCATCGCGGCGTGTTCGTCGCCTTCGACCCGGAGGCGGTGAAGCTGGTGCTGGACGGGATCTGTGCGGCGAGCGGCGTGACCGTGAGGCTGCACGCGCATCTGATCGGCGCGGTGCGGGAGGGCGGGCGGATCGCGCGCGTGGCCTGGGCCGATCACGGCGGCACGCACGAGGTTGCAGCCGCCGCCTTCGTCGACGCGACCGGGGAGGCCGACCTTGCCTTCCTTGCCGGCGCGGCGACGCGCTACGGCAACGATGGCGCGGTCAATCTCGGGACCCTTGCGACCCGGTTCGGCGGCATCCCGGCCGATGTCCGGGTGACGGCGGAGCAGGTGACGGCGGCGGTCCAGGCGGCGCGGGCGCGGGGGATCGGGCCGTTCAGCAAGGATCGCAGCGTTATCGTCCGGCTGCCGGGCAGCTTCGATCTGGCGTGCTATCTCGCCAGCGTCGCGCACGACGCCCGCGATGCAGATAGCCTGACGCGGGCGGAGACGCAGGGGCGCGCGCAGGCCTGGGCGTATCTGGCGGCGATCCGCACCATTCCCGGCTGCGAGCGCGCCTGGCTCGTCGCCACCGGCCCGGCATTCGGCACGCGGGAGAGCCGGCACGTCGCGAGCCTGCGACCGCTGCTGTGGTCCGACGTAACGGCGGGCCGGCGGGCGGCGGATTGCGTGGCGCTGGGTGCCTGGGGGGCGGAGTGGCACGACGCCGCCGATTTCAGCAGCAGTTTTGCCTATGCGCCCGAACGCGGCGCGTTCGATATCCCGCTGTCCTGCCTGTGCAGCGCCGACACCGACAACCTGTTCGCCGCCGGGCGCATCGCCGATGGCGACCGGCTGGCCGGTGCGGCGATCCGCGTCATGGGCACCGCCTTCGCCACCGGACAGGCGGCGGGCGTTGCCGCCACCCTGCGCGCGCAGGAAGGCCGGGTGGACGCGGCGGACGTGCGGCGGGTGCTGCTGGCGCAGGGGGCGTTGCTGGATGCCGACGCCCTTCCGCCCCCGGTCGCGATCACCGGCTGAGCGACCGTCGCCGCTCGCGGCTTTGGCCAGCGGCGGCGCGCGCCGCCAGGTGGGCGCGCGCGGCCTTGAGCCGTGGCCCTTCCAATACCAGCGGCGCGCAGGCCAGGGCATCCCATTTTGCCGCGGCAAGGTCGGGAAACAGCGGACGGGTGCCGCGTTCGCCGTCGAACCGGCCGCGGGTGCCGAGATCGAGATAGGACTCTGCCGGCAACCCCTCGGCCAGCAGCACGGCGTGCCGGTCGAGTTCGACGTGGTGGTAGGTGATGCGGTGGGGGAAGGCCTGTACGATGGCCGCCCCGTCGATCAGCAGGCGCGCCGGAAACAGCGCGCCGCGGAACAGCACGCCGTGGTCGGGGGAGAGCAGGACGTCCCGCCGCGGCACGCCGGGGGCGAAGGCATGGGCGCGGATGCGGACCGGCGCTGCGCGTGCCGGCGCCGTGTGGCGCGCCAGATCGACCGAGAACTGCCCGGCCCAGCGGATTGTCCGCGGCGCAAGGCGCGCGCCGCCGACCGTCAGCACGGGATCGCCTGGCCGCAGCATTTCCACCGGCACCTCGCCCGCTTGCGTCGCGAGGCGCGTACCGGCGGCGAAGCAGAGCGTGACCGTGGTCAGATCGCTGGGGGCGATGCCGTTGGCATTCGCCCCGGCGACCGCAACTTCCGTCGTGCCGGCGGAAGTGCCGTCACTGCTCCACAGGCCGACCTTGCCGGCGGCGTCAAGGCCGTAGAACAAAGCGATGCCGTTGATGACGGCGAACCTGGGCTGCGCGACATAGCCGCCGGAGGAGGCGAACAGGCCGGCGGCATTGGCGCCCGCGACGCTGAGCTCGTGCGTGCCGGCCGACGTGCCGTCGGTGATCCAGAGGCCGGGCACGCCTGCGGTGTCATTGCCCTCGAACAGGATCTGGCCATTGCCGAGGCGGACGAAATTGGGCGTCACGCCGGACAGCAGTCCGGCAGCATTCGCCCCGGCCGGCAGAATCGGGGCGGTGCCGGCGGCGGTGCCGTCGGTGATCCAGAGGTCGGCGGTGGTGCCCTGGGGGGTGGTGACGGAGCCGCGGAACAGCGCGATGCTGCCGAGCGCGGTCATGCCGTCAACGGAGATGCCGGGCAGGCCGACCAGCGGCTGCGTGCCTGCCGCCGTGCCGTCCGTCGTCCACAACCCGTCCGTCGCGTAGCCGGACCCGATATCCGCCCCCGGCGCAAAGGCGGGAAACCGGGCTTCGTTCTGATTGAAGAAAACGACCCCGTTGCCAAGCGCGGCGACCCCGGCCGCCGCGATGGTCGCCTGCTGCGGCATCGTCACCGCGCCGATGCCGGCCTGATCGATCAGGAATTCCTGCGGCGCGCTCAGGCCGGAGCCGGCATTGACCTGGCCGGTGAACAACAGCTTCGTGCCGCCGTCGAAGGCGACGAAATTGCCTGGTGCCAGTCCGCCCCCGAAGCCGTTGGGCACGGGAACCGGCACGGTGGATGCCATGGTGCCCTGGGTAACCCACAGATCGGTGCTGCCGCTGCCATTATCCCCGGCGAAATACACATCATTGCCGAGCACGGCATAGCCGGTGTTCCAGGGATAGGTGATGCCCTGGGCCGGCGCGCCGTTGACCGTGATCTCGTAGGTGCCGGCAGCGGTGCCATCGGTTCGCCACAGCCCGACCACGCCGTTCGCGTCGATGCCGGTGAACAGCGCGATGCTGCCGTACTGGGTGAAATCGGGCTGTGTCGGAGACCCCGAGATGCTGCCCAGCAGCCCGCCGTCCGCCGCTCCGAGCGATCCGGAATAGGTGTCGGCCGGCAGGACCGGCACCGTTCCAGCCGCCGTACCGTCGCTCTCCCAGAGATCGATACGTCCGTTGCTTCCGACCCCGGCGAACAGGACCAACTGTTTGTTCATTGCTCCCCCGGAGAATCACGGGCTCAGGGGAACGATAGTGCCACGGACCGACGGATCAAAGCGCCCCCTTGCCGTCGTTGCGCGCGGCGGGCATGGTGCGCCCCGCCCTGCTGCCGTCCCGCCCTGCTGCCGCCCTGCCCTGTCAGCGTGAAAAGGAAGCCGTCGGATGCGCCTCTCCGTGCTCAAGGAAACGCAGGCCTTCGAGACGCGCGTCGCCGCCACGCCCGATACGGTGAAAAAGCTGACCGGTCTCGGCCTGGAGGTGGCGGTGGAGGCCGGAGCGGGGGTGTCGGCGGCGATCGCGGATGGCGATTTCACCGCCGCCGGTGCGACCATCGCCCCCGACGCCGCGGCGGCGCTGGCCGGGGCGGGCATCGTGTTCGCCGTGCAGGCGCCGGCCGCGGATCGGCGCGCCCTGATCCCGCGCGGCGCCCTGCTGGTCTGCACCGCCGGCGCGCATGCCGACCCGGCGCTGGTGCCGGCGCTCGCCGAGGCCGGCATCGATTGCGTCGCGATGGAACTGCTGCCGCGCATCACCCGCGCGCAGGCGATGGACGTGCTGTCGAGCCAGGCCAACCTTGCCGGCTACCGCGCCGTGATCGAGGGGGCGGCGGCGTTCGAGCGCGGGTTCCCGATGATGATGACGGCAGCCGGCACGGTGCCGCCGGCGCGGGTGTTCGTGATCGGCGCGGGGGTCGCGGGGTTGCAGGCGATCGCGACGGCACGCCGCCTCGGCGCCATCGTCTCGGCAACCGATGTGCGCCCGGCCGCCAAGGATGAGATCAAGTCGCTCGGCGCCAGCTTCGTCGGCGTCGAGGATGCCGAGACGGCGCAGCAGACCGGCGCCTATGCCAGGGAGATGAGCGAGGAATTCCGCCGCAAGCAGGCCGAGCTGATGGCGACGACGGTGGCGAAGAACGACCTTGTCATCTGCACCGCGCTGGTGATGGGCCGGCGCGCGCCGGTGATCGTGACGGAGGCGATGGTGGCGGCGATGAAGGCGGGCAGCATCGTCGTCGATCTCGCCGCCGATGCCGGCGGCAACTGCGCGGCGACGAAACCGGGCGAGAGCATCGTGACCGCGAACGGCGTGCGGGTGCTGGGATGGCGCAACTGGCCGGGACGCATCGCGGTTGCCGCGAGCAGCCTCTATGCCCGCAACCTGCTCACCTTCCTGACCACGTTCTGGGACAAGGATGCGGGCGCGCCCAGGCTTCCCGCGGACGACGAGATCGTCAGGGGCACGCTGCTGACGCGCAGCGGTGCCGTGGTGCATCCGCAGTTCCAGCCCAACCAGGCTGCCTGAAATCGGCCCGCTGCCTTAAATCGGCCCGCTGCCTTAAATCGGCCCGCTGCCTTAAATCGGCCCGCTGCCTTAAATCGGAGAGATCGAGCGCATGACCCCTTCGGAGCTTGCCGCACAGGCGGACCAGTTGGCTTCCCGAGCCGCCTCGCTGGCCGATCAGGCGCATCACCTGACGGTTGCGGCGACGGCGGCGCCGGAAGCGGCCGGCCTGTTCATCTTTCTGTTCGCCGTCTTCGTGATGGCGTGCTTCGTCGGCTACTACGTGGTGTGGAACGTGACGCCGGCGCTGCATTCGCCGCTGATGGCCGTCACCAACGCGATTTCCTCGGTGATCGTGGTCGGCGCGATGCTGGCGACCGGGCTTGCGCTGTCCGGCTGGGCGATGGGGTTCGGGTTCATCGCGGTGACGCTGGCGAGCGTGAACATCTTCGGCGGGTTCCTGGTCACGCAGCGGATGCTGTCGATGTTCAAGAAGAAGCAGTGAGGCGCCGGCGATGCCCGCATCCCTGACCGCCCTTGCCTATCTGATCGCCGCGGTCCTGTTCATCCTGGCGCTGCGCGGCCTGTCGCACCCCGAGACATCGCGTCGCGGCAACCGCCTCGGCATGGCCGGCATGGCGATCGCGGTGCTGGCGACGCTGGCCCATGCCGGCATGTCGGGCGCCGGCTACGTGCTCGATGTGCTCGGCATCATCATCGGCGGCGGCATCGGCGCGTTCATCGCGCGGCGCATCCAGATGACGGCGCTGCCGCAACTGGTGGCCGCGTTCCACTCCCTGGTCGGGCTCGCCGCCGTGTTCGTCGCCGCCGCGGCGCTGAACGCGCCCGAGGCGTTCAACATCGGCACGCCGGGCAACATCCATCTGCAAAGCCTGATCGAGATGTCGATCGGGCTTGCCATCGGCGCCATCACCTTCTCCGGCTCGGTCATCGCGTTCGCCAAGTTGCAGGCGCTGATGCGCGGCGCGCCGATCACCTTCCCGATGCAGCATCCGCTGAATGCGCTGCTGGGGGCGGTACTGGTGCTGCTTATTATCACCTTCGTCGCCAGCGGCAGCCAGGTGGTGTTCTGGATCATCGCGATCCTGGCGATCGCGATGGGCTTCCTGCTGATCATCCCGATCGGCGGGGCCGACATGCCGGTCGTGGTGTCGATGCTGAACAGCTATTCCGGCTGGGCGGCGTGCGGCATCGGCTTCACCATCCAGAATCTCGCGCTGATCGTCACCGGCGCGCTGGTCGGTGCTTCCGGCGCGATCCTGTCCTACATCATGTGCAAGGGCATGAACCGCAGCATCATCAACGTGCTGCTGGGCGGATTCGGCTCCGAAAGCGGCGCTGCGGCGGCCGCGGGCGGGGCGGCGGTGGACCGCACGGTCAAGAGCGGGGCGGCGGAGGACGCCGCTTTCATCATGAAGAATGCGTCGAAGGTGATCGTGGTGCCGGGCTATGGCATGGCGGTGGCGCAGGCGCAGCACGCGCTGCGCGAGATGGCCGACACGCTGAAGAAGGAAGGGGTGGAGATCAAATACGCGATCCATCCGGTCGCCGGGCGCATGCCGGGCCACATGAACGTGCTGCTGGCCGAGGCCAACGTGCCGTATGACGAGGTGTTCGAGCTGGAGGAGATCAACCACGAGTTCAGCACCGCCGACGTGGTGTACGTGATCGGCGCCAACGACGTGACCAACCCGGCCGCCAAGACCGATCCGAAAAGCCCGATCTACGGCATGCCGATCCTGGAAGTGGACAAGGCGCGCACGGTGCTGTTCGTGAAACGCTCGATGGCGTCGGGCTATGCCGGCGTGGACAATGAATTGTTCTTCCGCCCCAACACGATGATGCTGTTCGGCGACGCCAAGAAGGTGACGGAGGCGATCGTCAAGGCGCTGGCATAGCGCAAGGCCACCGCGAGTTCTGCCCACCGACGGCGGCAGCGGATAATGTTGTTAAAAGACAACGAATAGGACGCGGCTCCCCGTCCGCGAATCTCAGCCGCGCCAGGGCGGCCCGGTTCCGGCGGGGAGGGGGAACAGAGTGAACGGCCGCCGCCTGCGCTTTCGCTTGCGGGGCACGAAGGCGGGAAACGGGCCGTCCGGCCTTCCGGTCGCCGCTACCGGTTTCTTTTCCGCCGTCTCCGGCGCCGGTTTCGGCGGCGCGGGCGGCCTGGTCCGGCGCGGCTTGCGGCGGGCGGGAAAGAGGCCGGGCGGGGGTTTGACCCCGAGCATCCGGCAGATCGGGCGGAGATGATGCGCCACCTGCGGAGCGGCGGCGATCAGTTCGGCCATGTCCGGCTCGGCGAGGAGATATTCGAGCTGGGAGCGGCCGAAGCTGAGCGCGGTGACCCGCCGCAGCAGCCAGCCGAAGCCTGTCGGGATTGCTTTTCGCCTGGCTTTGGCGCGGTCCGGCCGGGGTGCCGTATCCTCCATCCGGGGCGGCAGCGGCGGCAGGGGCCGGGGCGGGGTGAGGCGGAGCGTGCCGGCCTCAAGGGCTGCCGCAATCCGCAGGATGCGGGCGCCGGTGCTGCGGAGTTTGCTCCACACCAGGGCGAGCCAGGGTGCCACCAGCCCCAGCCGCAGCCCCTCGGCGGCGAGGGCCTTGGCGACGCTCTCCACGAGGGTGGCGAAGCGTTCGGCCGGGGGGCGGGGTGGGGCTGCGTTCACGGGAAAAGTTATATATGATAACAGACGATCGGGGCAAGCGGGTTTTTCGGCAGGCGTTTCCGTCCCGGTCGCACGGCGCGGGGGTGCGCTTCTATTGCGGCGTCAGGTCGCTGGCGTGGTCCATCGCCGCCTTGATGTAGTACGTGGCCTGGTCCCAGTGCTGCTGGCGCACCGCCTCCCGCGCCGCGCCGATCTGCTGCAAAGCCGTTCCTTCCTGCGGGAACTGGGGATTTTCGACCGAGGTGTTGGCGGTCAGCCAGGCATTCTGGGCGCGGTCGAGCGCGGCGGTCGCCGTGTTGCCGTCCTTGTTCTGCACCGCCTGCGCCGCCTGTGACAGCGCCGCCTCGACCGGGGAGTGGCCGGCCGCGCACGACACCAGGATGAGCGCGACGCCGACCAGCCGCCCTGCACGCCGCGGCCATGACGGCGGGCGGGGCGCGCTTGCGGTGACGGTACTGTTCATGACCTGCTCCGGTCCCAGGGCTGCGGCCTCAGTGTCCGTCCGAAAGCTTTGCATGCTTTATCAGGGGCCTTCACCGTCATTTCCGCGCACATGACGGTGAGGAAAGTGGCACCATGCTGCATCATCATTGCCGCGAAAGCGCACTGCTGTCCAGGATTTTGCACGGCGGCCTTGGACACGGCGGACACAGCAGGCGTAGGGCGCATAAGCGCAGCGCCATGCGCCGACACAAGTCCCGAACCCAACGGGATTCGCCCGCAAGCCGCCCTCTCCGGCGGCAACGCGCCGAAACTTCCGATCCGGGTCGTCGCACCGCCCTGCTTGTCGCCGGCGATGGCGCATGGCGCTGCGCTTATGCGCCCTACGCTGGCTACGCTGGCTGCTGTGCAGGATTTTGCACGGCGGCCTTGGACACGGCGGACACAGCAGGCGTAGGGCGCATAAGCGCAGCGCCATGCGCCGACACAAGTCCCGAACCCAACGGGATTCGCCCGCAAGCCGCCCTCTCCGCCGGCAACGCGCCGAAACTTCCGATCCGGGTCGTCGCACCGCCCTGCTTGTCGCCGGCGATGGCGCATGGCGCATGGCGCATGGCGCTGCGCTTATGCGCCCTACGCTGGCTGTTCCGGTTCCAGGGCTGCGGCCTCATCGGCGGAGTGTACCAGGGAAACGCGGCGGAGGAAGCAGGTGCCGGCGCCATGACGGGCAATCCCGTCGTGATCTTCGAGCGCCGGAAGGCCCGCCGGGACTTCCCGACGCTTTGGCGGCAGGGTTCGGGCGGGGATGCTGTACCGGAAATCAATTAATGTTGCAGTGAAGCTAACGATTTTTTCAGGAAGTAAGTTTTTCGTTGTCGTAAGCGCGAGCATCCGCTTGTGTTCGCAAAATCGTGATCGCGAGGCCGCAATGACATCCCCAACCAGCTTCACCATCACCAGCGCCACCGACCTTGCCAACGACATCAAGCTGATCGATGCGGGCGGCACCGATGCCGCCGCCAACACGGCGTACACCTTCACCTTCAGCCTGTCCTCCGGGACCACGCTGACGCTCGCCGCCGCACTCGATGCGATCAATCTCGACAGCTTCTCCTCCCTGACCATCAACGGCCAGGGCGACACGCTGAGCGGCGCCGGCCTCTATCGCGGCCTGTTCGTCTATGCCGGATCGGTTTCGATCAACGACCTCGGCATCGTCGATACCAAGGCCGTCGGCGGCGCCGGCGGGGCGGCGATCACCGGCGGCGGGGGCGGCGGGGCCGGGCTGGGCGGCGGGCTGTTCGTCGCCAGCAGCGGCAGCGTCACG
>JAJZNE010000153.1 GCA_021847995.1 Pseudomonadota bacterium | reverse complement strand
CACGAAGCGCGAATGCGGCGCGCCCTTCAGCGCCACGGCGATCTCGCGCGCCGGGTCGGTGCGGTCGATCCAGGCGATCTCCGTGCGCGGCGTCATGATCGCGCGCACCGGCTTGTCGGCGAGGCGGAGCAGGCGCTCGATCATGTCGCGCTCCTCGCTCTCCAGCACGCCGGTCTGCTCGCCCTCCGCCAGCAGCGCCTTCAGCTCCTCCTCCGTCACCGTCTGGGGCAGCGGGCGGTCGGCGCCGAACAGGCGCAGCACGAGCGCCGAGGACTGGCCGAGCACGAACACGAACGGCGCCACCACCCGCGCCGCCAGGGCGAGCGGGCCGGCGACCAGCGATGCCGCCCGCTCCGGCTGGCGCAGGGCGAGCTGTTTGGGCACCAGTTCGCCCAGCACCAACGTCAGATAGGTGATGACCAGAACGACGAGGCCGAGTGCAAGGCTGTTGGCCAGCGGTGCCAGATGCGGCACGGCCGCCAGCACCGGGCGCAGGCGTGCCGCGACATGGGCGCCACCGAACACGCCGGTCAGAATGCCGATCAGGGTGATGCCGACCTGCACCGTCGGCAGGAAGCGCTGCGGATCCTCGGCCAGCATGCGGGCGCGTGCCGCACCGGCGACGCCCTTGCGCGCCAGCACCGACAGCCGCGCCCGGTTGGCCGAAACCATCGCCAGCTCGCTCAGGGCGAAAGCGCCGTTGAGCAGGATCAGCACCAGGATCACGAGAAGTTCGATCGCGGTATCCATCGGTTTGCACGGGTTCCGGGGTTGCGGCTTCAGCATAGCGGCGCCGGCCCTGTCCCGCGCGCGTCTTTGCGGTAAGGAAGCCATCGGTCCGCACGGAGAGCAGCCCATGTCCCCCCGCCTGCCCACCGCCGCCATCGTGCTCGGCATCGCCGGGCTGGTCCCTTTCGTGTTTCTCGCGATCGCCGCCCTCTCGGTGCAGAACCCGTCGGAATCCGCCCGCTTCCTGCTCGCCCTGGTCGCCTATGGCGGCGTGGTGCTGGCGTTCCTGGGCGGCATCCACTGGGGGTTCGTGCTGCACCCGGTGCTGCCGGAGGGATTGACGACGGATGCCCGGCGCGATGCGACGCGGCTCGGCCTCGGCGTCGTGCCGTCGCTGATCGGCTGGGCCGCCCTGCTGACCCCGCTGTTCGGCGTGCCGGAGATCGGGCTGGCGGTGCTGATCGTCGGCTATCTCGGCACCATCATCGGCGAGCACCATCTGCGCCGCCGCGGTGCCCTGCTGCCGGCGGGGTTCATGGCGCTGCGCTGGGCGCTTTCCATCGTGGTGCTGGCGGTCCTGATCACGGTGCTGGCACTGCGGCTGATCGGGGCGAAAATCACCTTCCTGTAACGCCGCCGCCGCCTTGCCATCCCGGTCGCGCGCGGAGGCGCCGGCGCCGGCGCCGGACGCCACCTCCGGCGGCTATTGATTCTTGTTGCAAATCGATTTGATCTGTGATTGATTGGCAGCGGTTGCCGAACAGGAGCCTGCCATGCCGACGCTGTCATCCCCTTCCATCATTCCCTTTCCGCGGGCGCGGGCGCATGCGCTGCTCGCGGCGGCGGCGCCGTCGCTGCCCGATCTGCTGGCGGGCATCGTCGGCGCCATTTCGGCGCACCGTGCCGCGGTGACGGACTGGCGCGCATCGCTTTCCACCGCGGGGCGGATGAACGGGCCGCTCAGCGACGGGCTGATGGCCTATCGCGCCGATCTCGCGGCGCTGGACAGCACCCTGGCGCGGCTGCAACGCGAGGCGAGCCGGCTCGCAGGGCTGGCCGGTTCCGGCACCCCGAAGGCGTCCGGGTGAGCGGGGGCGCTTCCCCTCGCGCCGGCATCGTGGCACGCTCGGCGGCATGAGCGAGACCGATCCGATCGCCCGGCTGCGCGCGGCCCGTGTCGTGCCGGTGGTGCGCATGCACAGCCGCCACCACGCCGCGCAGGGCATTGCCTGGCTGCGGGAGGCCGGGCTCGATGTGTTCGAGATCACGATGACGATCCCGGACGCCCCGGCCCTGATCCGGGAACTGGCCGCTGATCCGCGCCTGCTGGTCGGTGCCGGCACCGTGCCCGATGCGGCGACGGCGGAAGCCTGCCTTGCCGCCGGCGCGCGCTTCATCGTCGCCCCGTGGGTCGATCCGGCGCTGGCCGCGCCGTGCCGTGCCCATGGCGCACTGTTGATGCTGGGGGCGGTGACGCCGACGGAGGTGCGCGCGGCGCGCGCCGCCGGGGCCGACGTGGTGAAGATCTTCCCCGCCGCCTCCGCCGGCGGTCCGCGCCATGTGAAGGCGCTGGCGAGCGTCTTTCCGGGCGTCGCGTTCTGCCCGACCGGCGGCGTCGAGGCGGGCGAGGTCGCTGCCTATCTCGCCGCCGGCGCCGCCTTCGTCGGCATGGGCGGCAACCTGGTCGATGAGGCGCGCATCGCCGCCGGCGACCGCGCCGCGATCGCCGCCGCCGCCGGCACCCTCCTTCGCGGCTGACGCGCACCGATCGAGGGAACCGCCGTGGCGGGCACGCCGTTTTGCCGGTGCAGGACGGAGGAGTCCCCGAACATGGCTGGAGAGACCGGGCACGGCGCCCCGCATGGCCGACAGGGTTTTGCCTCGATGGACGCGGCGAAGCAGCGCGCCATCGCCTCCAAGGGCGGCAGTTCGGTGCCGCCGGAAAAGCGGCCGTTCGCGCGCAGCGCGGAACTCGCCGCCGCCGCCGGGCGCAAGGGCGGCAAGGCGTCGCATGGCGCACGGCGGCGGGTGCCGCAGTAGCGGCGGGCGTCAGCCGGCGGCGGGTGCGCTGCCCTGGGCGGCGACGGGCACGCCCTTGGTGGTGGAATACTCGAAATGCAGCGCGGTGCCGGGCCGTGCGATCGGGTGGATGGCATGCGCCGCCATCGCCGCCTCGGCAAAGCCCTGGAGGATGAGCTTGAGCTTGCCCGGATACTGGGCGACATCGCCGATCGCGAACACGCCGGGCAGGCTGGTCGCACAGGTGGCGGGGGCAACCGCGACGTGGTGGCGTTCCAGCGCCACGCCCCAGCCGGCGATCGGGCCGAGATCGGTCGAAAGGCCGAAGAACGGCAGCAGCAGGTCGGCCTCCAGGTGCCGGGCGCGGCCGTCGAGATCGGCGATCTCGACCGTGGCAAGCCGCCCTCCGGCGCCGTGCAGCGCCTGCAACTGATAGGGAATGACAAGCTCCACCTCGCCCCGCGCGGCGGCCCGGTCGAGTTGGGCGGCGCTTTCGGGGGCGGCGCGGAATTTGGCGCGGCGATGCACGACGGCGATGGAGGCGGCGATGCCGCGCAGGGCCAGTGCCCAATCGACCGCGGAATCGCCGCCGCCCGCGATCACCACCCGCCGTCCGCGCAAATCCTCCCGCCGGCGGACGTAATAGAGCACCGCCCCGCTCGCCTCATAGGCCGACAGCCCCTCCAGCGGCGGGCGGTTGGGGCCGAAGGCGCCGGCGCCGGCGGCGAGGATCACGGCGCGCACGGCAATCCGATCACCGGCATCGGTGCCGAGCAGGAACGCCCCCACCTCCCCCGTCAGGCTGACCACGCGGCGGCCGAGCAGCAGGCGGGGGGCGAAGGGTGCGATCTGTTTTTCGAGCTGTCCGATCAGCGCCCCGGCCTCGATCGCGGGGATGGCGGGGATGTCGTAGATCGGCTTTTCCGGATAGAGCGCCGTGCATTGCCCGCCGGGTTCGTCCAGCGCGTCGATGACGATGCTGGACAGTTGCAGCATTCCGCACTCGAACACCGCGAACAGCCCGACCGGCCCGGCGCCGATGATCGCCACGTCTGCGGAGAGAGACTCTGCGGAGAGGGACTGAGTCATGCCGGCACCCTAGCGGCGGGCCGTGGCGGCGCAAGACGGTGGCCGGCGGTCCCCCCCTATACGCTGGCCGCCGGTCATGCTGCTGTGAGGCGTGATGACCGAATCGCTTTCCCTCGCCGTGGCCGCGGTGCTCGGCTATCTGCTCGGCGCGATCCCGTTCGGCCTGCTGCTGACCCGCGCCGCCGGGCTTGGCGACATCCGGGCGATCGGGTCGGGTAATATCGGGGCGACCAACGTGCTGCGCACCGGGCGCCGTGGCCTCGCCGCCGCGACGCTGGCGCTGGACGGGGCGAAAGGCGCGGCGGCGGTGCTGATCGGGGTCCAGCTTTCCGGCGGCACCGGTTGCATCGTGGCCGGGATTGCCGTTACGCTCGGCCATATGTTCCCGGCCTGGCTCAATTTCCGCGGCGGCAAGGGGGTGGCGACGGGGCTCGGCGTGCTGCTCGCCGCGGCGCCGGCGGCCGGGCTTGCCAGTGCCCTGGTGTGGCTCACGGTTGCCGCCGCCACGCGCATTTCCTCGGCCGGCGCGCTCGCCGCCAGCGCCGCCGCGCCGCTGCTCGCCTGGCTCGCGTCGGGGCGCGCGGCGGCGCTGCTCGCGCTGATCGTCGCGGTGCTGATCTGGTGGCGGCATGCCGGCAACATCGCGCGCCTGCTGGCCGGCACCGAACCGCGGATCGGCACGCGGCGATGAGCGATCTCGACCGCCTGCGCCTCGCCCGGACGGAGGGGGTCGGACCCGTCACCTATCGCCGCCTGCTGCGCCGCTACCCCGATCCGGCCACGGCGATCGCCGCCCTTCCCGCGCTGGCGCGGGCGGGCGGACGGGCGACGGCGCCGCCTGTTCCCTCGGCCGGCAGTGCCGAGCGGGAGTTCGACCGCATCGCCCGGCTCGGCGGTCGGCTGCTGTTCGTCGATCGTCCCGACTACCCGCCCTGCCTCGCCCTGCTCGACGATGCGCCGCCGGTGCTGGCGGTGCTCGGGCAGGTGGCGGCGCTGCGGGGGCGGGCGGTGGCCCTGGTCGGCAGCCGCAACGCCTCCGCCAACGGCCAGCGGCTGGCCGAGCTGCTGGCGCAGGAACTGGCGCAGGAAGGGATCGTCGTGGTGTCCGGCCTCGCGCGCGGGATCGACGCGGCGGCGCATGAAGGGGCGCTGCGCAGCGGCCTGACCGTCGCCGCGGTCGCCGGCGGCGTCGATGTCCCCTACCCGCCCGAGCATGCCCGCCTGCAGGCCCGGATCGCCGCCGAAGGGGCGGTGGTGGGCGAACTGCCGCTCGGCACCCAGCCGCAGGCGCGGCATTTTCCGCGCCGCAACCGGATCATTGCCGGACTCGCCCTCGGGGTCGTGGTGGTGGAGGCGGCGATCCGTTCCGGCAGCCTGATCACGGCGCGGCTGGCGCAGGAGGCGAACCGGGAGTTGTTCGCGGTCCCCGGTTCCCCTCTCGACCCGCGGTGTCGCGGCGCCAACGATTTGATCCGCAACGGCGCCCATCTGGTCGAGGGGGCGGCCGACGTGCTCGCCAACCTGCCCGACCATCCGGCGCGCGAGGGGCTGGCGCGGGTGCCCCTGTTCGCCCGCCCCCTCCCCCCGCCGGCCGGCCTGCCGGAACCGCCGTCGTATTGGCCGCAAGGGGGGCCGGAGGGCGGGAAGCAGGGTGGGCGGGAGGACGGCGACGGGGCGCGGGCGCGCGGCGTCCTCTTGCAACTGCTCGGTCCGGCGCCGACATCGGTTGACGATCTCGCCCGGCGCTGCCAGTTGTCTGCCGCCACGGTCAATTCGGCCCTGATGGACCTTGAACTGGCGGGGCGCGTGGCAGCGCTGCCGGGCAACCGGTTCGCGCTGATCGGCGAAGCCGGGCCCTAGGCCACTGCCACTGGCCACGGCCCCATCGACAAGGACAGCATGCCGGACGTCGTCGTCGTCGAATCCCCCGCCAAAGCCAAGACGATCAACAAGTATCTTGGCGACGGTTTCACCGTTCTCGCGAGCTTCGGCCATGTGCGCGACCTGCCGCCCAGGGACGGCAGCGTCCGTCCGGAGCAGGATTTCGCGATGGACTGGGAGGCCGACGAGCGCGGCCGCAAGCAGGTGGCGGCGATCGGCCGCGCCCTGAAGGGGGCCGATACCCTCTATCTCGCCACCGACCCCGACCGCGAGGGCGAGGCGATCAGCTGGCATGTCCGCGCCATGCTGGCCGAACAGAAGCTGCTGCGCGGCGTCGATGTGCGGCGCATCACCTTCAACGAGATCACGCGCAGCGCCATCCGCGCCGCCATCGCCCGGCCCCGCGACCTCGACCAGCCGCTGATCGAGGCGTATCTGGCGCGGCGGGCGCTCGATTACCTCGTCGGCTTCACCCTCTCGCCGGTGCTGTGGCGCAAGCTGCCGGGCAGCCGCAGCGCCGGGCGGGTGCAGTCGGTGGCGCTGCGCCTGATCTGCGAGCGCGAGGCCGAGATCGAGGCGTTCCGGCCGCGCGAATACTGGACCGTGGAGGCAGGGTTCACGACGCCGGCGGGCGCGCCCTTCACCGCCCGGCTGACGCATCTCGACGGCAAGCGGCTGGACCAGTTCGACCTCCCTGACGCGGCGCGCGCGCACGCCGCCCGCGCGCAGGTGGAGGCAGGCAGCTTCGCCGTCGCCACGGTCGAGAAGAAGCGCGTCCGGCGCCATCCGCCCGCCCCGTTCACCACCTCCACCCTGCAACAGGAAGCGAGCCGCAAGCTCGGCTTCGGCGCGCAGGCAACGATGCGGCGGGCGCAGGAACTCTATGAAGGCATTGCCATCGGCGGCGAGACCGTCGGCCTGATCACCTATATGCGCACCGACGGCGTGCAGATGGCGCGCGAGGCGGTGGCGGCGATCCGCGATCATATCCGCGACGGCTACGGCGCCCCCTATCTGCCGGCGGCGCCGCGCGAATATCAGAGCCGGGCGAAGAACGCCCAGGAGGCGCACGAGGCGATCCGCCCCACCGATGTCAGCCGCACCCCCGACAGCGTCGCCCGCTATCTCAGCCCCGAGCAGCGGCGCCTTTACGACCTGATCTGGAAGCGCGCCGTCGCGAGCCAGATGCAGTCGGCGGAGCTCGATCAGGTGACGGTGGAGATCGCCGATCCGGCGCGTCCCGCCGGGCCGCGCCTGCGCGCCACCGGCTCCATCCTCGCCTTCGACGGGTTCCTCCGGCTGTACCGGGAGGACCAGGACGACGCGGCCGAGGATGACGAGGCGAAGATGCTGCCGCCGATGGCCGAGCGCGACCCTCTGAAGCGCGGCGAGGTGATGGCCAGCCAGCACTTCACCCAGCCGCCGCCGCGTTATTCGGAGGCGAGCCTGGTCAAGAAGATGGAGGAACTCGGCATCGGCCGCCCCTCCACCTATGCCTCGATCCTGACCGTCTTGCAGGACCGCAACTATGTCCGGCTGGAAAGCCGGCGCTTCATCCCGGAGGATCGCGGCCGGCTGGTCACGGCGTTCCTGACCAGCTTCTTCGAGCGCTATGTCGATACCGGCTTCACCGCGGCACTGGAGGAGCAGCTTGACGACATTTCCGGCGGCCGCGCCGACTGGCGGGCGGTGATGCGCGACTTCTGGCAGGACTTCTCGAACGCCATCGCGCAGACCACGGATCTCAAGATCAGCGACGTGATCGCCGCGCTCGACGAGGATCTCGGCCCGCATTTCTTCCCCGCCCGCGCCGACGGCAGCGACCCGCGCCAGTGCGCCGCCTGCGGCAGCGGGCGGCTCGGCCTCAAGCTCGGCCGGCATGGCGCGTTCATCGGCTGTTCCAATTACCCCTCCTGCCAGTACACCCGCCGCCTCGCCATCGAAACCGCCGAGGATGCGGCGGCCGATACGCTGAAGGAAGGCATGCGCGTGCTCGGACAGCATCCCGAGACCGGCGAGGACGTCACGGTCCGCCGTGGTCCCTACGGCCTCTATGTCCAGCAGGGCGAAGCCGACCGGGAGGCGAAGCGCAAGCCGCGGCGCGCCTCGCTGCCGCGCGGGATGGACGGGGAGGCGGTCACGCTCGACCAGGCCCTCGGCCTGCTCTCGCTGCCGCGCATCGTCGGCATCCATCCCGAGGCGCACGAGCCGATCGAGGCCGGCATCGGCCGGTTTGGACCCTATGTGAAGATGGGCGGCATCTTCGCCTCGCTCGACCGCGACGATGACGTGCTGGCGGTCGGCCTCAACCGTGCCGTCGATGTGCTGGCGCGGAAGCTGGCCAATGTCCGCACGCTCGGCCCGCATCCGGCGGACAGGGAGCCGGTGCTGGTGCGCAAGGGCCGCTTCGGCCCCTATGTCCAGCACGCCAACATGGTCGCCAATGTGCCGCGCGAAGTCGCGATGGACGAGGTGACGCTGGCCCAGGCGGTGGAATGGCTCGCCGGCAAGGGCAAGCCGCTGAAGGCCAAAGGCCGCGGCCGGCGCACGGCGGCAAAGCCGGCACCGGCGAAGAGGCAGGCGGCGGCGCCGGCCGGCCGGCAGGCCGGCACCGAGGCGCCGGCCACGGCGAAGCGTGCGGCGAAACCGAAGGCTCCGGCAAAGACGCCGGCAAAGGCACAAGCAAAGACACCGGCAAAGGCGCCGGCGAAGGCTCCGGCAAAAACCAAGGCCAGGACGAAAAAGGCCGCGCCGAAGGCCAGGGCCCGCGCCGCGACCGGCTGACATGGCGCGGCCCCCCGCACCGGCCGCCGCGCTTCCGAGCCGCGAGGAGCTGCGGCGCTTCCTGCGCGAGCAGCCCGGCCGCGTCGGCAAGCGGGAGATCGCGCGGGCCTTCCGCCTCGGCCCCGAACACCGCGCCGGGTTGCGCGACCTGCTGCGGGCGCTGGCGGCCGAAGGCGACGCCGTGCCGGCCGGCCATCGCCGCTTCCGTACGCCCGGACGTCTGCCGGAGGCGATGGTGGTGCAGATCAGCGGCACCGATCCCGACGGGGAGGCGCTGGCGCGCCCGGTGGCGTGGGAAGGGACCGGACCGCCGCCGCTGATCCTGATGGCGCCGGAACGGCGCGGCCAGCCGGCGCTGGCGCCGGGCGAGCGGGTGCTGGCGCGGCTGCGCCCGATCGGCCCCGGCCGCTACGAGGGACGCACGCTGAAGCGGCTCGCCGGGGCGCCGGCGCGCATCCTTGGGGTATTTCGTCCCCATCCGGCCGGCGGCGGGCGGATCGTGCCGACCGACCGGCGGGCCAAGGCGGAATGGACGGTGCCGCGCGGCGAGGAGGGCCTTGCCGAAGCGGGCGAGATCGTGCGCGCCGAACCGCTGCCCGGCGCGCCCTTCGGCCTCAAGCCGGCGCGCATCGTCGAGCGGCTGGGGCGGATGGGGGACGCGCGCGCGGTCAGCCTCGTCGTCATCGCGACGCATGACATTCCGACCGAATTTTCCGCCGCTGCGCTGGCCGAGGCGGCGCGGGCGCGCGGGGTTGGCGTGCGCGGACGCACCGATCTGCGCGACCTGCCGCTGCTCACGATCGACGGCGAGGACGCACGCGATTTCGACGACGCGGTGTTCGCCGAACCGGACGGCGACGGGTTCCGCCTGGTGGTCGCGATCGCCGATGTCGCGCATTATGTCCGGCCCGGCTCGGCGCTCGATCACGCTGCCTTTGCCCGCGGCAATTCCTGCTACTTCCCGGACCGCGTGGTGCCGATGCTGCCGGAGGCGCTGTCGAACCACTGGTGCAGCCTGCGCCCCGGCGAGGATCGCGGCTGCCTGTTCGCCGAGCTGCGCATCGGCCCGGACGGGCGCAAGCGCGGGCACCGCTTCGGCCGCGGCCTGATGCGCAGCGCGGCGCGGCTGACCTATCAGCAGGTGCAGGCGGCGCATGAAGCGGGCAGCAGCACGGCGTTGCCGATCGCGCCGCTCTATGCCGCCTTCCGCGCCCTGCTGGCCGCCCGCCGGGCGCGCGGCACGCTCGACCTCGATCTGCCGGAACGGGTGGTGGTGCTGGATGACGCGGGGCGCGTCGCCTCGGTCGCGCCGCGCCCGCGCCTCGACAGCCACCGGCTGATCGAGGAGTTCATGGTGCTGGCGAACGTCGCCGCGGCCGAGGAGCTGATGCGGCTGCACCAGCCGTGCATGTTCCGCGTCCACGCCCCGCCCTCGGCGGAGAAGCTTGCCAATCTGCGCATGTTCCTGCACGGCTTCGATATTTCGCTGCCGCCCGGCGATACGGTTGCACCGCGCGACCTCGACCGCGTGCTGGCCCGCGTCGCCGGCACGGCGGAGGCGCTGCTGGTCAACGAGGTGATGCTGCGCAGTCAGAGCCAGGCCGAATACAGCCCGGACAATATCGGCCATTTCGGCCTCGCCCTGCCGGCCTATGCGCATTTCACCAGCCCGATC
>JAJZNE010000164.1 GCA_021847995.1 Pseudomonadota bacterium | reverse complement strand
GGCGGCGGGAGGAGCGGCGGCCGGCGGTGTCGGCACGGGCGGCGGTGTCGGCGCGGGGGCGGGCGGCTCGGCGCGCGGGGGAGTGGGGTCCACGATCATCGAGGCGTCGAGCGGCACCACGTCGCTGCCCGACGGAGAGGCCGACGGCGTGGCTGCCGGTTCGGTTTCGTCTTCGCTCAGGATACGGCGGATCGAGGCCAGAATATCCTCCATCGACGGATCGCCGCCACCCGGCGGACCGGGTGGCGCATGGTCTGGGGAAGGGGAGACGGTCATGCGAACCCCCGTTCAGCGGCCCGGCTGCTGCGTGGCATAGTCGCCGGTGCCGATCCACAAATCCTTGACCGCCTTGTAATAGGCGGTGTCGTCGTAGAGCGGCACGTTCAGGTTGAGATCGCGCGCGGTCAGCCGCCCCACTGCCTGCGCCACCTGATAGGATGACGTGACCAGTTGCGCCAGCGACTGCACCAGCGCGGTCTGTGCCTGCAACAGCGTCTGCACCTGGATCAGGACATCCAGGGTGGTGGCGCTGCCCACCAGTGCCTCGCGCTCCAGCCCTTCGACCGCGATCTCGTTGGCGCGGACCGAGGCGCGGTTGCTGACGATGGAAGCGCGCGCCGCCGCCAGTTGTTCCCACGCCGCCGTCGCCTGCTGCACCGCCTGGCGCCGCTGATCCTCAAGTTGGCGGCGCGCCTGGATTTCCTGCTGGCGTGCCTGGCGGATTGCCGAGTATTCGCCACCGCCCTGATAGATCGGCAGGTTGAGGGTGCCGAGCAGCAGGCCGCCGTTTTCCGAGAAGCCGGGGCCGAAGATGTTCCTGTTGTGGATGGCCGTGACCTGGATGCCGACGGTCGGCATCAGCGCGGCGTAGGCCACGTCGAAACTGTCGCGCGCCGCGGCGTCGTTGAACAGGGCGGCAACCACGTTCGGGTTGTTCCTGTCGGCCAGCCGGTTCGCCTCATTGACCGTCTGCACCGGCAGTTTCAGCGGCTGCGGTGGGCTGAGATGGTCCGCCGGCTCGCCGATCAGTTCCTCGTAGGTGGCCCGCGCCGCCTGCAGCGTGCCTTCGGCCGTCTCGCGCGTCGCGGTCGCGGCGGCAAGCGCCGCCTCCGCCTGCGCGACATCGGTGCGGGTCAGTTCGCCGACGCGGAAGCGGTCGTTGGTGGATTGCAACTGCTTCGTCAAAATCTGCTCGTTGCCGATATCGATCTGCAACAATTGTTCGTCCTGCACCACAGTGACATAGGCCTGGGCGCTGTTGAACAGCACCTGTTCCTCGGTCGCGAGCAGTTGGGCGCGGGTGGAGACCACGAGATTCTTGGCGTGATGCAGCTGCGCCGGCACCTTGCCGCCGGTATAGACCGGCTGCGTCAGCGTCGCCTGCACCTGTTCCACCGTCTGGTTGTACGGCACCGACACCGGCGCGCCGGTCGGCCCGACCTCCCCGAAGGCGCCGTAGGCGCGGCCGGCTTCCGCGCCCACCACCACCGTCGGCCGCCAGCCGGCGAGCGCCTGTGGCACGTTCTCATCGGCCGCGCGCAACTGGGCGCGCGACGTTTGCAGGGTCGGGTTGGTGGCATAGGCCGCCGCCAGCGCCTGCTGCATGGTGTGCGGCACCTCGGACGGCGAGGGCGGATGGGGGCGGAGCTGGCCCTGGGAATGCGGCTGTGCGGTCGGCGCCGGCGTGGTGGGCTGCGTCGTCACCGGCGGCGGTACCGGCACCGGCTGCGCCGACGTGCCGCCCGCCGTCCCGAGCAGGCACGCCACCGCAAGCACCGAAACCGCCCGCATCCCCGTCATCGACCGTCCCCGTCGCGCGCCCCGTTCCGTCTCACGGTGCCACAGGCCGCCAGGCCGCGCCATCGTTATCGCCGCACCCCGGATCAGAACACGAACCCCGGCTGGCGGCGGAGCGCCGGCAGCACCGGGGTGGCGCAGTCGAACGCCGGCCGGAAGCTGAGGCCGCCCGCCGCCGGCTCGCCGATGCCGGCATGGGAGACGTGATCCGACGCCCGCAGCACCCCGACCATCCGCCCGCCGGGGGAGCGGATCTGCGCGATCAGGGCGGCCGGCACCTCGTCGGCGGCGCCTTCCACGAACAGGAGGTCGTAGGGCGCCCCCTCCGCCCAGCCGTCACGCAGCCGGCCGCCGACCAGCGTTACCCCGCCGATCCCGGCGAGCGCGGTGCGGGCGATCGTGAGCAGCGCCTCATCCTGTTCCAGCGCCGTCACCTGTGCCCCGCAGGCGGCCAGCAGGGCGGCGCCATAGCCGGTGCCGCAGCCCACCGCCAGCGCCCGCTCCCCGGTCCGCACGGCGGCGAGCTGGATCAATCGGGCGATCACCATCGGCGCCATCAGCACGCGCCCGCCGCCGAGCGGCACGTCCTCATCGGCGTAGGCGCGGGCGGCGAGCTGCGGCGGCAGGAAGCGTTCGCGCGGCAGGTGGCGCATGGCGTCCAGCAGCCGCCGGTCATAGACCCGGTTGGGCCGTACCTGCCCGTCCACCATCATGTTGCGGGCGTCGGCATAGTCGATGACGTGGCGATCCATCGGTCCTCGTCGTGTCGCTGGGTGCGGGGCGGCCGGTCGCTGCCGATGCGCCGCTGCTTAGCGTCCGCCGCGGCGCATTGACAAGGCCGCGCCGGCGCCCCAGCCCTGGAACCCCAGCCCTGGAACCCCAGCCCTGGGGCCGGACCTGATGAGAGGGCCGGATGAGAGGGAGGATTGCATGCGCCTCTATCGCCTGCCGAAGGCCGAAGGCATCGACGACCTGACACTGACCGAGGCGCCCGAACCGGTGCCGCAGCGCGGCCAGGTGAAGCTGCGCATGCATGCCTGGTCGCTCAATTACCGCGATCTGATGGTGGCGACCGGCCGCTATGGCGTCGGCGGCACCCGGCCGGGCCTGATCCCGCTTTCCGACGGGGCCGGCGAGGTGGTGGCGGTGGGGCCGGACGTGCGCCGTGCCGCGATCGGCGATCGCGTCTGCCCGACCTTCATGCAGGGCTGGCCAGGTGGCGAGGTGATCGCGGAGGCGCGGCGACGCGCCCTGGGCGGCGGCATCGACGGCGTGCTGGCGGAGTTTGTGCTGGTCGATGAGGACGATCTGGTCCATATCCCGCCGCATCTCGACTGGCAGGAGGCGGCGACGCTGCCCTGCGCCGCGGTGACCGCGTGGAACGCGCTGTTCGGTGCGCGGCGGCTGCAGCCGGGGGAGACGGTGCTGGTGCTGGGCACCGGCGGCGTTTCCGTCTTTGCGCTGCAATTCGCGCACATCGCCGGGGCGCGCGTGATCGCCACCTCGTCCTCGCCGGCCAAGCTGGCGCGCGCCCGCGCGCTCGGCGCCGCCGAGGGCATCGATTACCGCGCGCAGCCGGAGTGGCAGGAGGCGGTGCGCGACCTCACCGGCGGGCGCGGCGCCGATTACGTGGTCGAGGTCGGGGGTGCCGGGACGCTGCCGCGCTCCATCGCCGCGGCGCGCATCGGCGGCGAAGTGGCGCTGATCGGGGTGCTGACCGGCGGCCAGATCGACCCGGCGCCGATCATGCGCCGCAACGTCACGCTGCGCGGCATCTTCGTCGGCTCACGCGAGATGTTCGAGGCGATGAACCGCGCCATCACCCTGCACCGGATGCGCCCGGTGATCGACCATGTGTTCCCGTTCGCCGCCGCGCGCGACGCCTATCGCCATCTGGAGGGGGCGTCGCATGTCGGCAAGGTGGTGATCGGCGCCTGACCACGTGCCCTTGCCGCGCCGCCGCGCCGCCCCATTTAGGTTTCATGCATCAACAACTGAAAGGAGGTGATCCAGTGTCTCATTGTCTGATGCCGGGCACGGCAGCGACCTGGATGATCACCGGCGGAGTTGCTCCTTCGGTCTGACAGGCATGCTGGCGGCCTGGCCGTCACGCAATGCGAAGGCCCCGGCCCAGGCCGGGGCCTTCTTTGCTCCGGAGTTGCTTCAGCCGCGATGCAGCGTGCGGTCGGTCGCCAGCAGCAGGGCGTTGGCGAGGACGGCGGCGACCACCACCAGCAGCACCACCGCGGTCGTCATCCGCACGTCGTGGTTGTTGATGCCGTTGATGATCAGGAACCCGAGGCCGCGCTGGGAGGCGAACATCTCCCCGATCAGCACACCGAGCAGCGTGAGCGAGAAACAGAGCCGCAGGCCGGTGACGATCTCTGCCAGCACCGCCGGCGCCAGCACGTGGCGCATGGTCTCCCGGGGCGTCAGACGCAGCACCCGCGCGGTGCGCAGCAGCACCGGCCGGATCCCGCGCACCGCCGACAGCGTCAGCAGCGTGACCGGGATCACGCCATGGATCACGCCGAACGCCACCTTGGCCGGCAGGCCGAGGCCGAACAGCAGCAGGATCACCGGATAGAGCGTGATCTTCGGGACGGCGTAGAGGGCGGCGAGCACCGGCTCCGTCACGTCGGCGGCGTAGCGCCACAGGCCGAGCGCGAGGCCGCCGAGCACGCCGAGCACGGCGGCGATGGCGAACGCATCGGCCAGCGCCAGCCCGGTCGCCGCGGCATGCTCCCAGAACCGGGCGCTTCCCAGCAGGTGCGCGGCGAAGGCGACGGTGCCGAGCGGCGGGGTGACGGCGACGGCGCCAGCATATTCATACGCGCCCTGCCATGCGACCGTCAGCACGGCGAGGATCGCCAGCGCGTCGCGTGCCTGGCGCGCGGGTTCGCTCATCGGCCGCTCCGCCGCCGGCGCACGCGCTGCTCCCACGCATGCAGCGCGGCGTTGGCCGCGGTTGCGATCAGCAGCACGAACAGCATCAGCCCGTACATCGTGCGGTTGTCGAAGCTGTCGTAGGCGTAGGCGATCTGATAGCCGAGGCCGCTGCCGGACAGGATGAACTCGCCGGCAATGATGCCGATGAAGGCATAGGCGAGCGCGAGCTTGACGCCGGTCAGAAGGTCGGGCGAGGCGGCCGGCAGCACCACCAGCAGCGCGGTGCGCAGGCGCCCGAGCCGATGCACCCGCGCCGCCTTGAGCAGCACGCGCGGCGTGCGGTCGAGGCCGGTGAGCGTGCTCATTGCCATCGCGACCGTGGCCGAGGCGAAGCCGAGCACGATCAGCGGCACCACGTTCAGGCCGAACAGCGCGACCAGCAGCGGGTAGAACACGAACAGCGGCACCGCGTAATAGGACGCCAGCAGCGGGTCGAGCGCGCGGCGCAGGCGCGGGGCGGCGTGCAGCAGCGCGCCGACGGCGATGCCGAAGGCAACCGCCAGCCCGAAGGCGACCGCGACAGTGGTGAAGGTGCGCAGGATATCGCCGGTGACGCTGCCCGACGCGATCACCGCGACCATCGCCGCAGCCATCCCGCTCGGCGGCAGCAGCGTCAGCGGATCGACGATGCCGCTGCGGCACAGCATTTCCAGCGCCGCGACGGCGCCCGCGATCAGCGCGATGCGGCCCCCGAGCACGGCCCGGCGGCGGCTCATGCCCGCGCCTGCCCCATCGCGCGCAGCGATTCGGGGCGCAGATGCGACCACAGCTGCGCCGTCAGCGCGCCGAATTCGGGCGCCGACACGACGCGGCTGTCACGGTCCCGCGGCCAGCCGGTGGGGACGAACGCGATGAAGCGTCCCGGCCGCGCCGACATCACGCCGACGCGGTCGGCGAGCATCGCCGCCTCGTCCAGCGCGTGCGTGATGAGCAGCACGGTGGCGCCGGTGCGGCGCCACAGACGCAGCAATTCGTCGCCCATCAGCAGCCGCGTCTGCTGATCGAGCGCGCCGAACGGCTCATCGAGCAGGATGAAGCGCGGGGCGAGCACCAGCGTCCGCGCGATGCAGACGCGCTGGCGCATGCCGCCCGACAACTGCGCCGGATAGGCGCGCGCGAACTCGCCGAGACCCATGAAGCCGAGCGCATCCTCGACGCGCCGGCGGATTTCCGCCCCGTCCAGCCCGGCGCGGCGCAGCCCGAAGGCGACGTTGTCCGCCACCGTCAGCCACGGGAACGAGGCATCCTCCTGGAACACGACGCCGATCCCATCGGGCACCGTGCCGGCGATGCGCCGGTCCTCGAACCAGGCCTCGCCGCTGCTGGGCGCGGCGAGGCCGGCCAGGACGTCGAGCAGCGTCGATTTGCCGCAGCCCGACGGCCCGACCACGGCCAGGAACTCCCCCCGCGCCACGTCGAGATCGAGCGGGCCGAGCGCATGCACATGGGTGGGTCCGGCATAGACGCGGGTGACGCCGGTCAGGCGCGCATGCGCCGCCGCGCCGCTCATCGGCCGGCTTGCTGCAAATCCCCGGGCAGCAGCGAGGCATCAACGAGGCGCGACCAATCGACCGGTCCGCTCTGCCGGCCGATGATGCGCAATCCCTCTGCCATGCGGTCCATGCCGGCGTAGTCGAGCCTTCCGTCGCTCCAGTAGCCGACCGCGAGCAGGCTGCGGAACACGTCGCGGTAGAGCTTGTCATCGCCGTTGTAGGCGGCGGCGGTGATGGCGGCGGATTCGTCGGGATGCGCCGCGATATAGGCAACCCCTTCCCGCCGCGCGGCGATGATCGCGCGCAGGATGTCGGGATGCGCGGCGGCGAAGGCGCGCGTGGTGATGCCGACGGTCTGCATCATCGCCGGCGGCAGCACGTCCCTGGCCCAGAACACCGGCTGCACCTTGTCGCGGTTCTCGGACCACACCGGCTCCCCGGTCATGCCGGCGTCGATCGCGTTGTTCAGCACCGCGGAGAGATTGGCGCCGATGCCGCCGGCCGCCACCAGCTTCACGTCCTGCGCCGTCATGCCGTTCGCCTTCAGCGCCATCAGGATCAGCATGTTGGTCACCGAGCCGGGTTCGGTGAAGCCGACGCGCCGGCCGCGCAGATCCTGCACCGAATGGAGCGGCGCGCCGGGCCGCGCGATCCACAGGATGTCGCCGATCGAATCGACGCCGCCGTTGATGATGACGAGCTTCTGCCCCGCCGCCACCGCCTCCATCGCCGCCGCCAGCGCCACTTCGCCGTACGGCAGGCCGCCGGCGAGCGTGTTGCGCACCGAGGTGCCGCCGCCGGTCGAGGTCAGGATGCCGGTGATATCGACGCCGTGGCCGCGAAAGAACCCCTTCGCCATCGCCACCGCATAGGGCGCGCCGTAGAAGGCCGAACCCCAGTGCGTCACCGTGATCGTCTCCGCCCCGGCCGGGCGGGGCGGCCCGGCCAGCAGCGCGGCGAGCAGCAGCACCGGCGGCATGAGGCGACGAGCGCGGCCCGGCATGGCGTTTCCCCCCGTGAAACCTTGTGCGACACTCCTAGCATCTGGCCGGCGGTGACGGAACCGCGCCCGGCAGGTGCGCGGGCAGGGCGGTCGGCCAGGGCAGGCGGGCAGGGCCGGTGGGCGGAACGAAAGGGCATGGCATGGCGGCTCTATTCCTGGATTGCACCGACGATCTCGCAACGGCGTGGGCCGAGGTGCAGCGTCCGGGCGACCCGCCGGTCGCCGTGAACATGGCGCCGGGGCAGCCGGCGGACGTGCCGGCGCTGCTGGCGGGATACGATATCTGCATCGACGACCATACCTATTTCGATGCCGACCTGCTCGCGCGCTGCCGCGGGCTGCGGCGGATCGTGTTTCTCGGCACCGGCGCCGGATCCTTCATCGATCTTGCCGCCGCCGCGCGGTGCGGCATCGCGGTCGATACGATCAAGGGCTACGGCGACACCACCGTCGCCGAGCACACCATCGCCCTCGCCCTCGCCGCCGCCCGCTCCGTCGCGCGCATGGACCGCGAGGTGCGGGCGGGGCTGTGGCGGCAGGTGCCGGGGGTGCAGGTGCTGGGCAAGACCTTCGGCATCATCGGCCTGGGCGGCATCGGGCGGGAGGTGGCGCGGATGGCGCGCGGCCTCGGCATGAACGTGCTGGCGTGGAACCGCTCGCCGGTCGCGGACGCCGGGGCGACGCTCGATCAGGTGCTGGAAGGCGCCGACATCCTGTGCGTGGCGCTGGCGCTGAATGAGGCGACGCGCGGCTTCCTGTCGGCGGAACGGCTGGCCCGGACAAAGCCGGGCGTGATCCTGGTCAATACCGCGCGCGCCGGCCTGATCGACCAGACGGCGCTGGCGGCACTGCTGCGCAGCGGCCATATCCGCCATGCCGCCATCGACGTGTTCACCGCCGAACCGCCCCTGCCGGACGATCCGCTGCTCGGGCTTGAGAACGTGACGCTGACGGCGCATGCCGGTTTCCTGACGCCGGAGGCGAGCCGAACCATGCTGCGCCGCGCCCTCGACCTCGTCATCGCGGCGACGGTGCCGTCAGGCTGAACGGTCGGTGGGGCCTGTCCATTCGGCCTGACGGTTTCCACTGGCCCTGCGCCCCGCCCGGCCGCACAATGCCATCCGCGCATGACAGGGAAGGGAGACGCGGAGAGCATGAGCGCCGTCTATCCATTCGCGGCGATCGTCGGGCAGGAGGAGATGACGCAGGCGCTGCTGCTGGCCGCGGTCGATCCGCGGCTCGGCGGCGTCCTGGTGTTCGGCGACCGCGGCACCGGCAAATCGACCGCCGTGCGGGCGCTGGCGGCCCTGCTGCCGCCGATGCGGATCGTCGCCGGCTGCCGCTATGCCTGCGATCCTGCGGCGCCGCCCGCCTGTGTCGAGGGCTGCACGGCCCGGCGCGGCAAGGTGGCCAGCGTCAAGGTGCCGGTGGTCGATCTGCCGCTCGGCGCGACGGAGGACCGGCTGGTCGGCGCGCTCGACCTGGAACGGGCGCTGGCGCACGGCACCAAGGCGTTCGAGCCGGGGCTGCTCGCCCGCGCCCATCGCGGCTTCCTCTATATCGACGAGGTCAATCTGCTGGAGGATCATCTCGTCGATCTGCTGCTCGATGTCGCTGCTTCGGGCGAGAACGTGGTGGAGCGCGAGGGGCTGTCGCTGCGCCACCCGGCGCGCTTCGTGCTGGTCGGCAGCGGCAATCCGGAGGAGGGGGAGTTGCGCCCGCAACTGCTCGACCGCTTCGGCCTGGCGGTGGAGGTGCGCACGCCGACCGACCTGTCGGCGCGCATCGAGGTGGTGCGCCGTCGCGATGCCTTCGAGCGCGATCCGCCCGGCTTCGTCGCGTCCTGGGCGCGGGCCGAAGGGCAATTGCGCCGGCGCATCGTCGCCGCGCGCCTGCGGCTGGCGGCGGTCGCGGTGCCGGAGGCGGCGCTGACGCAGGCGGCGCGGCTGTGTCTCGCCCTCGGCACCGACGGGCTGCGCGGCGAACTGACCCTGATCCGGGCGGCGCGGGCGCTGGCGAGCCTGCGGGGCGATGCGGAGGTCACGTCCGTGCATCTGCGCGATGTCGCCGCCCCCGCGCTGCGCCACCGCCTGCGCCGCAACCCGCTGGACGAGACCGGCAGCACGGCGCGGGTGGAGCGGGCGGTGGAGGAATGGCTGGCGGCATGACCGCGCCCGATCCCTGGCATGCCGCCATTCTCGCCGCGGCCCTGCTGGCGCTTGACCCAGCGGGTCTGGGCGGGGCGGTGGTGCGGGCGCGGCCCGGCCCGGTGCGGGACCGCTGGCTCGCCCGGCTGCGTGCCTGCCTGCCGGCGGCGGCGCCGGTGCGGCGCCTGCCGCTGCATGCCGATGACGGGCGGCTGCTGGGCGGGATCGACCTGGCGGCGACGCTCGGCGCCGGCCGGCCGGTGCTCGCCCGCGGCGTGCTGGCGGAGGCCGATGGCGGCGTGGTGCTGGTGGCGATGGCGGAACGGCTGGGCGGGGGCAGTGCGGCGCGGCTGGCGGCGGTGCTGGATGCCGGCGCCGTCGATCTGGCACGCGACGGATTGGCCGCCACGCTGCCCGCCCGCATCGGCGTGGTGGCCCTGGACGAGGGGGTGACGGAGGAGGAGCGGGTGGCGGAGGCGCTGCGCGACCGCCTTGCCCTGCTGCTCGACCTCGACGCGGTGGCGGCGCCGCAGGGGGAAGCGGCCGTGCCGGACCTGGTGGCGGCGCGTGCCCGGCTCGCCCGGGTGGCGACCCCGGCGGACGCCGTGGCGGCGCTGTGCGGGGCGGCGCTGACGCTGGGCGTTGCTTCGCTGCGGGCGCCGCTGCTGGCGCTGCGGGCGGCGCGGGCGGCGGCGGCGCTGGAGGGCAGGCTGGAGGTGACGGAGGCCGATCTTGCCGTGGCGGCGGCGCTGGTGCTGGCCCCGCGTGCCACCCGCCTGCCGCCGCCGCCGCCGCCGGACGCGCCGGCCGCGACGCCGGAGGAACCGCCGCCGCCGG
>JAJZNE010000125.1 GCA_021847995.1 Pseudomonadota bacterium | reverse complement strand
TCTGCGACGCCGATTATTCCGGGCGTTGGCGGGCCGTGAAGAAGGCATTTTCCAAAGCGATCGAGCCTGGGGAACGTCGCTCTTCCGTCCGCCGCGCCCGTGGCGAGCGGGGCATCTGGCAGCGGCGCTTCTGGGAACACACCATCCGCGACGACAGGGACTACGCCCATCACGTGGACTATGTGCATTTCAATCCGGTCAGGCACGGGCTGGTCGCAGGGCCTGCGGCATGGCCGTACTCCTCGTTCCATCGCGCCGTTGCCGCCGGCGTGTATCCCACCGACTGGGCCTGCAAGGCCCTGCCGGAGATCGATTGGGGAGAGCGTCGCTGAGGCCATTGCACCGATCCCCTCCCGCCGGCGCATGACGCTTCGCTCATGCGCCCTACGCTTGCTACAACTCGACCTTCTTGGATTGTCCGGGATCGGCCGGCGGGGTGCGAATCCGCCGTCGTGGCGCCTGCTACATAATACCGCATCGACGCGCTTCGCACGGCTCCCGCCGGCGCTTGCTGTTCCCCCGACCGCCGATCGTAGGGCGCATAAGCGAAGCGCCATGCGCCATCGCCACGCGATCGCGACAGCCGGCTGCTCGCCGGGCACATCGACGCGCCTCGCACGGCTGCCGCCGGCGCATGACGCTTCGCTTATGCGCCGGCTACGCTTGCTACCTGGGTAGGACTCCGGGCCTGTACCCGGACGAGAGGAATTCGCGCGGGCGTTCCCCCGGTCACAAAAAATTTTGATGACGCGCTATGTCATGAAAAATTATATAATAACTTTTGTATCCCAATCATGTCCCAAACGGGATCACGAAGTCAATTCGGCGTCATTCGCAATATTACAGCGGGGGAAATGCATGTCAAAAGTCGTTACGGAAGTTAAGATCGCTAACGCTCCAAGCTCGACTCTAACGAATCCGCTGATAGAAGACCGCGCTGGGGACCTGTTCGGAGTAACGACCGGCGGCCAACAGTATAACGACGGAGGTATCTATGAAATTGTTAACACCGCCGCCGGCTACTCCAGCACTCCGACCGTGTTGGCAAGCTTCGACCCAACGGGAATAGGTTTGCCGGTAGGCAGCCTGGCCAGCGACCCTGCCGGAAACCTGTTCGGTGTCACGCAAGCGGGCGGGAATGATAACGACCCAGCCGTTTTCGAACTCACCAAGACGCCCACCGGTTACGGCACGGTGAAGACGTTGGTCACTTTGAGCGGCATGGGGGTGCCGACAGGCGGTCTGATCAGCGATGCTGCCGGGGATCTGTTCGGTACGGTAGGTCCTGGCAACCTGACAGCCGGCGCAGTTTTTGAGCTTCCAAAAACGGCCACTGGCTATGGCGCCCCTACCATTCTCGTGCAGTTTAGTAACAATGGAGGTACCCCAAACGGCGGTCTTATCATGGACACGGCAGGCGACCTCTTCGGCACGACGACAGGCGGCGCAGACGGGGGTTCAGTTTTCGAAATCCCAAAGACCGCCAGTGGCTATGCTACGGCAATTACGTTGGCCGCCTTCAATGACTACGACGTCGCCGTGTCGGGTGTTGTCATGGATGCAGCGGGTGACCTTTTTGGCACGACTAATTCCGGCGGAACCGAAAATCAGGGGTCAGTCTTCGAGATTGCCAAGACCGCGGCCGGCTATGCTAGCACACCTGCCACGTTATACAGTTTCAACCCTTTTGCTAATGCTAACGCGCTTCCCTACAATTTCCCACAAACTGGGTTGGTTATCGATGCTGCCGGAGATCTGTTCGGCACGGTCCGCGGACCAGGATACGATAGCGCGATCTTCGAGATTGCCAGAACATCTGCGGGTTATGCTTCTACGCCGGCCATAGTGACCGACATCCCCTCCAGCGTCCCGCAAGCGTCCAGCGGGCTGCTGGCCAATTCAGCCGGGGATCTATTCGACCTGATAGCGCCGGTCGGAGTGTTTGAAATCACGAACAGCGGCTTTGTCGCCGGCTCTCCGCTCGCCTGCTACCTGCGCGGCACCCGGATCGCCACCCCGACGGGCGAGCGCGCCATCGAGTCACTCGCGGCGGGCGACCTCGTCCTGACCGGATCGGGCGAAGTGCGGCCGATCGTCTGGATGGGCCATCGCCACCTCGATTGCCGCCGGCATCCGAAGCCCCGGGATATGTGGCCGGTGCGCGTGCGCTGCGATGCGTTCGGCCCGGGCAGGCCGCATCGGGATCTCCTTCTCTCCCCCGATCATTCGGTGTTCGTTGACGATGCGCTGATCCCGGTGCGCTACCTCATCAACGGCGCGACCATCGTGCAGGAAATGGCCGACAGCGTGACCTACTGGCACCTCGAACTCGACCGGCACGACGTGATCCTGGCCGAGGGGCTGCCCTGCGAAACCTATCTCGACACCGGCAACCGTGGCGCCTTCGCCAATGGCGGCCCACCGGTCCACCTGCATCCGGACTTCGCGCTGCGCATCTGGGATGCCGAAGCCTGTGCGCCGCTCGTGCTTGCCGGACCGCGCCTGATGGCCGCCAGGCGACGCCTGCTGGCGCAGGCGCTCTGCCTGGGGCATGCCATGGGCGACGATCCTGGTCTGAGGCTTCTGGTGGACGGGGCCGAGGTGTTCGCGAATTCCCACGGGCGGCAATGGCGCGTGCGGCTGCCTGAAACGACGCAGTGTGTCCGGCTGATCTCCCACGTCTGGAGTCCGGCCCAGATGCGGCCTGACCAAGAGGATACGCGCGCGCTGGGGGTTGCGATCTCGCGCATCTGGCTGGACGGACGCGAGGTCAGCCTCGAAAGCTCCGGGCTTTCCGGCGGCTGGCACGCGCCGGAACCCGGATGGCGGTGGACGGACGGTGACGCGGTGCTCGCCCTCGCCGGCGTGCGCGAACTGGCATTCGCGATCGCGATGACCGGCAGCTATTGGCAACGCACATCACCCGGACCGATGCGAACCCAGGGCGGCGCACCACGATCGGACGGCAATCGCGGGAAGCGGGCAAACCCGTGACGAATCCGCCCGCCGGAGGCGGCAACGAAACCCCGGATTGCTCCGCCCGCGGCTCGCAATGACAGGGGCGCGTCACCGCCCCGCGGCCGGGATCGCGCGCGGAAAATCCCCCTTGCCTCATGCGGCAGTTATCATATATAACTCACTCTGTGAACAACCGCACCCCCCGCCGCCCGGCCGAACGCTTCGCGACCCTCACGGAAAGCGTCGCCAAGGCGCTTGCCGCCGAGGGGCTGCGAATGGGGCTGGTGGCGCCCTGGCTCGCTCTGGTGTGGTGCAAACTCCGCAGCACCGGCGCCCGCATTCTGCGGATCGCCGCCGCCCTTGAGGCCGGCACCCTCCGCCTCAACCCGCCCCGCCCCCTCCCGCCGCTCCCGCCCCGCAGCGACGCAACGCTCGCCGTCCCCAAACCCAGGCGAAAAGGACTCCCGACGGGCTTCGGCTGGCTACTGCGACGGGTGACGGCGCTCAGCTTCGGCCGCTCCCAGCTCCAATATCTGCTCAACGAGCCGGACATGGCCGACTTGATCCAGGCCGCCCCACCCATCGCCCACCATCTCCGCCCGATCTGCCGGATGCTCGGGGTCGCACCGCCGCCCGGCCTCTTTCCTGCCCGCCGCCCGCCCCGCCGCCAACCGAAGCCTCCGGCCCCTCCCAAACCGGAGGCGGCAGCGGCGGAAAAAAGCCCGGCGGAAGCGAACAGAAAACCGGAAGGACCGTTTCCCCCCTTCGTGCCGCGCAAGCGGAAAAGAACCCGCCGTCCGTTCCGCCTGTTTCCGCTGCCGGCCGCAACCGGCCCGCCCTGGCCGGGATGACACCAGCGAGGGGGCGGGGGCGCGACGTCATGGCGGCATCCCATTCCCCGCCCGCCCCCTGGCCTTCGCCCGCCGCCGCCGGAAAGATGGGGCAGCATCAGGACAGGAAGGATTTCGCATGGACTCGCACCAACTCGGCACCGCCGGCCCCCGCGTCTCGGCAATCGGTCTCGGCTGCATGGGCATGTCGGGCATGTACGGGCCTGCCGACCGGGCGGAAAGCATCGCCACCATCCACGCCGCGCTCGACGCCGGCATCACCCTGCTCGACACCGGCGATTTCTACGGCATGGGCCACAACGAAATGCTGATCGGCGAGGCACTGCGCGGGCGGCGGCGCGAGCAGGCGATCCTCAGCGTCAAATTCGGCGCCCAGCGCGACCCGTCGGGCGCCTGGATCGGCTACGACGCGCGCCCGCAGGCGGTAAAGACGGCACTCGCCTACTCGCTGCAACGGCTCGGTGTCGAATACATCGACATCTACCGCCCCGCCCGCCTCGACCCCGCCGTGCCGGTCGAGGAGACCATTGGGGCCATCGCCGAGATGGTGCGCGCAGGATATGTCCGCGCGATCGGCCTGTCGGAGGTCGGCGCCGCCACCCTGCGCCGCGCCGCCGCGGTGCATCCGGTCTGCGACCTGCAAATCGAATACTCCCTGCTCTCCCGCGGCATCGAGGAGTCGATCCTGCCGGCCTGCCGCGCGCTCGGCATCGGCATCACCGCCTATGGCGTGCTGTCGCGCGGGCTGCTCGGGGGAAGCTGGACCGGCCCGCAGGGCGCCGGCGACTGGCGCGCCCACGGGCCACGGTTCCAAGGCGCCAATCTCGCCCGCAACCTCGAACTGGTGGCAGCCCTGCGGCGCATCGCCGAGGCACGCGGCGCAGGCGTGGCGCAGCTCGCGATCGCCTGGGTGATGGCCCAAGGCACCGACATCGTGCCGCTGATCGGCGCCCGCCGGCGCGCCCAACTGGCCGAGGCGACGCGGGCGCTCGATCTCCGTCTGACCGCGGCGGAACTCGCGGCGATCGAGCAGGCGGTGCCCAAGGGGGCGGCGGCCGGGTCACGCTATGCCGAGCAGCAGATGGCACATCTCGACAGCGAGCGCGGCTGAAGCAGGTGCCGCGCCTCACGCCGCCCGCGACAGCCCCGCCGGCGGCGGCGGGGCGACGTGGCGCGCCAGATCGGCGACGGTGCGCACGTCGCGCAGGGCCTCCACCGCGATCTCGCGGCCGAGCAGCCCCTCCAGCTCCAGCCCGACCTCCACCAGATCGAGGCTGTCGAGGCCGAGATCGTGCAACTCCGTCTCCGGCGTGATGCTGCCGGCGGGGGCATAGACGATGCGACGCAGCAGCAGCACGATCTCCCCCAGCACAGGGTCGGCAGCCGCAGTCGGGGCAGCGATGGCGGCCATCAACCCTCTCCGCTTCGCGATGGCAGCGCGGTGCTATCACGTGGGCGCGATGCACGAAAGCGCGAACTTTCCTGCACGGCCGCGGGACGTCGATCTTCCGCAGCCGTTACCTGTGTGGTTCGGCAACCGGCAGGTGCCGCGCGATATAGGGCGGCAGGTGGAAGGCGGCGACATGCACTTCCGGCGTCCAGTATTCCGTCCGCCCGAGCAGCCCGGCGGCGGCGGCGCGGGCGCGCACGGTGTCCACCGTCAGCGCGTGCAGTCCCGGCTGCCGTGCCGCGAAGCCCAGTGTCATGAAGCCGCCGACATAGGTGGGCACGGCGGCGACGTAGGCGCCGACATAGGGAAAGGCGCGGGCACGGCGCCGGCTCGTCTCGCGCAGTTCCTCGGCCTGCATGAACGGCACGCCGCACTGGTTGACGATCAGGCCGCCGGGGCCGAGCACGCGCGCGGCATGGGCATAGAAGGCATCGGTGAACAGCACTTCGCCGACACCGATCGGATCGGTCGAATCGACGATGATCACGTCATAGGCGCCGTCGGCCGCGCGGGCCACATGGTCGATGCCGTCGCCGACGATCACCTCGGCCCGCCGGTCGTCCCAGGCATCGCCACCGATCGTGGGCAGGAATTCGCGGGCGAGCCGGATCACCTCGCCATCGATCTCCACCATCACGGCGTGCGCGACCGTGGGATGCATCAGCACGCGGCGCAGCACGCCGCCGTCGCCTGCGCCGATGATCAGCACGCGCGCCGCCGCGCCATGTGCCAGCAGCGGCACATGCGTCAGCATCTCCTGATAGACGAACTCGTCCGCTTCGGTGATCTGCACCACGCCATCGAGCAGCATGACACGGCCATGCGTGTGGCTCTCGATGATCGCAATGTCCTGATACGGACTCCGCACGCGGGCGAGCTCGCGCTTGATGCGGAAACGCTGCCCCCAGTCGGGGTACAGCGTTTCGTTCACCCAGGCGTCGGTGGTCATCAGGCGATGCGGCCGCGATGCTGCTGAACGACCGCGATGCGCGCGGGCGCGAAGGCGCGCTCCAGCACCGGCAGCGAGCGGCGCGGATCGCAGGCGCCGCACATGAAGATGTCGATCGCGGCAAAATCCCGTTCCGGCCAGGTGTGGATGGAGATATGGCTCTCCGCCAGCACCAGCACGCCGGACACCCCGCCATTGGGCGAGAAATGATGGAAATGCCCGTGCAGGATGGTGGCCCCCGCCGCCGTCGCGGCACCGCGCAGCGCGGCATCGATCGCCGCCGGATCATTGAGGCCGCGCGCACCCCACAGATCGACCAGCAGATGCATGCCGGCATAGGTCATGCCGTCGCGCGTGACGAAATAGTCCTTCTCCACCGTCGCGTCCGCGAGCGGAGCGTCGTGCGTCTGGTTCTCGCTCGGGACATCCGAGACCATCCCCAGTTGCGTGAGTGCGTTCATCGCGTACCCCCTTTCAACCAGCAGACAGCCTGTTGGACGCGCGCCGCCGTGCGGCGGGCGCGTCCCCTTGGGCCAAGGCGGCGGAACATGGGGAAAAGGGGGGGTGGGTGCAAGGGCGAATTTCCCTGCCGGGCAGGAAAATCGCCCACCCCTCAGCGCGACGGCGCCGCGGTCCAGCCGAGCGCGCCGAGATCGGCCGGCAACCCGCGCGCCAGCGCCGCCTCCTGCGCCGCGCGCGGCAGGTCCGGTACATCGGCGACCGGCCGTTCGGTCAGCACGCCCAGCATGTCGGCAAGCTTGCCCGCCTTCAGGCGCGGCAGGTCGTCGGTGCGCAGCCGCGCCAGCATCGCCTCATCTCCCGCCTCGGCCGCCGCACCGGCGAGACGCAGCAGCAGCCGCCCCGCCGCGTCGTCCAGCACGCCGGCCGGCTCGACGCTCTGCGCGGCGAGTGCCGCCAGCGCCGCTTCCGCCGCCGGCCAGTCCTTCGCCGCCTCCAGGATGGCCGCCTGCGCCGCCGTCGCCGCCGGTGTGGCGAGTGCCGCCAGCGCCGCCACCGCCGGCCCGATCGCCCCGCGCGCCGCGGTGGCGCGGGCGAACAGGATGGTCCGCCGCTCAGTGAGCGCATCGCCGAGTCCCTCGGCCGTGGAGGCCGCAAGCGTAGTGAGCGCCGCCGCGGCATCGCCCTGCTCCAGTTGCAGCGCGGCGAGCCGGGCGCCCAGCTCGGCGCGGGCCGCGCCGGGCGGTGTCCGCTCCACCAGCTTGCCGAGCAGCGCCGCCGCCCGCCCGGGCAGGTCGAGTGCCGCCAGCCGGTCGGCCAGCCGCTCCGCCAGCGCCACGCCGGGCGCCCCGTCGGGCAGCAGGTCCGGGTTCTCGTCGATCAGCGCCACCAGTTCGAACGGCGGCAGCGGGGCCGCCGCATCGGCCGCCATGGCCGCGGCAAACACGTCACGCAGCCGGGCACGCAGCGCCGGCACCTGCTCGGGCCAGGTCTGCGCCACCGGCCCCTCCGCCGTCTCGCGCAGCAGGGCGAGCGCCGGCCGCCACGCGCCCGCCTGCGTGCGCAGGGCAGCGACCCGCAGGCGCAGCGCCAGTTCCCGGCCATCGCCGCGCCAGACATAAAGCAGCCGGTCGAGCGCAGCCGCCGCCTCGCCCGGTGACAGAGCGCCGAGACGGAGCCGCAGTTCGACCGCGCGCACCGCCGCCCGCGCCCTGACCCGCCGGTCCGGCGACGCCGCCAGACGCTCCAGCCGGTCGAGCGCCGGCGCCGCCTTTCCCTCCGCCTCATCCAGCAGCGCACGGGCGTAATCGAGCGCCGGGTCGTCGGCGCGCGCCGCGAGCAGCCGCCCGGCCGCCGCGCCTTCCCCGCCCTCGGCCAGGGTTTCGGCGATCAGCGGCAGCAGCCGGTCGCGCAGCGGCGGCGGGTAGGCGAGCGGCAGCGGCAGCGTCGCCGCGAACACCCCCGCCGCCGCCGGCGCCCCCTCCTCCGCCTGTGCGGTCCGCACCGCGCGCCAGAACGCCACCTCGTCGCTGCCGGACAGCCGGTCATCGGCGAGCGCCCCGGCCTCGGCATCGCGCCCTGCCAGCAGCGCGGCCACGGCAGCGAGGCCGCCGGCATCGGGCGCCTCCGCCGCACGCGCGTCCTCGGCGGCGGTCAGCCGGGCCAGCGCCTCGGCCTCCGCATCCAGCCCCAGCGCCAGTTCCGCCTGCACGGCGGCGAGGCGGCTCGGCGTGCGGCCCTGGGGGGGAGCGTTGGCAGCGTCGTCCAGCGCGGTCCGCAGCCGCCGCCGCAGCGCCGGTTCGGGCAGGGCCGGCAAATCCCACCGCCGCGTCAGCCGCGCCGCATCGACGGCGGCCCGCGTCGCCGCATCCTCGACCGGGATGGCGAGCGCACGGCCGGCACCACCCTCCAGCACGAAGCCGGGCGGGGCCGCGCGCAGCAGGTCGGCATCCGCCAGCGGCTCGACCGCAACGCCCTGGAGGGTCGCGAGCAGCACGTAATCGGGCGCGTGCCGCTCCAGCGCCACCCCTTCGCCCGCACTCCGCTGCGTGCCCACCAGCAGCGTGCCCCCGGTTGCCGGATCGGGCACCGAGACCACCCGCCCCGGCGCCGTCGCGACCAGCCGCAGCCGCCCCGCCTCCGCCTCCGGCCGGATCGGCGCGAGCGTGGGCGCGGCAGCGCCGTCCAGCACGGTCAGCGTCCAGCCGCCGGCATCGCGCGCAAGGCGCAGCGTCGCCGCGGCGGCGAGCGGCAGGCGCAGCACGGTCGCGGCCGGCAGCACCTGCACCAGGGCCTCGCCGAAATGCGCATCGCCGTGCAGAGCGCCGAGATCGAGGGGGCGCGGCTCATCGAACACCACCAGCGCGACCTCGCCGCGGCGGAAGGCGGCGGCACCGGTACCAGCGGCAAACGGCAGCGACAGGCTGGGGCCGTCATGCCCGACCGCGAGTGCGACCGGCCCCGCCGGCGGCGCCAGCGATGCCTGCGCCACTGCCGCCACCGTTGCGGCGGCCGGTGCCGCGGCGGGCACCGGGGCCGGCGCTTCAGCCGGGGGCGGTGGCGCAGGCGGCGGCGGAGCGGCCTCTGCCGCCGCCGGCAGCTTGTGGTAGGGGCGCGGCGCGGGACCGGAGAACAGCGTGCGCCGGCGCGGCGGGGGCGTCGCCGGCATCGCCGCGGCAGGTGCCGGCGAGGGCGGATCGATCAGGTCGATCACCAGCCGCCCCGGCAGACGCAGCACACGCCAGTCGGCACCGGGAGCGAGATGCAGCAGCGCCCGCCCGGCAGCGAGATCGAGCGCGCGCAGATTGCGCGGCAGGCGCGGCGGCGCGCCGAACCGCGCCCCCTCGGCCACCAGCGCGATCCCATCCGCAACGCGCTCGGCCTGCGCCGTCACGCCCTGCGGCAGATCGAGCACCAGCCTGCCATAGCCGGGATGGCTGCCGCTGCGCAGCACGATCGCCGGCGCCTCGGCATGCAGCCGCGCCGGCGCGAGCAGGGCGGCAAACAGCAGCAGCAGCCCGGCCACCGCCCGCCCCGCCTGCACGAAGCCGGCCGGCCGCGCGGCGATGCTTTCCGTCCTGCGCCCGGCCGTGACCATGATGACCCCCCCGCCTTCAGCCGCCCACGGGCTTTCCGGGCGGCGGGACGGCGTTGGCGCGGGCGCGCAGCTGCGCCAGTTCGGCGGTGACGAGGCGGGCGCGCTCCGGCTGCATCGCCGCCAGGATCGCCGCCGCCTTCGCCTCCTTCATCCGGTCCATGATCTGCAACAGGACCGGCAGGTCGAGATCATTGAAGATGGTGCCGGCATCGCGCGGCCGCATCTCCTCGTAGAGTTTGACCAGGCCGCGCCAGCTCGCCTCGTCGCGGGCGCGCCGCGCCGCGTCCAGGGCCTCCAGCCGCTTCTGCAATGCGTCGAGTTCGCCGAGCCGGGCGGAGAGCCGCGCCTCGGCCGCGGCCAGCACCGATTCGCGCTGCGTCAGCGCCGCCTCCCGCGCATCCAGTTCGCCGCGGCGCTGGCGCAGATCGAGCAGCAGCGCGCGCTCGCCGTCGCTGATCGGCGGCGCCGGCGGCGGTGGCGGCGGCGCGGGCGGCGGCGG
>JAJZNE010000142.1 GCA_021847995.1 Pseudomonadota bacterium | reverse complement strand
CGGAACCGCCGCCGCCGCCGACCAAACCGCCGCCGCCCCGCAAGCTCGCGCTGCCCCGCAAGGTGCAGACGCCGCGCCCGCCGGTGACCCAGCCGCCGCCCGACAAGGCCCCGCCGCCGCCCGAGGCACCGCCGGCGCCGGCCGCGCCCGCCGTCAGTGCTGCCGTGCAGGCAACCGAGACGGAACTCTACGCAGCGGCGCTGCGGGCGCGGGTGCAGGCCAATCTGGCGGTACCGCGCACGGTGCGGCTGCTCGGTATCGGCGGGGTCAGCCGCGTGGCAATCGAGCTGGCACCGAACGGCAGCCTGCTCGGCGTCACGCTCGCCAAGTCATCCGGCAGCAACGACATCGACGCCGCCGCACTGCAAAGCGTGCGGTCAAGCCAATTCCCGCCATTTTCGCCGAAGATGCCGCAGCACAACATGACCTTCGTGCTGACGGTGCGGATGACGCCGTGACCGGCGGCCGGCCGCTATAGCAGCAGCGGCAGCGACGGCGGCGGCTCCGCCGGCGGTTCCTCGGCAGCCTCGTCCAGCACCACGGCGGCGATGCTGCGCGTGACCGCGCCGCCGGCGGCGAGGGCCGCGCGGTCGAGCCGCGCCGCCGCCTCCCGCACCGCGGCCGGGGTGCGCGGCAGGCGGGCGAGCAGCCAGGACTGCACCGCCTCCGGCACCGCGACCTGCCGCTCCGCCAGCAGCCGCGCGAGCAGGGCGCGCAGCAGGCTCTCCTCGGCAGGGCCGATTTCCACGGCGGCGGTGGCGCGCAGGCGGCTGGCAAGATCCGGCAGCGCCACCGGCCAGCGCGCCGCCGGGCCGCGACCGGCAAGCAGCACCGCAAACCCACCCTCCGCCGCGGCATTCAGCAGATGCAGCAGCGGATGTTCGGGGGCGGCGTCGGCATCGTCGATGGCAAGCGGGCGGTCGGGTGCCGTGGCGGACGCGCGCAATCCCGGTCCGGGCAGCAGCGCGGCGCCGCAGCGGGCTGCCCAGACATGCAGGAGATGCGTCTTGCCGCTGCCCTCCTGCCCCCACAGCGCGAGCCGCCTTTGCGGCCACGCCTCGGTGCGCGCAAGCCAGGCCAGGGCGGCGGCGTTGGACGGTGCGGGAAGGAAATCGGCCGCGGTCAGGTGGGGTGCATAGGCAAACGGCAGCGGCAGTTGCCGCCAGCGCGGCGCAGAGCGGGGCAGCGTCGTTGGCACCGCCGCACAGTGCCATGCCGGCGCCGCCGCGCCAACGTGCCCGGTTCAGGCGACCGTGACGAGACGGGCCACGACCGCGGCGAAGTCGCGCAGGCTGAACGGCTTCTCCATCAGGGTTTCGTCGGTCCCAAGCGGCACCACCGCGCTGGCCGGCAGGCCGGTCGCGAACACCACCGGCACGCCCGGCCGGCGGCGGCGGACCTCCTCGGCCAGTGCCCGGCCGGAACAGCCGGGCAGCGCCATGTCGGTGACCAGCAGCAGCCGCTCCCCGGCACCGTCCAGCGCCGCCAGGCATTCCCCGGCATCGCGGCAGGGCACCACACGATGCCCGCACTCCGTCAGCGCTTCGGCGAGCACCGAGAGCACCAGCGGGTCGTCATCAACCAGCAGGACCGTCATCGGCGTCTGTCCCTGCGGCATCATGCACCAGCGCTGCATCAGGCGGGGCCAGAGCCCGCCGGTCTCCGTTGCGGACATCATTTCAATGGGTGACTGCGCCGACCACGGCACCCCCGGCTGCCCCCACCAGGCCGCCGAGGAGCAGGCTGCCGCCGGATAGCGCGGCGATGCCCATGCCCGCGGCCGTGCCGATGGCCCCGCCGCTCAGGGCGCGCTGCTGCTGGGTGGTGAGATTGGAGCAGCCCGCCAGGGCCAGCACGCCCACCGCCAGGGCCACCCCCCGCATGATCGCCATCTTGCCTTCTCCTCCGGCATGCAACAGATTGATTGCGCGCCTGGATTAGGATCGCGGTACAAGTCGTGACAATGCTGGTCCCTGTTTTGTCACGCCGTGTGACCCAAGGTCACTGGCGCGTCGCGGTTTGTGCCGCCGCGGGCACGCTGCTGCTCGGCGGATGCGCCCTCCTGCAACCGCCGCCCAAGCCATCGCACCCGGCCGCGCATCTGCCGCCGAAGCCGCATCCGGTTCCGCCGACCACGCCGACCGGCTCCGCCGCCGCCGCCGGCGCGCTGCATCCGCCGCCATCCGCACCGGGCGCCGCCGCGCCACCGTCCGCCGCGCCGCCGCCGGTGCGCGTGGTCGGGTGGTCGCAGGAGGCGGTGCGGCGGCTGCTCGGGCCGCCGGCCGAACAGAGCGCGCAGGGCGCCGCTCAGACATGGCGCTACCGGGGCGCCGACTGCCAGGTGGACATCGCCTTCTATTACGACGTGACCCGCGGCGATTTCTTCGCCCTCAGCCAGCATCGGGAAGCAGGCGGCGACGCCGCTGCCTGCCTTGCACGCCTGCGCGCCGGCCATGGCGACTGACCCCCCGATCGCATCCGGCGTGCGGCGGCTCGTCGTCATCGATGACGATCGGCTGTTCCTGGACGTGTTCGCGGCCAACCTGACGGCGGGCGGCTTTCAGCCGACCTGCTTCGATGACGCCGAGGCGGCGCTGGCCGCGCTGCGCGGCGGCCTGCCGGCGGCGGCCTGCGTGGTCGATCTCGACATGCCGCGGCTCGATGGACTCGGCTTCCTGCGCGCCCTGAAAGCGGCGGGGCTGGCGCTGCCGGTCGTGTTCGTGACCTCGCACGCGGCGCCGATGTTCGAGGAGGCGGCGCTGGGTGAAGGCGCCGTCGAGTTCATCGACAAAAGCCGCGGCGCCGCCATCATCCTGCGCCGCCTCGATCTCGTGCTGCGCCCGCGTGCCGGCCCTGCCGGCGGCAAGATCCCCGATCTGCGCTGCGGCCGGCTGACCCTGCTGGTGGCATCGCGGCGCGCGCTCTGGCTCGACCGCGAAGTTCCGCTCAGCCGCACCGAGTTCGACGTGGTGCATGTCCTCGCCACCGCCTCCGGCCGGGATGTCAGCTATCGGAAGGTCTACGACGCGATCAAGGGCGAAGGCTTCATGGCCGGCCAGGGCGAGGACGGGTACCGGGCCAATGTGCGCGCCACCATCAAGCGCATCCGGCGCAAGTTCGAGAGCGTGGACGCGGCCTTCGACGCCCTGGTGGCGTATCCGGGGTTCGGCTATCGCTGGCGCGACGATGGCTGAACGCGCCCGTGCGCCGGCGGGAGGGTGGCGGTCGCTGCGCGTGCGGGGAGTCGCCCTGCTTGCCGTCCTGATCGCCCTTCCGCTGCTGCTGTTCGCGATCTTCGAGCGCATCGAAGCGGAACGGCGCGCCCTGCTGCTGACCGCGGTGCAGGACGCCGGCACCGCCATCGCGAGCGGCCTCGCCCCCGACCTGCTCGCCCTGCAACCGGACGATCTGGCAACGCTTGAACCGCGGCTGCAACGCTTTGCCGATCCGCGGCGGCAGATCACCCTGCTGTTTCACCCTTCCGGCTCGGCCGATGACAAGCAGTTCTTCCTGGTGGCAAGCGTGCCGCCGGTTGCCGCCGGCCGGCTGGAGCCGGAACGGGCACGACTCGCCGCACTTGGCGTGCTGGCGCGGCTGGCGCAGTCATGCAGCGGCGGCACGCCGCTGACCGAGCGGGTAGCCGGAGCCGGCACGACACCGGCGGTGATCACCTCCGTCACCGGTGTCACCGGTGCGGCGGGCTGCTGGGCGATCGTGATCGCGGTCAATGCCGAGCGCGAGGTTGCCGGAATTGCCGGCCGTCCGCTCGCGGTCCGGCGCGCGCTGCTGTTCGCGGGCGCGGTGTATGTGCTGATGGCGGCCCTGATCCTGGCGATCTTTGCCAGCGTCTGGGCCAATCTGCGACGCTTCCGCCGGCAGGCGCTGACGTCCGACGACCACGGCGGATTCCAGGACGTGACCGATGTGCCGGAGATGGTACCGGTGGCGCGCGCGATCGACGGCCTGGTGAAGCGATTGCGCGACGCTGCTGCGCTGATCCGGCAGGCGGCGGAGGACAACGCGCACGCCCTCAAGGGCCCGATCGCGACCATCCGCCAGGCCGTTGCGCCATTGTCCGACGCGGACGCGCCGGACGATTCGCGCCGGGCTGCCGCCGCCGCGCTGAATGCCGCGCTCGACCGGCTGGACGGCCTGGTGGGATCGCTGCGCCGCCTCGACGGGGCGACCGCGGACATGCTGGAGATGGCCCGCAGCCGCGTCGATCTTTCGGCGCTGCTGCGCGATCTGGTGGCCGATGCACGCACCATGCGGGCGGCGCGCCGTGTCGCCATCGTCGAGCAGATCGCCCCCGGCGTGACCGTGCTCGGCGCGCCGGACGCGATCGAGACCATTTTCGAGAACCTGCTCGACAACGCACTGAGCTTTTCCCCGGCCGGCGGTACCGTGCGGGTGGCTCTGGCTTCAGGCGAAGATGGCGTGCTGGCAAAAGTCGAAGACGAGGGGCCGGGCGTGCCGGAGGCGGCGCTGACGCGGATCTTCGCGCGCTACTACTCGGACCGCCGCGACATGCCCCGGGAGCAGGCCCTTGCCGCGGGCGAGCCGGCGCATTTCGGCATCGGCCTGTGGATCGCGCGGCAGAATGCGCGCGCGCTCGGCGGCGACATCACCGCGGCCAACCGGGTGCCGCATGGCCTGAGCGTGCGCGTCCGTTTGCCGCTTGCTGCGGCCTGACCGGACCTACATCGTCCGGCCGTGACAATGCTTGAATTTGCGGCCGGACCCGCACGGGCAGAGCGCATTGCGCGGGCTGTTGTGCCAGGTGGACGGGTCGTTGGGATCGACCGCCGCGGCGCCCAACGACATGGTCGCGACGGCAGGCCCGGCACCGACCATTTCCAGCATCGGTTCCGCCGGCGCCAGTGCCGCCGCCGTCTCCCGCGCGATCCCTGCCGGTGCAGACAGCGGCGCCGGTGGCGGCGGCGGCGGCGGTGACGGCGGCTGCTCCGGATTGAGCTCCACCCGGAACAGCATCATCGTCACGCGCTCCTTCAGCTCGTCCAGCATGGCGTTGAACAGGGCGAAGGCTTCGCTCTTGTATTCGTTCAGCGGGTCACGCTGCCCGTAGGCGCGCAGCCCGATGCCCTGGCGCAGGTGATCGAGCGCCAGCAGATGCTCCTTCCACACCTGATCGAGCACCTGCAGCAGCAGGCTCTTCTCGACGAAGCGCATCAGTTCGGCGCCGAGGCCATCCGCCTTGCGCCGCATCTGTGCCTCGGCCGCCTGCTCCAGCCGTTCGCGGATCTGCGTCTCGTCGATCCCCTCCTCCCGCGCCCATTCGGCAACCGGAAGATCGAGGTTGAGCACGCGACGCACATCCTGCTGCAACTCGGCCGCTTCCCACTGCTCGGCAAACGCCTTCTCGGGAATGCGGCGCGCCACCATCGCCCCGATGATCTCGGCGCGCATGTCGGCCACGGTATCGCTCACGTCCGCCGCCCGCATGAACTCCCGCCGCTGAGCATAGACTTCGCGACGCTGGTTGTTCATCACGTCGTCGTATTTGAGGACGTTCTTGCGCATGTCGAAGTTGCGCGCCTCGACCTTCTTCTGCGCCTTCTCCAGGGCCTTGTTGATCCAGGGATGCACGATCGCCTCACCTTCCTTCAGCCCGAGGCGGGCGAGCATTCCGCCCATCCGCTCCGAGCCGAAGATGCGCATCAGATCGTCTTCCAGCGACAGGAAGAAGCGCGACGCGCCGGGGTCGCCCTGCCGGCCCGACCTGCCGCGAAGCTGGTTGTCGATGCGCCGGCTCTCGTGGCGTTCCGTGCCGACGACGAACAGGCCGCCGGCCTGTTTGACCTGCTCGTGGTTGTGCAGGATCTCCTCGCGGATTTCCGCCTCCCGCGCGGCGGCGAGCGCGGGGTCGGCGATGGCCGCCAGCTCCAGCTTGACGCGCATCTCCAGATTGCCGCCGAGCTTGATGTCGGTGCCGCGCCCCGCCATGTTGGTCGCGATCGTCACCGCACCGGGCGCGCCGGCCTGCGCCACGATCAGCGCCTCCTGCTCATGGAAGCGCGCGTTCAGCACCTGGTGCGGCACCTTCTTGCGCTTCAGCAGCTCGCTCATCAGTTCACTTTTCTCGATGCTGGTGGTGCCCACCAGCACCGGCTGGCCGCGCCCGCGCGCCTCCTCGATCAGCCTGGCGACCGATTCGTATTTCTCTGCGGCCGAGCGATAGACCTCATCGTCCTCATCCTTGCGGATGACCGGCACGTTGGTCGGAATCTCGACGACTTCGAGCTTGTAGATTTCGGCGAATTCGTCCGCCTCGGTCATCGCCGTGCCGGTCATGCCGGCGAGCTTGGGATAGAGGCGGAAGTAGTTCTGGAAGGTGATGGAGGCCAGCGTCTGGTTCTCCGCCTGGATGGTGACACCCTCCTTGGCCTCCAGCGCCTGATGCAGCCCTTCGGAGTAGCGGCGTCCCTCCATCATGCGGCCGGTGAACTCGTCGATGATGACGACCTTGTCCTGACGGACGATGTAGTCCACGTCGCGCGCGAACAGGGTGTGCGCGCGCAGCGACTGCTGCACATGATGCACCACCGTTACATTGAAGATGTCGTAGAGGTTGCCTTCGGTGATGATCCCGGCCTCGCGCAGCATGTCCTCGACCCGCTCGCTGCCCGGTTCGGTCAGCGCGACGGTCCGCGTCTTCTCCTCCTTCTCGAAGGTGGAGGCGTCCTCCACCAGTTCGCGCACGACGGCGTTGACGCGCCGGTAGAGGTCAGAGGAATCCTCCGCCGGTCCGGAGATGATCAGCGGCGTGCGGGCCTCATCGATCAGGATGCTGTCCACCTCATCGACGATGCCGTACGAGAAATCGCGCTGGACCATGTCGTCCAGCCGGTACTTCATGTTGTCGCGCAGGTAGTCGAAGCCGAACTCGTTGTTCGTGCCATAGGTGATGTCGGCGGCATAGGCGGCGCGGCGCTGCACGTCGTCCAGCCCGTGCACGATCACCCCGACGGTCAGCCCGAGGAAGGTGTAGAGACGGCCCATCCATTCGGCGTCGCGGCGTGCCAGATAGTCATTGACGGTGACGACATGGACGCCGTTGCCGGTCAGCGCGTTCAGATAGACGGGCAGCGTTGCCACCAGCGTCTTGCCCTCGCCGGTCTTCATCTCGGCGATCTTGCCGTCGTGCAGCACCATGCCGCCGATCAACTGTACGTCGAAGGGACGCAGCCCGAGCGCGCGCCGCGCCGCCTCCCGCACCACGGCGAATGCCTCGGGCAGCAGATCGGCGAGCGTCGCCCCGGCGCCGAGGCGGGCGCGGAACTCCGCCGTTTTGGCCCGCAGGGCATCGTCGCTCAGTTGCGCGATGTCCGGCTCCAGGGCATTGATCTGCGGCACCCGACGCTGATACGCCTTGAGCGAGCGCTCATTGCTGGTGCCGAAGACGGCGCGGGCGATAGTGGCGAACATGCGGAAGCCTTCCGGGACGGGCGTCGGCGGCCCGCCGCGGCAGGCATGGCGGGCACGGCCGACCCCCGGCCGCCCGTCCAGCCACCCGGGGGGGCCGTTCTGGTCTGGCGAGTCAGATAGGACCCGAACCCCCGCCGGTCAACGACGCCGCCCCGCCGCCCGGCTTGTCGCGTCTCCCGGCTTCGGCCATCATCCCCTCGTTACTGGAAGGATTGCCCATGCGGACGTTCGGTTTCCCCCTTGCGGGCATGCTCGCGGCCATGAGCTGCGCGGCCCTGGCCCAGTCCGCGCCGGCGCCGGCCACCGCGCCGCCCCCAGCCGCCGCGGCGGGCGAGCCGGCCACGTCCGACCCGGTGGTGGCGAAAGTCAACGGGGAGGATATCCGCGCGAGCGACGTGCGCGAGGCGATGTCGGGCCTGCCGGACGAATATCGCAGCCTGCCGCCCAACATGCTGTTTCCGATGATGCTGGACCAGCTGGTGGATCGCAAGGCACTGGTGCTGCTTGCCCAGAAGCAGGGGCTGGACAAGGATCCGCAGGTGCAGCGGCAGATGACGCGCGCCGCCGACTCGGCGCTACAGAACGCCCTGTTGAGCCGCGATGTCGGCCCGTCGGTGACCGAGCAGAAGGTCAAGGAACGCTATGACGCGACGGTCGCCAACAAGCCCGGCGAGGAAGAGGTCCATGCCCGCCACATCCTGGTGGCGAGCGAGGATGAGGCGAAGAAGATCATCGCGCAGTTGAAGGGCGGGGCGGATTTTGCCCAGCTTGCCAGGGAACACAGCACCGACCCGGGCGCCGCCCAGGGCGGAGATCTCGGCTGGTTCAAGAAGGGCGACATGCTGCCGGAGTTCTCCGCCGCCGCCTTTGCCCTGCAACCGGGCCAGATCACCGATACGCCGGTGCATACGCAGTATGGCTGGCACATCATCAAGGTGGAGGGCCGCCGCCAGGCGCCGCCGCCCACCTTCGAGCAGGCGCGCGACCAGCTCCGCCAGGACATGATCCAGGAGGGCGTGCGCAAGGTGGTGGCGGAGGCGCGACAGGGGCTTGCGATCCAGCGGTTCAACCCTGACGGCTCGGCGCCGAAGGCGACCGATTCCGCCGAACCCCCGCCGGCCGCGAAACCCTAAGGCCGCGCGCGTCATGCCGCCGAGCATCTCACCCCTGGCCGTGGACCTGCCGCCGCTGCCGGAACTGGCCGGGGTGCGCCTCGGCGCCGCGGCGGCGGGCATCCGCTACCAGGGACGCACCGATCTGGTGATGGCGGAGCTTGCGCCGGGAACCGCCGTCGCCGGCGTGTTCACCCGCAACCGCTGCCCCGGCGCGCCGGTCGATTGGTGCCGGAGCATCCTGCCGGCCGGGCGGGCACGGGCCCTGGTCGTCAATGCCGGCAATGCCAACGTGTTCACCGGCCGCGCCGGACGCGAGGCGGTGCAGGCCACCGCCGAGGCGGCTGCACGGCTGGTCGGTTGCCCGGCGCGGCAGGTCTTCCTTGCCTCCACCGGGGTGATCGGCGAGGCGCTGGCGCATGCGCGGCTGACGGCGGCGTTACCGGCGCTGCACGCGACGCTGCGCGCCGACGCCTGGGAGGCAGCGGCCCGTGGCATCATGACCACCGACACGTTTCCCAAGGCCGCGACGCGAACCGCGCGGATCGCTGGGGCGGAGGTGCGCATCAGCGGCATCGCAAAGGGCAGCGGCATGATCGCCCCCGACATGGCGACCATGCTTTGCTTCGTCTTCACCGATGCGAAAATCCCGCCGGCCGCCCTGCAATCGGCGCTGGCACGGGGCAGCGAGGCGAGCTTCAACCGGATCACGGTCGATTCCGACACCTCGACCAGCGATACCGTACTGCTGTTCGCAACCGGCCAGGCGCGCCATGCCCGCGTGCCCACGGCCGGCGGGCCGATGCTGGCAGGCTTCCGCGCCGCCCTTGCCGAGGTGCTGCACGAACTCGCGCTGGACGTGGTGCGCGATGGCGAAGGGGCACAGAAGCTCGTGCGGATCGACGTGAATGGCGCGGTCTCCGCCCGTTCGGCCCGCCGGGTCGGGCTTGCCGTCGCCAACTCGCCGCTGGTCAAGACGGCGATCGCCGGCGAGGATGCGAATTGGGGACGCATCGTCATGGCGGTCGGCAAGAGCGGGGAGCCGGCGGACCGCGATCGGCTTGGCGTGGCCGTCGGCGGCGTCTGGATCGCGCGCGCGGGGGCTGCCGTGCCGGGTTACGACGAGACGCCGGTGGTGGCGCATATGAAGGGGCGGGAGATTTCGATCACCGTCGAACTCGGCCTCGGCCGCGGCCGGTCAAGCGTCTGGACGTGCGACCTGACGCACGGCTATATCGACATCAACGGGTCGTATCGGTCCTAGCCGGATCGGATCGGCGCGGGACCGCTCGGCTCTGCACTTGACTTTCCACCGGCCGCATTCTTTCTACCCGCGCCCGGATCTGCCGTGCCGGAGCGGCGCCGGCGGGTGCCGCAGGGGTGTAGCTCAATTGGCTAGAGCGCCGGTCTCCAAAACCGGAGGCTGGGGGTTCGAGACCCTCCACCCCTGCCAACCCGCGACGGCGCGCGCGGCAGGACAGGTTCCCGAAACATTCTCGGAAGGTTTTCACGGAGCATGAACGGCGTGGCGTTGAACCCGGCCAAATTCGTCAGAGAAGTGCGTGCCGAGATCGCCCGGGTCACCTGGCCGTCGCGGCGGGAGACGCTGATCACCACCGGCCTCGTGCTGGCGATGGCGGCCCTTGCCACTGTGTTCTTCTTCGTCGCCGACCAGATCATCGGCGTTGCCGTGCGCGCCCTGTTCGGCGGCGCGGGCATCTGAGCCAGGAGCCGGAGATGGCCAAGCGTTGGTACGTCGTGCATGTCTATTCGGGATTCGAGAAGAAGATCGCCCAGCAGATCAAGGAGCAGGCGAGCCAGAAGGGCCTCGCCGACCAGATCGACGAAGTGATGGTGCCGTCGGAGGAGGTGGTGGAACTTCGCCGCGGGCACAAGGTGAACGCGGAGCGCAAGTTCTTTCCCGGCTATGTCCTGGTCAAGATGGAGCTTTCCGACGAGGCCTGGCACCTTGTCAAGGACACGCCGAAAGTCACGGGCTTTCTCGGCACCCGCCTGCGTCCGACGCCGATCTCGGAGGCCGAGGCGGAACGGATCATGAAGCAGACGCAGGAAGGCGTGGAGCGCCCCCGCCCCTCGGTGCTGTTCGAGATCGGCGAACAGGTGCGGGTGGCCGACGGGCCGTTCACCAGCTTCAACGGAACGGTGGAAGAGGTGGACGAGGAAAAGGGCCGCGTGAAGGTCAGCGTGTCGATCTTCGGGCGCTCGACACCGGTGGAGCTGGAATATGGGCAGGTGGAAAAGGTCTGATCCGGCGCCGGCCGCAATCAGGCGGCGGTGAGCGAGTTGTCCGCAGGCAGCCGGACGGGGGTATCAAACCCGCGCTCAGGTTCGCGCAGCATGTAGCCGCGGCCCCAGACGGTGCCGATCAGGCTGTCCGCGCCGGCCTGCGCCAGCTTCTTGCGCAGCTTGCAGATGAACACGTCGATGATCTTCATCTCCGGTTCGTCCATGCCGCCGTAGAGGTGATTGAGGAAGGTTTCCTTCGTCAGCACCATTCCCTTGCGCAGCACCAGCAGTTCGAGAATGGCGTATTCCTTGCCCGTCAGATGCACCGGCCTGCCGCCGACGGACACTTCGCGGCTGTCGAGGTTGAGTTGTAGCGGGCCGATTCGCAGGGAAGGCTGACTGTAGCCCTTGCTGCGCCGCACCACCGCCTGGATGCGTGCGAGGAGTTCGGCCTTGTCGAACGGCTTGGTGATGAAATCGTCGGCCCCCAGCCCGAGACCCTTCACCTTCGCCTGCGGGCGTGACAGGCCGGAAAGGATCAGCACCGGCACTTCGATGCGCCCGCTGCGGATGCGCCGCACCACCTCGTATCCGTCCATGTCCGGCAGCATGAGATCGAGGATGACCACGTCGTAGTCATAGTGCCGAACCAGTTCCAGCGCCTCCTCCCCGGTATCGGCGGCATCGACGACGGCGCCGCCCGAGCGCAGCATCAGCGCGATCCCCTTGGCCGCCGTCACCTCGTCCTCCACCAGCAACACGCGCATTCCCGCCTCCACGACAACCATAGGTTGTATCGGATAGCACCCACCCGACCGGGGGTCCACGAAATTTTTGCATGGCAACGTCTTTAAATTAAGATTTTTTGTGCAAATTGCGTGGTAGTCGTGGCTGATCCTTCGATCACGGGGCCAATCACGCGATGCAGCAGCAGGGTTTCGTCGCCGCCTGCGACCGCGCCACCTCCGCGCTTCAGGCGCTCTCCGCCGAGCGGCTGCGGGGCAGGGTGACGGACGCCTCCGGCATTGCGCTCACGTTCGAGGGGCTGGGACCGTTCCTCTCGGTCGGCGACCGGTTGTCCGTGCAGCCCCGCAGCGGCGCGGCGGTGTTGGTGGAAGTGATCGGGTTCCGCCGCGGCGTGGTGCAGGCCCAGGCTTTCGGTCCGCTCGACGGGATCGGGCCGGGCGCGCCCGTCACGGCGCCGCTGCCGCCGCGCCCTGCCGCGCTCGCCGTCAGCGAAAGCTGGATCGGCCGCATCCTCGACCCGTTCGGCCACCCCCTCGATGGCGGCGGGCCGGTGCGGCGGGGCCGGCCGCCGCGCCCGTTGCGCGCCGCCTCTCCGGCGGCGACCGCGCGCGGCCGGCTCGGCCCCCGTTTCGCCTTCGGGGTGCGGGCTCTCGATCTGTTCGTGCCCTGCCGGGAGGGCCAGCGGCTCGGCCTGTTCGCCGGCGCCGGTGTCGGCAAGTCGAGCCTGCTCGCCATGCTCGCCCGGCATGCCCGGGCCGACGTGATCGTGCTCGCGCTGGTCGGCGAACGCGGCCGGGAGGTCCGCGAATTCGTCGAGGACGAACTGGGCGCCGCCGGGCTGGCGCGCGCGGTGGTGGTGCTGGCCACGTCCGACGCCCCCCCGCTCCTGCGCCTGGAGGCTGGTTATGCCGCCGTCACCGTCGCCGAGCATTTCTGCGCCCGCGGGCAGAGCGTTCTGCTGCTGATGGACAGTCTGACGCGGTTCTGCCAGGCCCGGCGGGAGATCGCGCTGGCCGCGGGCGAGCCGCCCGGCGCACGCGGCTACCCGCCGAGCGTGTTCGCCGAACTGCCGCGCCTGCTGGAACGTGCCGGCCCCGGCCTGGCCGCGCAGGGCGGACAGATCACCGCCCTGTTCACGGTGCTGGTCGAAGGCGACGACATGAACGAGCCGATCGCCGATGCGGCCCGCAGCATCCTGGATGGGCATGTCGTGCTCGACCGCCGCATCGCCGAGCGCGGGCGCTATCCGGCGATCGACGTGCTGCGCTCGCTCTCCCGCACCCCGCCGCCCTGCGATGCAGGGACCGCGGCCAGCCTGCGCCGAGCCCGCGCCCTGCTGTCGCAGTCCGCCGAGCTGGCCGATCTGGTCCGCCTCGGTGCCTACCGGCCCGGCAGCGACCCGGCCGCAGACGAGGCGCTGCGGCTCGCGCCGGCAATCGAGGCGGTGTTGCAGCAGGCGCGTGACGAGGTAAGCGAGCCTGACGAAGCCGCGGCGCGGCTGTTCGCCGCCCTTGACGCCGGACTGCCGTGACCGCCGAGGCGACCCTGCGCCGGGCGCTGCGGCTGCGGCGCGACGCCGTGGTGGCGGCGCAGCGCGCCTGCCTGACGGCGATCGCCCAGGAAAGCCGCGCCGCCGCCGACCTCGCCGCACGGAAACAACAGATCCGCGCGGAAATCACCCTGGCCGGCGATCCCGCCGGCACCGATGACGCCGTCGAGGCGCTCGGGCGCTGGCTGCGCGCCGCGCACGCCGGCGTCGCGCGGTCGGAAGCGGCGCTGCAGGCGGCCGAGAGCGCCACCGCCCAGGCTCGTACGGCGCTGGCCGCCGCCCGCTCCGCCGAAGCCTCGCTCGCCGCCCTGCTCGCAGCCCGCGCGGCGGAGGCGGCGGATCGCTCCCGCCTCGCTGCCGAAGCCGCTGCCGCCGACGCGGTGGCGCATCGCCAGGCCCGCAGCGACGAGGGTTGCAACTGACGCTTGACCGCACCGGCTGCGACACGCCACGACACGGCGGCAACGGGCAATGGGGACAGCGCAGTGCGGATTGCAATGATCGGCGGCGGCTATGTGGGTCTGGTCTCGGGGGCCTGCTTCGCCGAATTCGGCGTGGACGTTGCCGTGGTGGAGGCGGACCCGGCGCGGCTCGGTGCGTTGCGCGACGGCCGCATGCCGATCTACGAACCCGGCCTCGACCAATTGGTGGCCGAGAACGTCGCCGCCGGCCGGCTCACCTTCGGCGACGATCTGGCCGCCGCCGTGGACGGCGCCGAGGCGGTGTTCATCGCCGTCGGCACCCCGGCACGCCGCGGCGACGGGCATGCCGACCTGTCCTTCGTCTATGCCGCCGCCGAACAGGTCGCGCGGGCGCTGACCGGCTATGCCGTCATCGTCACCAAATCCACCGTGCCGGTCGGAACCGGCCGAAGGATCGCCGAGATCGTGCGCGCCGCCCGTCCGGATGCCGCGTTCGATGTCGCCTCCAATCCCGAATTCCTGCGCGAGGGCAGTGCGATCAATGACTTTCTGCGCCCCGACCGGGTGGTGATCGGCACCGAGAGCGAACGGGCGAAGGACACGCTGCGCCAGCTCTACCGCCCGCTCTATCTGATCGAGGCGCCGATCGTGATGACCGGGCTGGAGACCGCGGAGCTGACGAAATACGCTGCGAACGCCTTCCTGGCAATGAAGGTGACGTTCATCAACGAGATCGCCGATCTCTGCGAAAAGGCGGGGGCGGACGTGCATGACGTGGCGCGCGGCATCGGCCTTGACGGCCGGATCGGACGCAAGTTCCTGCATGCCGGCCCGGGCTTCGGCGGTTCCTGCTTTCCCAAGGACACGCTGGCGCTGATGCGGATCGCGCAGGATGCGGGGGCGCCCAGCAGGCTTGTCGAAACCGTGGTGGCGGTGAATGACGCGCGCAAATCGGCCATGGGTGCGCGCATCATCGCCGCCTGCGGCGGCAGCGTGCGGGGGCGGCGCATCGGCGTGCTCGGCCTGACCTTCAAGCCGGAAACCGACGACATGCGCGAGGCGCCGTCCATCCCGATCCTATGGCGTCTGGCCGAGGACGGCGCGGAGCTGCGCGCGTTCGATCCCGTCGGCATGGAGCAGGCGCGGCCGCTGCTGCCCGGCTCCGTCCACTATTGCCGCGATGCGCTCGATGCGGCGGCGGACGCCGACGCGCTCGTCGTCATCACCGAATGGAACCAGTTCCGCGCGCTGTCGCCGGGCAGGCTGGCCGAGGCGATGCGCGGGCGCGTGATCGTCGATCTGCGCAATATCTTCGATCCCTCGGCCATGGCAGCGGCGGGTTTCGCCTACCAAGGCGTCGGACGCGCGATGCGATGACATATCCCGACCTGCCCAATCCCGACCTGCTCGACCGCATTCCGCTCGGCGCCAGACTGGTGCTCGATCTCGGCTGCGGTGCGGGGGCGCTGGGAGCGGAGTATAAGCGGCGCAACCCGCGCGTCCATTATCTCGGCGTGGAACGCGACCCGGCCGCCGCACGCATCGCGGCAACACGCCTCGACGCCGTGTTCGACGCCGACCTTAACGAAAACCCCATGCCCTTCGCCGACCGGATTGCACCGGGAAGCCTCGACTGCCTGATCTATGGCGATATCCTGGAGCACCTCGTCGATCCGTGGACCGTTCTCGCCGCGCATGTCTCCCTGCTCGCGCCGGACGGCACCGTGCTGGTGTGCATGCCGAACCAGGAGCATTGGCGTCTGGCGGAGCGCCTGCTGCGCGGCACCTGGGACTATGAACCGAGCGGTCTGCTCGACCGGACGCATCTGCGCTGGTTCACGGCGGAGAGCACGGCACGGATGCTGCGCGGCGCCGGCCTGGAGCCTGTCGATGTCGCGCCGCGCATCTTCGACGCCGACGCCGCCGACGCCTTCGTGGACACGATCGCGCCATCGCTGCGCCGGCTCGGCATCGATGTGGCCCATTACCGCCGCCGCGCGGCGCCGTTGCAGCATGTCTGGCGGGCACGGCGCCGCAAGCCGCAACGATTGCCGCTTGTCTCGACCATGCTCAAGCCGGTGGGCGGCGTCAGCCATGTTCGTGTCAGCGAGCCGATGCAGGCGCTCACCGCCGAACCGTCGCTGATCGCCCGCGTCATCAATCACGGCGAGAAGCTGCCGGATCCGTCGGAACCGCCGGGCATCTTCGTCTTCCATCGGCCGCTGCTGGCCGGCGACGCCGGCCTCGTGCGGGTGCGTCCGCTGCTGGCGAGCGGCTGGCTGGCGGTCTGCGAATTCGACGATCATCCCGATTACATCCCGGTGCTGCAACGCCCGGATGTGCTCAACTTCAAGGCGGTGCACGCCGTGCAGACCTCGACCGAACCGCTTGCCGAAGTGCTGCGCCGCGACAATCCGGAAGTGAAAGTCTTTCCGAACGGCGTCTGGCGCCTGCCGGATCCGGTGAACTACGCTGAACCCGGCCGGGTCACCATGCTGTTCGCGGGGCTGAACCGCGAGCAGGAATGGCCCCCCTACCTCGATGCGCTCAACCTCGCGGCGGCAAAGGCCGGGGACCGGCTGCATGTCGTCATCGTCAACGATCGCGGCCTGTTCGAACGGCTGGCGACACCGCACAAGACATTCGTGCCGCTATGCGGCTACGACACCTACCAGCGATTGCTGGCGTCGAGCGAGATTTCCTTCATGCCGCTGCTGGACACGCCGTTCAACCGCTGCAAATCCGACCTGAAATTCATCGAGGCCGCCGCATTCCGCGTCACCCCGCTCGCCAGCGCCACCGTCTATCAGAACACGATCGAGGACGGGCGCACCGGCGTGCTCTTCCGCTCGCCGGAGGAACTTGCGCAGCGCCTGCTCCGACTGGTGGCCAATCCCGAAATTGCGCGGACCATCGGCGACGCCGCACGTGCCTATGTCGCGCGCGATCGCATGCTCGCCTACACGGTCGCCGACCGGGTGGCGTGGTATCACGATCTGTGGGCACGGCGCGAAGAGCTGAACCGTTCCCTGCTGGCGCGCGTCCCCGAACTGGCGGCCTGACCGCCGGTCCGGGGGGCGCCCCGGCCCGGTCAGCCGGTGGTCGGCATGACGTATTGCGCGCCGGCGCGAATCCCGGTCGGCCAGCGTGAGGTGACGGTCTTCAGCTTGGTGTAGAAGCGCACGCCCTCGCGCCCGTAGATCGCGTGGTCGCCGAACAGGCTGCGCTTCCAGCCGCCGAAACTGTGATAGGCGACCGGCACCGGGATCGGCACGTTGATGCCGACCATGCCGACCTGCACGCCGTGCATGAAGGTGCGCGCGGTGTCGCCATCGCGCGTGAAGACCGCGGTGCCGTTGCCGTATTCGTGCTCGTTGACGAGCTTCAGCGCATCGTCGAACTGCGGCACCCGTACGACCGACAGCACCGGGCCGAAAATCTCCTCGCGGTAGATGCGCATGTGCGGCTTCACGTCGTCGAACAGGCAGCCACCGAGATAGAACCCTCCCTCGTAGCCCTGCAGGCGCAGGTCGCGCCCGTCCACCACCAGTTTGGCACCCTCGGCAAGACCGGCATCGACATAGCCGCGCACCTTCTCCAGATGCTGGCGCGTCACCAGCGGCCCCATCTCGGATTCGGGGTCGGTTCCGGGCCCGACCTTGAGCGCGCGCACCCGCGGCGCCAGCCGCTCGATCAGTGCGTCGCCGACGCCACCCACCGCAACCGCGACCGAAACCGCCATGCACCGCTCGCCGGCGGCGCCGTAGCCGGCGCCCATCAGCGCATCCGTCGCCTGCTCCAGATCGGCATCCGGCATGATCACCATATGGTTCTTGGCCCCGCCCAGCGCCTGCACGCGCTTTCCGTGCGCACTGCCGGTGCGGTAGATGTATTCGGCGATCGGGGTCGAGCCGACGAAGCTGATGGCCGCGATACCGGGATGCTCAAGGATCGCATCGACCGCTTCCTTGTCGCCCTGCACCACGTTGAAGGCACCGGCAGGCAACCCGGCCTGGCGCAACAGGTCGGCGAGCAGCAGAGAGGCCGACGGGTCGCGCTCCGACGGCTTGAGGATGAAGGTGTTGCCGCAGGCGAGCGCCACCGGGGCCATCCACAGCGGCACCATGGCGGGGAAATTGAACGGCGTGATCCCGGCCACCACGCCGAGCGGCTGGCGCAGCGAGAAGCTGTCCACGCCGCGTCCAACCTGATCGGAGAACTCGCCCTTCAGCAGATCGGGAATGCCGGCCGCGAACTCCACCACCTCCAGTCCGCGCACCACCTCGCCACCGGCATCGGAGAGAACCTTGCCATGCTCGGCGGTGATGATGGCGGCGAGATCCTTGCTGTGCGCCTCCAGCAGTTCGCGGAACTTGAACATGACACGGGCACGGGCGAGCGGGGTGGTCGCCGCCCAGCCCGGCAGGGCCGCCGCCGCGGCCTGGACCGCCGCATCCACATCCGCCGCGCTGCCGAGCACCACGCGCCGCGCCGCCTGCCCGGTGGCGGGGTTGAACACGTCGGCCGAGCGGCGCCCGCTGCCGGCGCTGCGCTGTCCGCCGATGACGTGCTGAACCACCTGCTCCATGGTCGTCTCCTCCTGCTCCGGGCGCATTGACCCCTGCACTGCGTTCCACTAGCCCGCCGGGCGGCGCGTGCGCCAGTGGGCGACGCCGGGCATAGGCGCCGGCACATGACACGGCAACCAAGCCATGCTCAGGACGCACATCGGCCGGCCGCGCCGGCCAAGGCGAGCCACCGAACGCCCGCAAACCGCCGGCACGACGCGGGCCGGCGCGGTCACGCGGGCACTGCCCGCCCGCTGCCGTGCCGCATCCCGCGAAACCGAGGCCCGCGCCGGGGGGATGCCGCCGGCCTGGAACGGCCGGTCCCGGCGGGGGATAAGGAGGGGCCCCGGCCGGTTTGCCTGGCGGCGGCCTGCCCGCTCCGGCCGGCGCGCCGCGAGGCGCCGGTGCCGGCCACCGGGGGGGGAAAGCGGCGCCGCGCATCACGCCGGCGTTGTGCTTGGCCATACAAGGATTCTAGAACCATCTGCCGGCGGAGCGTTCCGCCCCCCGGCGCGTCTGCGTTCCGCTACCCGTCGCTGAAGGAAAGTGTCCCTTGTCCGACCGCCTCTCCCACCTCAAGCGCCTGGAGAACGAAAGCATCCACATCATCCGCGAGGTTGCGGCGGAGTGTCAGGCGCCTGTGTTCCTCTATTCAATCGGCAAGGATTCCTCGGTCCTCCTGGATCTGATCCTGAAGGCGTTCCATCCCTCGCTGCCGCCGTTCCCGATGCTGCACATCGACACCGGCTGGAAGTTCCGGGAAATGATCGCGTTTCGTGACGCAACGGTGCGCCGGCTCGGCCTCGATCTCATCGTCCATACCAACGAGGAGGGACGGCGGCAGGGCATCAATCCGTTCGATCATGGCGCCTTCTACACCCACACCATGAAGACGGAGGCATTGAAGGCAGCATTGAAGCTGCACGGATTCGACGCGGCCTTCGGGGGCGCACGCCGCGACGAGGAGAAGAGCCGCGCCAAGGAACGCATCTTCTCCTTTCGTACCGCCAACCAGGAGTGGGATCCGAAGAACCAGCGGCCTGAATTCTGGCACCTTTATAACGGCCGCATCCACAAGGGCGAGTCGATCCGCGTCTTCCCGCTCTCCAACTGGACGGAACTCGATATCTGGCATTACATCATGCTCCACGATCTGCCGATCGTCCCTCTCTATTTCGCCGCCCCGCGTCCGGTGGTGGTGCGCGACGGCACCCTGATCGTGGTTGATGACGAGCGCATGCGTCTTGAGCCGGGCGAAACGCCCGAGCAGCGGGTGGTGCGCTTCCGCTCGCTCGGCTGCTATCCGCTGACCGGCGCCCACGAATCATCGGCGGCGACACTGCCCGAGATCGTGGCGGAAATGCTGATCGCCCGCACCTCCGAGCGTGGCGGACGGCTGATCGACCGCGACGAGAAAGACAGCATGGAAAAGAAGAAGCGTGAGGGATATTTCTAAGATGAGCAGTGATCTCGCCGCCCGGGAGCCGCTGCCGCTGGAGCAGTTCCTGGCGCGCCAGGAGCAGATCGGCCTGCTCCGCTTCCTCACCTGCGGCAGCGTCGATGACGGCAAATCGACGCTGATCGGCCGTCTGCTCTACGACACGAAGCTGATCTTCGATGACCAGCTTGCGGCCCTGCAACGCGACAGTGCGCGCCACGGCACCGCCGGTGAGCACATCGATTTCGCGCTGCTGGTCGATGGGCTGGAGGCGGAGCGCGAACAGGGCATCACCATCGATGTCGCCTACCGCTTCTTCGCCACCGACCGCCGCCGCTTCATCGTCGCCGACACGCCCGGCCACGAACAGTACACCCGCAACATGGCCACCGGCGCATCGAATGCGGACCTTGCGGTGGTGCTGGTGGATGCGCGCCACGGCGTGCTGAGCCAGACCCGGCGGCATTCCTTCATCGCCGCCCTGCTCGGCATCCGCCATGTCGTGCTTGCGGTCAACAAGATCGATCTGGTCGATTTCAGCGAAGCCCGCTTTGCCGAAATCCGCGCCGACTATGCGCGCGCAGTCGAAAGCCTCGGCTTTTCCTCGATGGTGGCGATCCCGCTTTCCGCCCGCTTCGGGGACAACGTGATCTCGGCCAGCCCGCAGACGCCGTGGTACACCGGGCCGAGTTTGCTCGGGCATCTCGAAACCGTCGATGTGGACGCGGCGGCGATGGTGCGGCCGTTCCGCATGCCGGTTCAGTGGGTGAACCGTCCCAACCTCGATTTCCGCGGCTATGCCGGGACGATCGCCGCCGGCACGCTGCGTGTCGGGGATCGGGTCGCGGTTGCCGCCTCGGGGCGGTCATCCACCATCGCCCGCATCGTCACGATGGACGGCGATCTCGATCGCGCCGGCGCCGGCAGCGCCGTGACGCTGACGCTCGCCGACCAGATCGACATCTCCCGCGGCGACGTGCTGACGGCCCCCGGCGCGCCGGTCGCCGTTGCCGACAAGTTCGACGCGCATGTCGTGTGGCTGACCGAGCAGCGCCTGTTCCCCGGCCGCTCCTATCTCTTCAAGCTGGCGACGCGCACCGTCTCCGGCACGGTGACGCATATCCGGCATCGCATCGACGTGAACACTTTTGCCGAAGTGCCGGCCGCCACGCTCGGCATGAACGACGTGGCCCGGATCGGGGTTTCGCTGATCGCACCGGTGGCGATGGAACGCTTCGCCGACAGCCGGGAACTGGGCGGATTCATCATCATCGACCGTCTGACCAACGCCACCGTCGGTGTCGGGATGGTGGAGGCGATCACACCCGGCTCGACGAACATCGTCTGGCACGACATGGCGGTGGACAAGGATGCCCGTGCCGCACTGAAGGGACAGCGGCCGGCGGCGCTGTGGTTCACCGGCCTGTCGGGGGCAGGCAAATCCACCATCGCCAACTTGGTGGACCGCAAGCTGCACGCGCTCGGCCGCCATTCCTACATCCTCGACGGCGACAATGTCCGCCATGGTCTCAACCGCGACCTGGGCTTTTCCGAAGCCGACCGGGTGGAGAACATCCGCCGCGCGGCAGAGGCAGCGCGGCTGATGGTCGATGCCGGACTGATCGTCATGGTGTCCTTCATCTCCCCCTATCGCTCCGACCGGGAGGCGGCGCGGGAGCGCTTCGATGCCGGCGAGTTCATCGAGGTCTTCATCGACACGCCGATCGACGAATGCCGGCGGCGGGATCCCAAGGGCCTCTATGCGCGCGCCGATGCCGGCCAGATCCGCAACTTCACCGGCGTCGATGCCCCCTATGAGCATCCGGCATCGCCCGAGCTTCATCTCCTCACCACCGAAGCGGATGCCGACACCCTGGCCGACCGTGTCATCGAGGAGTTGCGCCGCCGCGGCCTGATCGCCTAAGCGCAGCACATGCAGCAGCGGTCCGGCGCAGACGTCGCGCGGGCGACGCTTGCCGGACTGTGCGGCAGTCTGGTCGGCATCGGCCTGGCGCGATTTGCCTACACCCCGCTGATCCCGGCGGTGATCGCCGCCGGCTGGTTCTCGCCGTCGCGGGCCGCCTATCTCGGTGCGGCGAATCTCAGCGGCTATCTGATCGGCGCCCTTGGCGCCCGCGCGGCGGCCCGTTCGCTCTCGGTGCCGTGGACCCTGCGCGGTGCGATGCTGTTCGCCACTCTCTCCTTCTTCGCCTGCGCGCAGCCCTTCGCTTTTCCCTGGTTCTTTCTCTGGCGCTTCCTCGCCGGCGTAGCCGGAGGGTTCATCATGGTGCTGGCCGCCCCGGCAGTGCTCGCGCTGGTGCCGGCCGGGCGTCGCGGACGGGTGGGGGGCGCCATTTTTACCGGCATCGGCCTCGGGATCGCCGCCTCCGGCGTCCTGGTGCCACCGCTGCTGCGGCTCGGCCTGTCGGCTACCTGGCTTGGCCTCGGCGGCGTCGCCGCCGCACTGACCGTTCTCGCCTGGCGCGGCTGGCCGCAAGCGCCGGTCCCGGTGACGGAAGGCGGCCGGACGCGGCTCGGCGGGGCGGTGATGACGGTGATCGCCGAATACGGCCTCAACGCCTTCGGCGTCGTGCCGCACATGATCTTCCTGGTCGATTTCGTCGCCCGTGGCCTTGGCCGCGGCATGGCGGCCGGGGCCGCCTGCTGGATCGCGTTCGGGATCGGGGCGATGTTCGGCCCGGCCCTGGCGGGCGTGCTGGCCGACCGCATCGGCTTCCGCACCGCCCTGCGGCTGGCGCTGTTTGCCGAAACGCTGGCGGTCGCCGCGCCGGCGCTGTCCACCGCCCGGTCCGTGCTCTGGGTCTCTGCCGCCGTTGCCGGGGCGTTCACCCCGGGTGTCGTGCCCCTTGCCCTCGGCCGCATCCATCTGGAGTTACGGCCCGGCAGCGAGGCCGCCCGCTCCGCCTGGGGTGCGGCGACCGTGGCCTGGGCGGTCGGTCAGGCGCTGGGAGCGCAGGTGTTCTCGGTGGTCTTTGCCCGCACTGGCAGCTATGTGCCGCTGTTTGCCAGCGGCGCCGCCCTGCTGCTGCTGGCTTTTCTGATCGACCTTGCCGGCATCGGTCGGCTGCGCCCCTCCTGAGCGGAAGGACGCAGCCGAAACCGGATCAGGTCTTGTCGAGGCCTTCGCGCACGCTGTCCTTGGCACCGCCGACGGCATTCTGCGCCTTGCCGGCCACCTTGTCCGTTTTGCCCTCGGCCTCGGTCCTGGCATCGCCGGTGACTTTGCCCGCCGCTTCCTTCACCGTGCCTTTGACCTGCTTCGCCATGCCCTGCACGCGATCGCTGTCCATCCCGTTCTCCCGTGACTGCACTGCGATAGAACGAGGCAGGTCGCGTGCGGTTCCAGGCGGATTTGGCGGAGACCGCGACGGGTAGTGCCCGATCGACGAAAGGGGAGGCGCAATATCCTCGAGCGACCGCCGCTCGCTGGCGACGCCCAGCACGGCTTCCACCAGTCCTGCCGCCACCATCAGGGCGCCGCCCAGCAGGTAGCCGTAGAGGATGCCCAGGCGTGAGCCGCCCTCGATCAGGGTACCGAACACGAGCGGGCCGGCGATGCCGCCAAGGCCGGTGCCGAGCGCGTAGAACAGTGCGATCGCCACCGCCCGCACCTCCAGCGGGAAGCTTTCCCCCACTGTCAGATAGGCCGAACTCGCCGCCGCCGAGGCGACGAAGAAGATCGCGGTCCACGCCGCGGTCTGTGCCCTGGCATCCAGCAGGCCGGCCGCGAACAGACTACCGGTTGCCGCCAGCAGCACGCCGGAGGCGATATAGGTCGCCGTGATCATCCTCTTGCGCCCGACGCTGTCGAACAGCGGCCCGAGCAGCAGCGGGCCGGCGAAATTCCCGGCCGCGAAGGGCAGCATGTACCACCCGACATGGGCCGGCGCGATCCCGTAGAATCGCGTCAGGATCAGCGCATAGGTGAAAAACACCGCATTGTAGCAGAATGCCTGCGCGGCCATCAGCGCCACGCCGACGATGGTGCGCCGGCGGTACTCGGTCACCAGCGCGCGCAGCCCCGCGCCGAACCAGCTCTGTACGTCACAGCGCACGCGCAGCCGTTGCCACGGCACCGGCGGCAGCGGCAGGCCGGTTTCGGCGGCGACACGCCGTTCGATCTCTGCGGTGACCCGCTCCGCTTCGAGCGGCCGGCCATGCGTCATCAGCCAGCGCGGACTTTCCGGCAGGAAGCGCCGCAGCAGCAGCACGGCGAAACCGATGGCGCCGCCGACGACGAAGGCTGCGCGCCAGCCGAACTCGGGGGGCACCAGCGCCGGATCAAGCGCGATCAACGCACCGGCCGCCCCCAGCGCGGCCCCCAACCAAAAGCTGCCGTTGATGACGAGGTCGGTGAAGCCGCGCCGCCGCGCCGGAATGATCTCCTGGATAGTGGCATTCACGGCGGCATATTCGCCGCCGATCCCGGCCCCGGTCAGGGCGCGGAACAGGGTGAACGACCAGACGTCCCATGCGAGACCGGAACAGATGGTGGCGATGAGGTAGATCAGCACGGTGATCGTGAATAGCCGTTTGCGGCCGAGCCGGTCGGTGAGCCAGCCGAACCACAGGGCGCCGATCACCGCGCCGGCCAGATAGGCGCTGGCCGCCCCGCCGATCTGCGTGCTGCTCAGATGCAGGGTCGGACTTTCCGCGATCGCGCCGGACAGCGCCCCGACCAGCGTCACCTCCAGCCCGTCGAGAATCCAGCTGATTCCGAGGGCGAACACGACCAGCCAATGGAACCGGCTCCAGGGCAGCCGGTCGAGCCGGGCAGGGATGTCGGTTTCGTGCGTGGCGGGCGGGTTCATCTCCATGCCGTGACAACGGAGCGGCCGTGCCCCGGTTGCGCCCCGCGGGATGGGTCAGGCAGCCTCCTGCAACCCCAGCATGAACGGCCCCAGCACCTCCGGCGTCAGGTCCGGTCCATTCTCCAGCCGCGCCACGATCCGCCCGCCGAACATCACCGCGACCCGGTCGGCGAGCGACAGCAGTTCATCGAGGTCGGCCGTGATCAGCAGGACCGCAGTGCCCTGCTCCGCCAATGCAATCAGGCGGGCACGGATGAAGGCGGCGGCCTTAATGTCGATGCCGCGGGTCGGCTGATCGGCGATCAGCAGCTTCGGCCGGGCGGCGAATTCGCGCGCCGCGATCAGCTTCTGCGCATTGCCGCCCGACAGCGCGGAAAACATCTGGCGCGGGCCGGTGGCGCGCACGTCGTAGTCACGGAGCAGGGCGGCGGCGTATCGCTCCGCCGCGCGGCGGCTGAGCAATGGACCGCGGCCAAGCGAAGGCCCGCGATGCGCGCCGCCGATCGCATTGTCGGTCAGCGACAATGTGCGGGCGCCTCCCTCGGCATAGCGGTCGGCCGGCAGATGCGCCATGCCCGCCCGTCGCAGCGCGGCGGTGCTCATTCGCGTCAGGTCGTGCCCAAGCAAGCGCGCCTCGCCGCCGCTCGCCTTGCGCAATCCGGTCAGCACCCCGACCAGGCCGCGCTGCCCATTGCCCTCGACGCCGGCGAGACCCAGGATTACACCGGCATCGAGGCGCAGTGTCACCCCTGTCAGCCGGTCGGCCGGATCGGCGGCGGAAAGTGCCAGGGATTTTACGTGCAGCACTTCGCGCCCATGACTCTGCACCCACCTCCGCCGCACGGCGTGGACCTCGCGCCCCATCACCAGACGGGCGATGGTGGCGTCATCGAGTTCCCCGATCGGCGCGTCGCCGGCAACCCGGCCTTCGCGCAGCACCGTCACATGTTCGGCGAGCGCGCGCACCTCCCGCAGCTTGTGGCTGATGAAGATGACCGTCAGGCCCTCGGCACGCAGGTGACGAAGGCGGTCGAACAGTTCCTCCGTTTCCTGCGGCGTCAGCACCGCAGTTGGCTCGTCCAGGATCAGCAGACGAACCTTGCGGGCCAGGGCCTTGAGGATTTCGACCTTCTGTTGCGCCGCGACCGACAGCGACGCGACGCGCGCATCGGGATCGACCGGCAGGCGAAATCGCTCGCCCAGCCGCCGCACTTCCGCCCGCGCCGCCGCGCGGTCGATCAGCCCCGCCCGTGTCGGTTCGCGCCCAAGAATCACGTTCTCCGCCACCGTCAGCGATGGCACCAGCGAGAAATGCTGATGGACCATGCCGATCCCGGCAGCGGCGGCATCGCGCGGAGAATGCGCCGCTCCGATGGCGCGGCCGGAAATGAATATGCCGCCGGCGCTCGGCGCCTCCAGGCCGAACAGGCATTTCATCAGCGTCGATTTGCCGGCACCGTTCTCGCCACAAACGGCGTGGCAGCTTCCATCGGCGACCGCGAAGGTGACGCCGCGCAGGGCGGCGACACCGTTGGCGTAGGTCTTCGCCACCTGCTGAAAGGCGACGAACGCGGTGACCGGCGTGGTCAAAGCGGGGTCAGGGCCGGACCTTGTCGCGCAGGGCCGCGAGTTGTGCGGTTGTCATACCGAATGCGGTCGGCACGACGATTTTGCCGGAGGCGATATCTGCCTCCGCCGTATCGACACTCTGCCGCACCGCAGGAGGGACCAGCTTCTCATAGACCGCGTTCTTGACGATGCCGACGGCGCCTTCCTTCAACCCGAGCGCCTCGCTGCTACCCAGCGGCAGCTTGCCCTGCTGCATCAGTTCGACGGCACGTAGCAGGCTGTTATCGACCCGCTTCAACACCGAAGTCACGACCTTGTCGGCGGTCGCCGGGTCGCTGGTGCGGAAGATTGCCTCCTGGTCGGAATCGACGCCGATCGCCAGCCGGCTCATCTCCTTCGCTGCCGCCAGCTGGCCTAGGCCGGCCTGACCCGCGACGTTGAAGCCGATGCCGACGCCGGCCCGGTACTGCGCCATCGCCAGTTCCTTGCCCTTCGCCGCATCGGCGAAACTGCCGATATAGGAGACGGCAACCCTGGCGGCGGGATCGACAGCCTGCGCCCCGCCGACATAGCCGGTGAGGAAGTCGTTGATCACCGGAATATCCATCCCGCCCAGGAATCCCAGCGCCCGCCCGTCGGCGGCTGGAATGGCGCCGCTCTTGACCATCCCTTCCGCCATCACGCCGGCCAGATACGAGGCCTCGTTCTGCTTATAGACGATGGAATAGACGTTCTTGTTCGCACCCTTGGTGTAGTCCATCGAAGAATCGAATATCAAAAAGGCTCGCTTTGGATATTCCTCGGCAACCTGCGCCAGGATATCCGGCATCTGATAGGTGCCGACGATGATCAGATCCCAATCCTGCCCGGCGATGTCTTCCAGGGACGGCTGCCATTTGCTCTGATCGTACCCCATTTCGATGACGCGGGTGCGGACGGCATCGCCAAATTTTTCCCTGATCAGCTGCATGCCGTGGTTGGCCGAGTCGAAAAACGATTTGTCTCCGAGTGTGCCGCTGACCAGCAGTACAATTTTCTTCGGTGCTGCCGCCGCGGTTCCGGCGGTGAACGCCAGCGCCAGCCCGAAGCCGGCGGCAATGACGGCGGTAAGAAGGCGGCGTCGTGTGTGCATGGGAGACATCCGCAATGGGGGTTGCAGCGGGCGTCGGCGCTGTGTCCGCCTGCGAAGCGTAAACGAAGTTGCGGCAGCGGCAACAGGGAAGGCACCCCGCGACCGACCGAACGGAAAACCGCCGCCCGCCGGCCGCAAGCCGGATGGCCGCCGGCGTCAGTCGGCCGCGCGCTCGGCCGCGCGCAGCAGACGCAGAAAATTGCCCCCCCAGAGGGCCGCGAGCGCATCGCGGTCATAGCCGCGTGACGCCAGTTCGGCGGTGATCGCCGGCGTCTCCGCCGCGTCGCGCCAGCCGCGGAAGCCGCCGCCGCCGTCGAAATCGGACGAAATGCCGACATGCCCGATTCCGATGCGCCGCACCGCATGGTCGATATGGTCGGCGAAATCGGCCACCCCGACCGTCTCCGCCCGGCCGCCGGGACGCAGGAATGCCGGCACCGCAGTGATCTGCACCACGCCGCCCACGTCACGCAGGGCATCGAGCTGCCCGTCATCGAGATTGCGCGCGTGCGGGGCCAGCGCCGCGGCACAGGAATGCGTCGCCACCACCGGCGTGCGCGAGGCCGCTGCCGCCGCCAGCATCGCTGCACGCGAGGCGTGCGAGACATCGACGAGCAGCCCGCACCGGTTCATCTCCGCAATCGCCGTGACGCCGAGCGGCGACAGGCCGCCATGCTCCTCCCCGGCATCGCCGAGATCCGCCCGCGGCACCGCCGAATCGGCGAGGTCATTGTGGCCGTTATGCGTGAGCGTGAGATAGCGCGCACCGAGCGCGGCAAACCGGCGCAGCCGGCCGGGATCGGGCCCGATCGCGTAACCGTTCTCCACCGCCGGCACCACCGCGGTCGCCTGGTCCTGCCAGGCGCGTTCGATCTCCTCGGCGGTGCGGCAGAGCCGCGCCGGCGATGCCGCCATGCCGCGTATCGCCTCCAGCATTGCGATCGCCCGCGCAAACGCCGCGGCATGCCCCTCCGCGGTGCGGCGTCCCTGCGGGACGTAGGCGGCGAAGCAGCCGGCGGCGAGGTGGCCGCGGCGCAGTTTCGGCAGATCGACGCGCCGCGTCGTGTCGGCGGCGAACGGCGGTCCTTCCGGCCAGGGGATGTCGATATGGGTGTCAATCGTCAGTAGCGAGCGGTGCAGCGTCAGGGGGTCACTCATCCCGCCACGCTCCTGGCCCGCGCCCCCGACGTCAAGAGCGTTCGATCGGTTCGGCCGAGTTCACGATGCCATCAGCGCACGGGATCGCGTCTGCACCCGCGGCTGCCGTTGGCGTAAGCCCCGGGGGACATCAACGGGTTAAACTGCACAGGGATCGCGCCGGATGCAGGCTCGCACGCGGCGGTGGCTCGCCGCTGTTCTCGCGGCAGTTCTCGCCTTCACGCCGGCTGCGCTCCGCGCCCAGCCGCCGGCGCCACGGCTCGCCACGCTCGCGCGCGGCATCAATTTCACCAACTGGTTTCGTTTCCCGCCAAACCAGACCGACTCGCAGTTCGCCGACTATATCGACGATGCGACGCTCGCCACCCTGCACCGGGTCGGCTTCACCTTTGTCCGGCTCGCGGTTCAGCCGGAGTTGATGCTGAACGGCAGTGGGCGGCCCGACCGGCATCGGCTGGGGCTGCTGGTTGCCGCGATCACGCGCATCGAACGGCAGGGGCTTGCCGTCATGGTGGGCTGGCACCCGCAGACCTGGCATCTCGACACCTCACCCGCCGAGCAGCAGGAATTGCAGGATCTCTGGGGTGCGCTCGCGCAGCGCATGACCCGGCTCGATCCCGGCCGCACCTTCCCCGAGGTGCTGAACGAGCCGGTCTTCGACAAGAACGAGGCCGCATGGGAAGCGTTGCAGGAAAAGGTGCTCGCCCGCATCCGCGCCGCGCTGCCGCTGGCGACGGTGGTGCTGACCGGGAACAACTGGGGGTCGATCGACGGGCTGGTCGGGCTGCACCCGGTGGCTGACGGCAATGTCGTCTATTCGTTCCACAGCTACGACCCGACCGTGCTCACCACGCTCGCAAGCTTCGAGCCGAACCTCGATCACGCGGCGCTCACCCATCTGCCGTTCCCGGTCGAGGGCGCGCATGCCTGCGACGCGGCGGAAAGTTCGACGACACAGCAGCGCACCCGCGATGTCGCGGCCTGGTACTGCTCGGAGCACTGGAACGACGCCAAGGTAGGCGAGATGGTCGGCCGCGCCGCCGAATGGGGAAAGCGCAACAATGCCGCTGTCGTGGCGGGGGAGTTCGGTGCCAGCGATCAGTTGCCGCCGCCGACGCGCCTCGCCTGGATCGGCGCCATGCGCCGCGCCTGCGAGGCCGAGGGCATCGGCTGGGCGCTGTGGGGCTATGACGACAGCATGGGGTTCGACATCCATCCGGATCGTCACCCCAGGCGCCCGCTCGACCCCGCCCTGCTGAGCGCGCTCGGGCTCGCCGGACATGCGTGATCCCGTTCGCCTGCTCGGCCTCGATTTCGCCGATCTTGATGTGGCGGAGGCAGCGGCACGGATTGCCGCCCGGCCGGCGACGGCGAAGTTCGGCTATGTCGTCACGCCCAATGCCGATCACCTGGTGCGCCTCGCGCGCCAGCCGGCGCTGCTGCCGCTGTATCGCAATGCCAGCCTGTGTCTGCTCGACAGCCGGGTGGTGCGGCGGGCGGCACGAGTGCTCGGCCTCAGGGCGCCGAAGGTGGCGCCGGGCAGTGACCTCGCCGCGCGCCTGCTGCGCCGCCATGTGCTGCCGGGCGAGCGGGTCACCATCATCGGTCTGCGCCGCTGCCATCTGCCGAGGCTGATCGACGAATGCGGTCTCACGGCACCGGCGCATTACGACCCGCCGATGGGATTCGAGCGCGATCCCGTCGAGTGGCAGCGCGTCGTGCAGTTCGTCCTGGAACACCCGGCGCGGCTGGTCTTCCTCGCCATCGGTTCGCCGCGCCAGGAACGGCTGGCGGCAGCGATCGCTGCGACCGGCATGGCGACGGGCACCGCGCTCTGCATCGGTGCCGGCCTCGATTTTCTGGCCGGCGTCGAGCGGCGTGCGCCGGCGTGGCTCCAACGCGCCGGGCTGGAATGGCTGCACCGGCTGGCCGCCGACCCGTCCCGGCTGGCCCGCCGCTACCTGCTCGACGACCCGCCGGTGTTCGCACTGCTGCTGCGCGAGCGGCTCGGCGCCGCCCAGCGGTAGCGGGACGCGCGCTCAGCTCATCCAGTTGCCGCCATCGACGTTGTAGGTCTGCGCGACGATGTAGTCGGCGTCGGCACTGGCGAGGAACACCGCCATGCCGGTCATGTCCTGCGGTGTGCCCATCCGCCCGTACGGCACCGCGCGGCCGACCTGCCGCTTCTTCTCGCCCACCGGCAGGTTTTCGTACTTCGCGAACAGCGCATCGACCTGGTCCCACATCGGCGTGTCGATAACCCCGGGCGCGATCGCGTTGACATTGATGCGATGCTTCGCCAGGGCAAGCCCGGTGCTCTGCGTCAGGCTGATCACGGCCGCCTTCGATGCGCAATAGACGGCGACCAGCGCCTCGCCCCGCCGGCCGGCCTGGGAGGCGAAGTTGATGATCTTTCCGCCCTTTCCCTGCGCCACCATCTGCCGCGCCACCGCCTGAAGGGTGAACAGCAGCCCCTCCACATTCACCGCGAACACGCGCCGGTAGCTTTCGTGCGTGATCTCCTCCAGCGGCGCGAGATCGAACACGCCGGCATTGTTGACCAGCACATCGATCCGCCCGGCCTCCCGCACCACGCGCGCGACCATCGCGTCGATCGAGGCCTGGTCGGTCACGTCGAGCGCGACGGCGAGCGCCGCACGGCCGATCGACCGTGCCAGTGCCTCGGCCTCTCCTTCCCGCATGTCGGCGACGACGACGCGCGCCCCTTCCGCGGCATAGCGTTCGCAGATCGCGGCACCGATGCCGCGCGCGCCGCCGGTGACGACGGCGACCCTGCCCTGCAGGCGCATGGCATGTTTCTCCTACCAGCAGCAGTAGCCGCCATCGGCCAGCACGATGCTGCCCGTCATCAGGCTGGCGGCGTCGGAGGCAAGGAACAGCACGACGGAGGCGATCTCCTCCGGCTGGCCGACGCGGCCCATCGGGGTCATGTCGATCCAGACCTTCGCCATCTCCGCATCCTGCATACCGAACTTGGTCAGGGGGGTCTCGATATAGGTCGGGGCAACGGCGTTCACCCGCACGCCGCGATCCGCCCATTCCGCCGCAAGGGAGCGGGTCAGGTGATGCACGCCGGCCTTGGAGGCGTTGTAGAATGCCTGCTCCTGCGGCTTGTTGACGATGAAGCCTGACATTGAGCCGATATTGACGATGGCACCCCGCCGGCGGGTCAGCATGCGCTTGCCGAAGGCCCGGCAGCACCAGAAGACCCCATCGAGATTGACCGACATATGGAAGCGCCAGTGCTCATCGCTGGTGTCCTCGGCGCGGACGTCGCTTTTCGCCACGCCCGCGTTGTTGACCAGGATCTGTGCGCCGCCGCTGCTCTCGATCTTCTCCGCCAGAGCCTCCACCGCGGCCGAATCGGTCACGTCGAGCCGCTCGCCGGAGGCGTCGATGCCGAGCTTGCGCAGTTGTGCGACCGCCGCCTCGACACGATCGGCCAGCAGTTCCGCCACCACCACCTTCGCCCCCGCTTCACCAAGCGCCTGGGCGCAGGCGAATCCGATGCCCTGGCCGCCACCGGTCACCACCGCGGTGCGTCCCTTGAGATTGAGCTTTTCCAGATACATTTCAGAGATCTCCCTATTTCACCGCGCCGAACGTCAGGCCGCGCACGAGTTGCCGCTGGCTGATCCAGCCGAACACCAGGATCGGTGCGATCGCGAGCGTGGACGCCGCCGACAGCTTCGCCCAGAACAACCCCTCCGGCGCCGAGAAGCTGGCGATGAAGGCGGTCAGCGGCGCGGCGTTGTGGGCCGTCAGATTGAGGCTCCAGAATGCCTCGTTCCACGACAGGATGATGTTGAGCAGGGCGGTGGAGGCGATGCCCGGCATGACCAGCGGCAGCAGCACCAGAAAGATCGTCTGGCCCACGTTGGCACCGTCGATGCGGCTCGCCTCGATGATCGCCTTCGGCGTTTCCTTGAAGAAGGTGAACAGCATCCACACCACGATCGGCAGGTTCATCAGAGTGTACATGATGACCAGCGCCGTGCGCGTGTCCAGCAGGTCGACGTCGCGCGCGAAAAGATAGATCGGCACCAGCACGCCGACCGGCGGCAGCATCTTGGTTGACAGCATCCACAGCAGTGTCCCGCGGGTCCGCTCGGTCGGGTAGAACGCCATTGCGAACGCTGCCGGCACCGCGAGCAGGATCGCGATCACCGTCGAGCCGAAGGACACGATGACGGAGTTGATCGCGAAGGCGACGTAATCGGCGCGCTGGAAGATGTCGCGATAATTCTCGAACGTCGGCCAGAACACGAGCTCGGGCGGCGTCGCGATCGCCTCCACCTCGGTCTTGAAGCTGGTCAGGAACATCCAGAAGATCGGGAAGAACATCAGCAGCGAAGCCAGCCACGCGAGCGTGCCGGCGACCGGCTGGACCCGGGTGCGGGCGCTCATATCTCCAGCCTCTTGCCGATGGCGCGGACCAGGAAGGCGGCGAGGATGTTGGCGAGGATGATGGCGATGACCCCGGCGGCCGACGCGCCGCCGACGTTGAATGCCAGCAGCGCGCGCTGATAGATCAGGAAGGTCAGGTTGGTCGTCGCGATGCCCGGCCCGCCCGAGGTGGTGACGTAGATCTCGGCAAAGATGCCGAGCAGGAAGATGGTTTCCATCATCACCACGACCGAGATAGCGCGTCCCATATGCGGCACCTCGATGAACAGGAAGGTGCGCACCGGTCCAGCGCCGTCGATGCTCGCCGCCTCCCGCGTTTCCTCATCCAGCGATTGCAGCGCCGTGAGCAGGATCAGGAAGGCGAACGGCAGCCATTGCCAGGCCACGATGATGACGACGGAGGTGAGCGGCAGATCGGTAAAGAAGTCGATCACGCCGAGACCGAGACCGCGCGTGATCCAGGCGATGAACCCGTTCACCGGATGCATCAGCAGGTTCTTCCAGATCAGCGCGCTGACCGTCGGCATGACGAAGAACGGCGAGATCATCAGCACACGGGCAATGCCGCGGCCGGGGAACCGCGCCTCGAACAGCGACGCGAGGATGGCACCGAAGATGACGGTGATCGCCAGCACCTCCAGCACCAGCAACACCGAGACGAACAGCGAGTACAACAGCGCCGGATCGGCGAACAGGAAGCGGTAGTTGGAGAGTCCGGCGAAGCCGTGGATCAGCGGATTGACCAGATTGTAGCGGATGACACTGAAGTAAAGCGTCGCCGCCAGTGGCACCAGCGAGAAGATCAGGAGCAGGACCACCGCAGGGCCAACCAGCGGCAGGGTGCTCACCTGCCCGCCGGCGCGCGGCCGCCCCTTGCGCGTGCCTGCCGGTACGGTGGCGGCGGCGGCCGTGCTCATCTGATGTTGCCTCCCGCTCGCCTCCGCCCGGCGCGGCGCGTGCCGACCGGGCGGACGCTCATGACGTCACTGGATGTAGCCGGCCTGCTCCATCGTGCTCTTCACCGCTGCCTGCGCCTGCTTGAGCGCGGCATCGACGCTCATCTGCCCGGCGAGTGCCGCGGAAACGAGCTGGCCGACCTGCGTTCCCATCGCCTGGAATTCGGGAATCGCCACGTACTGGATACCCTTGTAGGGAACGGGATCCTTGGTCGGCTGGGTGATGTCGGCAGCCAGAATCGCATTCTTCACCGTCTCGGCGAACGGCGCGGCCTTGATGTAGGCGGGATTGTCATAGGTGGACGCGCGCGTGCCGGGGGGGGCGACGGTCCAGCCATCGGTTTCGCCTACCAGCTTCACATAGTCCTTCGACGTGGACCAGGCGAGGAACTCCTTCGCCGCCTTGGCCTGCTTGGAGGTGGAGGGGACCGCCAGTGCCCAGGCCCAGAACCAGCCGGCGCCATGCGGCGTCACTTCCACCGGCGCGGCGGTGAAGGCGGTCTTGTCATACACTTGGCTGTTCGACTTGTTGTAGATGTAGCCGGCGGCGGAGGTCGCGTCGATCCACATCGCGCAATGTCCGGTCGCGAACAGCGCACGGTTCTCGTTATGCCCGTTGCCGGTCGCGCCGGGCGGGCCGTCGCGGTGCATGATATCGACATAGTAGGTCAGTGCCTTGTGCCACTCCGGCGTGTCGAGCTGCGGGTTCCACTTCATGTCGAACCAGCGCCCGCCGAAGGTGTTCACCAGCGGATCGATGAACGCCATGTTCTCGCCCCAGCCGGGCTTGCCGCGCAAGCAGATGCCGTACTGCTCCTTGGATTTGTCCGTGAGTTTGTCGGCGAACTGTGCCACCTGGTCATAGGTCGGATGATCCGGCATCTTCAGGCCGGCGGCATCGAACAGATCCTTGCGATAGAAGGTGAAGGAGCTTTCCGCATAGAACGGCACCGCATACAGCTTGCCGTCGGTGGAGAGCGCATCGCGGACATTCTTGAAGATATCGTTGTAGTCATAGGACGCAGCAAAGTCGTCGAGCGGCATCAGCCATTTCTGCTTGCCCCAGATCGGCGTCTCGTAGCTGCCGATGGTGATCACGTCGAACTGGCCGCCCTTGGTCGCGATGTCGGTGGTGACGCGCTGGCGCAGCACGTTCTCCTCCAGCACCACCCAGTTGATCTTGTTTCCGGTCGCCTGCTCCCACTTGGTGGACAGGCGCTGCATGATGATCATGTCGGAATTGTTGACCGTGGCGACGGTGATGGTCGCCGCCGGTGCCGCACCCGCCGAAGCGGCGAGCATTGCAACACCGGACAGAAGGTGCCTCAGACGCATGTTCCCGTTTCCTCTCCTGACCCATCCGGTCCGGGCTTGTGCCCACCGGCCGGGCAGATCATCAAAACTTTCGGCCATTTGTCAAGCTGTTCGGGCCCGCGCCGAGCAGCAGGGCGGCCGTGCGTTCGTCGGTGATCAGGGCGTTGAGCAGGCCGCCCGCCAGCGCACCGCGCAACGCCGCCACCTTTTCCATCCCGGCCGCGACGCCCACGGTGATCCCGGCATGCGTCGATGTCACGGGGAGTCCGGTCACACGTTCGTTGATCGCCGAGGACACCATCCGCCCCTCGGCATCGAAGGCGCGGCCGGCGATCTCGCCCACTGCCCCGGCGGCGAGCAGGTCAGCCAGTTCGGCGTCGGTGATGCAGCCGGAGGCATGGATCGGCGCCTGCGATCCGACATGTCCGACGCCGAGCATCAGGCAGTTTCGCCCATCATGCAGCTCGCACAGCGTGTGATAGGCGCGCTGTGATTGCAACACTCGTCGTTCCTCCACCGTTGCCACCACGACGGGGAGCGGCATCGGGAAGCATTGGGCGCCGGTGCGGGCGGCGAGCTGCATCACCGGTTCCTCGGCAATCGCCCGGCCGTCGCGGGCAATGATGCCGCAGAGTGAAAAGACCTTGTGCTGCGGGGCGGCGAGCGGCGGCAGTTCGGCGGCAATGGCGCGCAGCGTGCGGCCGGTGGAGACGCCGAGCACCAGCGGCGGCTTCTGCATGAACCAGCGTTCCAACAGCCGGGCGCCCGCCACCGCGACGCCGGGCAGCGCGTCCCCCGGAGCAGCGGCCGGCACGATCTCGCAGGCGCTGAGGCCGAAACGGGCGGTGAGCTGCTCGCCGAGCGCCATGCAGGCGGCAATCGGATGATCGACCCGGAATTTTATCAATTTCTCGGACAGGGCGAGCGACACCAGCCGCTGTGCCGCCTGGCGGGAAATGTTGAGCGAGGCCGCAATCTCATCCTGCGTGCGTCCGGCGATATAGTAGAGCCACGCGGCCCGGGCGGCCTGTTCCAGCCGTTCATGATGTGGCGCACGGCGGCCGGCTTCGGCATCGTCCGGCATGGTGATCCTGATCGTTTCCCCGGGCGTTTCGGGCGGTATGGCCGGCAACCGCCGGACATTTGCCCATCCTAGACCGAATTGCCCGTCCTGTCATAGGCGAAGCGCCGGTGAGGCGGCGGCACCGCCGCAAAAAGTGGCAGGCCCGCCGGAGGGGCGGGCCTGCGATCGTCGCCAGGGAAGCCGAAAGCTTCGGAAGAGGGTTCTCTTAGCCGTTGCTGATGATGCTGGTCGGCTTGACGCCGTTGAATTGCACCGTGGTGCCGTCGGAAAGCGTGAACGACGACCCGGTGGCGAGCGCCGATGTCGCGGCGGCAGCCTGGGCGGAGGTGTAGCCGGCGCTCAGCACGAAACTGTCGCTGGCCTGCCAGTTGTTGATCGTGATCGTATGGGCGGCTTCGGCTGCCCCGCCATTTATCGAGCCGGCGAACATGGCGAACACGTCCTTCCCGGCATTCGACGCGGTCAGCGTGGTGTTGCCGGCGAAGTCATTGCTGCCGATCTTGGCATTCCACAGAATGACGGTGTTGTTCGACGCAGCCCCGCTGAAGTTGAGGCTTTCGTTGTCGCCGTAGGCTACGATCACGGCGCCCTTGGCGCTTGCCGCCGCGGTAATCGTCGCCGTTTCCTTGCTGTCGCCCCAGATCACCGGCTGCGTCGACGTATTCGCCGCGATGCTGATCGTGTCGGCGCCGCCGCCGCCCAGCCACAAATCGTTGGAATTGGTGGTGAGATTCCACATCCCGCCGCCGGTGCCGCTGAACATCGTGTCCGCCGCCGCCGAGTAGACGGTGCTGGACCCGCTGCCGCCGACGAACAGGTTCTTGCCGGTTCCGCCCGTGTAGACCGCCGAGCCGATGACCACGGTGTCGCTGCCGCTGCCGCCAAAGATCGAGCTCGTTGCCCCGCCCTGGCCGACCACCTCCAACGAGGCGTTGCCGGAGACGGAAATCACGTCCCCGCCAAGACCGAAGGCGTTGAACTGCATCGAGCCGCCGGTCAGCATCACCGTATCGGTGCCGGCCGTCGAGGCGGCGCTGTTGATGGTGCTCGAACCGCCGGTCTGGTTGATGATGTCGCCAGCCTGCTGCGCCAGCACGAAGGTCGCGCCGGCGTCGAGGTTGATCGTCTGCCCGGCGCCCGCCGCCGTGACCGTGTTGGTGCCGTTGGCGAAGCTCAGCACCGCGCCCTTCAGCGAGTCGTTGACCATATCGATGGCCGATGAAACGGAGGGTGCCGCCGCCACCGTTCCGGCGCCACCGGTATAGGTCAGGTCGCCGATGATCGCCGCGGTTGAATCGCCCCCGGTCAGCGTCCCGTTGCCATTATAGACGATATACTGGTAGCCACTCGGGACCGGGATATTGCCGGTGACGCTCGACGGGATCACCAGGACGTTGGTATCCCCCGTGACCGGAGTCGGGAACGTGTTGCCGGTCGGGCTGGCAACGTTCAGGGTTCCTTTCGAGTTGGCCGCCGCTGTGACCGAATTGAACTTTTGGAACAGGGCGCCGGTCAGAGCACCACTGGTGCTAACCGAAACGCCGCCAATCGCAACCGTCGTGGCCATCGTGACGACCCTTACCCAGTGAAGTTTTGTAGGCCCCGACATAGCCCGAAAGGCGATCCGAGTCAAAGCCAATTTCGCTTCCGTGATGCCAAAAAATCGTTCATGCGGGATCGCCCAATGGCGCAGAATTGCGCGACATCTCAGCGTTTTGCGCAAATCGCCGGGGCCGGCATGGGTGGTCGGCAGCGGCCCCGCCCCTCATCCTGTGGTTGCGTCGCAACAGGAAGATCCGGTTCCGATCGCATCACACGCGGAAGAACTGGCGCACCCGAGAGGATTCGAACCCCTAACCCCCAGATCCGTAGTCTGGTGCTCTATCCAATTGAGCTACGGGTGCCGCGCCGGCGGGCGGTGTAGCCGAACCGCCCCGGCGGCGCAAGAAGCGGCGGTCAGGCCGCCAGCCGGTCGAGTGCCGCCACCACGGCCGTGCCCATGTCCGCCGTGCCGGCGGCCCGGCAGCCCGGTGCCATCACGTCCGGCGTGCGCAGCCCGTCGGCCAGCACCGCGCCGGCCGCCCTTTCGATCAGGGCCGCATCCTCCTCCAGCCCGAAGGAATGCCGCAGAAGCATGGCGAAGCTCAGGATCTGCGCGAGCGGGTTGGCCACTCCCTTGCCGGCGATGTCCGGCGCGCTGCCGTGGATCGGCTCATAGAGCGCCGGCCGCCGCCCGTCCGGCCCGGCCGCCCCCAGCGTCGCCGAGGGCAGCATGCCCAGGCTGCCGGTCAGCATCGAGGCGAGGTCGGAGAGCAGATCGCCGAACAGATTGGTCGTCACGATCACGTCGAACTGGCGCGGGTTGCGCACCAGCTGCATGGCACAGTTATCGGCATACATGTGGCTCAGTGCGACATCCTGATAGTCGCGGGCATGCAGCGCCGTCACGGTCTGCCGCCACAGCAGGCCGCTTTCCATCACGTTGGCCTTCTCGACGCTGCACACAAGCCGCTGGCGCCGCCGCGCAAGCTCGAAGGCGACGCGGGCGACGCGCTCGATCTCCCCGGTCGTATAGACTTCGGTGTTGATGCCGCGCCTGCCGCCGTCGGGCAGATCCTCGACCCCCCGCGGCTCGCCGAAATAGATGCCGCCGGTACTTTCCCGCACGATCATCAGATCGAGACCGCGCACCACCTCCGGCTTCAGCGTGCTGGCCTCGACCAGCGGGTCCAGCACCACGGCGGGGCGAAGATTGGCGAACAGGCCAAGCTCCCGCCGGAGCGTCAGGATCGCCAGTTCCGGCCGCATGGCGAAGCCCAGCCGGTCCCATTGCGGGCCGCCGACGGCACCGAACAGCACCGCGTCCGCCTGTTGCGCCGCAGCCACGGTGGCCGGCGTGATCGGGGTGCCGCGCGCCTCGATCGCCGCACCGCCCACCAGATCCTCGGTGATATCGAAGCCGACGGCGCGGCGGCGGTCCATCCACTCGATCACACGCCGCACCTCGCGCATCACTTCCGGCCCGATTCCGTCGCCGGGCAGCAGCAGCAGCCGCTTGTTGGACGCCATCGCCTTCTCCCTCATGCCTGCACCGTCGCGCCGTTACACCCGCCGCCGCGGTGCGGCAAACCACGCGCCGCACCGACCGCAAGGCCAGGCGCGACCTGGCGCGCGTCCATGCCGCCGGCGGCGGCGTCGCCCGCCCGGGGCGTCCAACTGAGCCACCCGACGATTATGAAACTGGTCCTGTTCCGCGTTGCCGCGCGCGGCTATGGTCGGGCCATGGCCATCGCCGTCGCACCTGCCCCGATCGCGGCCCTGCCCTGGCTTCCGTTCCGCTGCGTCGGGGCACCGCTGCTGATGCACCGGCCGGCGCCGCTCGCCGGGCCGGGCCGGTCGCGCGCGCCCTGACCGGCGGGACGCGCGCCGCCGCAACCGCGCGGGAGCGGCAGTTCGGGCTGGATCTGCTGCGGTTTCTCGCGATCGCAGGGGTGGTGATCGTGCATTGCGGCAGTGAATACGGCCGCCTGCTCGGCTTCACGCTGCCAGGCGGCGTGGTCGCCGCGGCGTTTTTTGGGGTCGAGCTGTTCTTCGTGCTCAGCGGCTTCCTGATCGGCGGAATCCTGCTCGACATCACCGCCGCGGGCGCGACCGCCCGGGCGTTCGGCGTGTTCCTGCTGCGGCGCTGGATGCGGACGCTGCCGCTCTATTTCGCCTGCCTCGCCGCCTTCGCCCTCTGGCAGCCGCCGGCGCCGCAGGCGCTCGCGCTCTATGCCAGCCTGACGCAGAACCTTGCCTGGCCGATGCCGCCGGACGGGTTCTTCGGCGTGTCGTGGTCCCTGACGGTCGAGGAATGGTTCTATCTGCTGTTCAGCGCCGCCCTGCTCGGTGCGGTGGCGCTGGCGGGGGCGCGCTGGCCGATCTGGCCCGTCATAATCGGGTTCATCGCGGCACCGGCGGCGGCGCGGCAGCTGGCCGGCACGCCGGCCGCCTATTTCGACACCGTCTACCACATCGCCCTGCTGCGTCTCGACGCCATCGCCTGGGGCGTGGCGCTGGCGAAGCTGCACCGCGAGAAGCGGGGATTGTTCCGCCATCCCTGGCTCGCCCTGGGCGGCGGGCTGGTGCTGGTTGCGCTGGTGTGGACGGCGGCAAACACGTATCTGCTCGGAATCGGGCGGACGCTCTATCTATCGGGGTTCCTGCCGGTCACGTCGCTCGGGCTTGGCCTGTGCCTCGTCGCCGCGTCCCGCCTGCGGCGGGCGCCGCGGTTGCTGGGCCGGCCGGTGAGGGCGGGTGCCCGCATCTCCTACGGCGTCTATCTGACGCATGTGACGATCCTGCAGATCACGGTGGCCTACGCCGCCGGCCACGGGCACGGGGGATGGTTCGTGGTGTTGTGGTCGGTGCCGCTGATCCTGCTGCTGCCCTGGGCCTCCTACCGCTGGTTCGAGGCGCCCATCCTGGCGCGCCGCCCGCCGCAGTTCGCTGCCGCGGCGCCGGCCCCTCAGCCGGCCGCGATCGCCGGCATCCAGGACCGTTCCGCCCGCAGCCGCACCTCATAGGCGTCGATCGCGGCGGCGTGCTGCAGGGTCTGGCCGATATCGTCCAGCCCTTCGAGCAGCAAATGGCGGCGGAACGGGTCGATCTCGAACGGGATTTCCTCGCCGTTCGGCCGCACCACCACCTGGCGCGACAGATCGACGGTCAGCCGCGCATTGCCGCCCATTTGCGCATCGGCCATCAGAGCCTCGCACACCGGACGCGGCAGGCGAACCGGGAGGATGCCGTTCTTGAAGCAGTTGTTGTGGAAGATATCGGCGAAATCGGGGGCGATGATGCAGCGGATGCCGAAATCCAGCAGCGCCCACGGGGCATGCTCGCGCGAGGAGCCGCAGCCGAAATTCTCGAACGCGATCAGGATCTGCGCCTTGCGGAATTCCTTCCGGTTGAGCACGAACTCCGGCCGCTCCGCCCCGCTCGCGTCATAGCGCAGGGTGTCGAACAGATGCACGCCTAGGCCGGTGCGCCGGATGGTCTTGAGGAAGCGTGCCGGAATGATCTTGTCGGTATCGACGTTCGCCAGCGGCAGCGGCGCGGCGGTGGCGGTCAGAGTGGTGAATTTTTCCATCAGGCGAGCTCCCGCACATCGGCCAGCCGCCCGGTCACGGCGGCGGCGGCGGCCATCGCCGGGGAGAGCAGATGCGTCCGCCCGCCCGGCCCCTGCCGGCCCTCGAAATTGCGATTAGACGTGCTGGCGCAGCGCTGCCCCGGGGCCAGCTTGTCGGGGTTCATGCCAAGGCACATGGAGCACCCGGCCTCCCGCCACTCGAACCCGGCCTGCATCAGGATGCGGTCCAGCCCCTCGGCCTCCGCCTGCTGCTTGACCAGACCGGAGCCGGGCACCACCATCGCGCGCACCCCCTCGGCCACCCTGCGGCCGCGGGCGACGGCGGCGGCGGCGCGCAGATCCTCGATGCGGCCGTTGGTGCAACTGCCGATGAACACGGCATCCACCGTCACGTCCTGCAGGCGCTGGCCGGGGGCAAGCGCCATGTATTCCAGCATGCGCTGCATCTGGGCGCGTCTGGCCTCGTCGGGTTCGCGTGCCGGGTCGGGCACCGTGCCGGTCACCGGCACCACGGTCTCCGGGCTGGTGCCCCAGGTCACCATCGGCGCGATCGCCCCGGCATCGAGCACCACCGTCCGGTCGTAGCGCGCCCCGGGGTCGGAGGGCAGGGTGCGCCACCATGCCGCCGCCCGGTCGAACGCCTCGCCCTGCGGGGCGAAGGGCTTGCCGGCGACGTAGGCGATGGTGGTCTCGTCCGGCGCGATCAGGCCGGCGCGCGCCCCGGCCTCGATCGACATGTTGCAGACGGTCATCCGCCCGGCCATGTCGAGCGCGCGGATCGCTACCCCGGCGTATTCGATGACGTGGCCGGTGCCGCCGGCGGTGCCGATGGTGCCGATGATCGCCAGCACGATATCCTTCGCCGTGCAGCCGAAACCGAGCGTTCCGTCGACGCGGACCAGCATGTTCTTCGCCGGCCGCTGCAACAGCGTCTGGGTGGCGAGGACATGCTCGACCTCCGACGTGCCGATGCCGAAGGCGAGCGCGCCGAGCGCGCCGTGCGTCGAGGTATGGCTGTCGCCGCAGACGATCGTACTGCCGGGCAGGCTGAGGCCGAGTTCGGGGCCGATGATGTGGACGATGCCCTGGCGGGCATCCAGCACCGGGATGTAGGGCACGTTGAATTCGGCGACGTTGCGCTCCAGCGTTTCCACCTGGACGCGGCTTTCCGGCTCGGCGATGCCGGCGCGGCGGTCGGAGGTGGGGATGTTGTGGTCGGCGACCGCGATCGTCGCGTCCGGCCGCCGCACCCGCCGCCCCGCCAGCCGCAGCCCCTCGAACGCCTGCGGGCTGGTCACCTCGTGGACCAGATGGCGGTCGATGTAGAGGATGCAGGTGCCGTCCGGCAGACGCTCCACCACATGGCTGTCCCAGACCTTGTCGAACAGCGTGCGCGGTTCGGCCATCGCGGTACTCTCCCTGGCCTATTGGGCTGCGGCGGCGCTGGTCTCGGCCGTCTCGGCGGTGTCGCGGGCGCGCTCGGCGATACGGGCGGACTTGCCGCGCCGGCCGCGCAGGTAATAGAGCTTCGCCCGCCGCACATCGCCGCGCCGCACCACCATGATCTCGGCGATGGTCGGTGAATAAAGCGGAAAGACGCGCTCCACCCCTTCGCCGTAGCTGATTTTGCGGACGGTGAAGTTGCTGTTCAGGCCCTTGTTGCTGCGGGCGATGCAGACCCCCTCGAACGCCTGCTGGCGGCTGCGCTCGCCTTCCACCACCTTGACCATCACGCGCAGCGTATCGCCGGGGCGGAAGGCCGGCACGGCGCGCAGCGCGGTCAGCCGCGCGATCTGTTCGGCCTCGTAGGTCTCGATGATGTTCATGCGGGTCGTCCTTTCGGAAAAAATGTCTAGGGCGCGGGGCCGGAGCCGGCAACCGTCGCGCCGGGCAGGGCAGCAGGGGCAGGATCGCCGGAGCGGTCGGCCGGCAGGTCGGGGCGGCGGGCACGGGTGATCCGCACCGCCTCCGCTTCCCGCCAGGCGGCGACCGCGGCGTGATGGCCGGACAGCAGAACCTCCGGCACGCGGCGGCCGCACCAGTCGGCGGGGCGAGTGTAGTGCGGGTATTCCAGCAGGCCGGCGGCGAAGCTTTCGTCCTCGGCGCTGGCGGCAGCGCCCATCACGCCGGGCAGCAGCCGCACGCAGGCATCGAGCAGCACCAGCGCCGCCGGCTCCCCGCCCGACAGCACGTAGTCGCCGATGCTGAGTTCCAGCAGGCCCCGGGCCTCGATGACGCGCTGATCGACGCCCTCGTAGCGCCCGCACAGCAGCACCACCCCGGACCCGGCGGCAAGCCGGCGCACCGTCGGCTGATCGAGCCGCGCGCCGCGCGGGGTCAGATAGATCGCCGGCCGGTCATCGGCGCAGGCGGCGAGGGCGGCATCGACCACGTCGGGCCGCATCACCATTCCCGCCCCGCCACCGAACGGTGCATCATCGACGCTGCGGTGCCGGCCGGGGGCGTAGGCACGGATATCCTCGGCCGCGAGCGACCACACGCCCTGCGCCAGGGCCCGGCCGGCGAGGGAATGGCCGAGGGGACCGGGGAACATGGCGGGGAAAAGCGTCAGCACGGTGGCGCGCCAGGTCATGCCGCGCGCTCCTCACCGGCAACGATTTCCGGCAGCGCGACCGTCAGCCGTCCGCCGGCGAGATCGACTTCGGGCACCGCGGCGCGGGTGAAGGGGATCAGCCGCGGGCCGATCTCCAGGCTGGCGCCGGCACCGTAATCATGCACCGCGGTAACCGGGCCGAGCGGCTGCCCGTCCACCGTGACCGCGGCGAGGCCGACCAGATCGGCGAGGTAGTATTCGTCCGGCGCCGGCGGCGGCAGCCGGTCGCGCGGGACGAACAGCGGCGTGTTCACCAGCCGCGCCGCGGCGTCGCGGTCGGCGACCGGCACCGGCCGGCCTTCGACGATCTCGCTCACCCGGGCGATTCCCTCCCCCTGCCAGCAGAGGCGGAAACAACGGCCGCGTCCGTCGTCGAGCGGACCATAGGCGACGAGGCTTGCCGGGTCCGCGGCGTAGCTCTGGACATGCACCAGCCCCCGCACGCCGTGCGGCCGGCCGATCACGCCCAACCTGATACGCCGCGCGGCCACCATGCCCGCCAAGCCGTGCTGCCGTCAGCCCGCGGCGGCGCGGGCGCGTTCCTGCGCCTTCTTCTTCGGCGCGGACTGCACCGGCTGTTCGCGCCAGGCCGGCATCGGCGCCAGGCCGGCGCGGCCGAGGAAGCGGGCCACCCGGTCGGTCGCAACCGCGCCCTGGCCGAGCCAGTGGCGGATGCGCTCGTCGGACAGCCGGACGCGCTCGGCATGGTCCTGCGGCAGCATCGGATTGTAGCTGCCCAGGCGCTCGATGAAGCGTCCGTCGCGCGGCGCGCGGCTGTCGGCGACGACGATGTGGTAATAGGGACGCTTCTTGGCGCCGGCCCGCGCGAGACGGATTTTCAGGCTCATCGCTTGCTCACTCTCTCTCTCTCTTTCTCGGTCGTGTCGGGGGATCAGAACGGCCGGCCGCGGCCGCCCTGCATGGCCTTCGGCAGCAGCGCGCCGAGACCGTGCCGCATCAGCCCTTTCTGGCCGAGCCGGTTGGCGCGCTTCATCATGTCGCTCATCGTGTCGAACTGCTTGAGCAGGCGGTTGATCTCCTGCACCGTGGTGCCGGAGCCGGCGGCGATGCGCTTCTTGCGGCTGGCCTTGATGATTTCCGGCCGCCTGCGTTCATCGCGCGTCATCGAGCCGATGATCGCCGCCTGCCGCTTCAGCATGGTCTTGTCGAGATCGCCCTGGCCCGCTGCCGCCAGCTGCTCCTGGATCTTCCCCGCCCCCGGCAGCATGCCGAGGATGGAGGACAGGCTGCCCATCTTGTTGATCTGACGCAGTTGCGCCGCGTAGTCCTCCAGGTCGAACTTGCCCTTCGCCATCTTGCGGGCAAGCTTCTCCGCCTCTTCCTCGTCGAGCGTCTCGGCGGCTTTCTCGACCAGTCCGACGACGTCGCCCATGCCGAGGATGCGGCCGGCGACACGTTCGGGGTGGAAATCCTCCAGCGCGTCGATCTTCTCGCCAGCGCCGATCAGCTTGATCGGGGCGCCGGTGATGGCGCGCATCGACAGGGCGGCGCCGCCGCGGGCGTCGGAATCCATGCGTGTCAGCACGATGCCGGTGACGCCGACCGCATCGTTGAAGGCGCGGGCGGTGTTGACGGCATCCTGCCCGGTGAGCGCATCCACCACCAGCAGGGTCTCGGCCGGGCTGGTCGCGGCGCGGATCTGCCGCACCTCCTCCATCAGTTCCTGGTTGATCGAGAGGCGGCCGGCGGTGTCGAGGATGACGACGTCGAATACCTCGCGCCGCCCGGTCTCCATCGCACGCCGCGCGATCTCGATCGGCGTCTGGCCGGCGATGATCGGCAGGCTGGGCACCCCGGCCTGCCCGGCCAGTTGCGCCAGTTGCAGCTGCGCCGCCGGGCGCTGGGTATCGAGGCTCGCCAGCAGCACCCGCCGGCGCTCCCGCCGGGCGAGACGGAGCGCGAGTTTTCCCGCCGTCGTGGTCTTGCCGGAGCCTTGCAGGCCGACCATCAGAATCGGGATGGGGGCGGGGGCGTTGAGATCGAGGCCGACCGCCCCGGCACCGCCCAGCGCCTCGATCATCACGTCGTTGACGATCTTGACCACCTGCTGGCCTGGGGAGACGCTTTCCAGCACCTCGGCGCCGACGGCGCGTTCGCGCACGCGGTTGATGAAGTCCTTGACCACGGGCAGCGCCACGTCGGCGTCCAGCAGCGCCAGCCGGACTTCGCGCAGCGCCTCGTTGACATCGGCTTCGCTCAGCGCGCCGCGGCCGCGCAGCCGGTCGAACACGCCCGCAAGCTTGCCGGAGAGAGCGTCGAACACGGCTGAAGGAGCCTCCAACGGTCAAAACGCCGGTGCGCGAACCCTCGCGGACCGGCGGCAGCAAGGAGGTTATGCGGCGGCGATCCGCCCTGAGTCAACCACAGCCGAGCGGCCGCCCCGCCGCGCTTCCGTCGGAGCACGGACGTTGTTCATGGATGCGCAGCCGAGGGGCTTGCAGCCTCAGCCGCGCCAGGGCGGCCCGGTTCCGGCGGGGAGGGGGAACAGAGTGAACGGCCGCCGCCTGCGCTTTCGCTTGCGCGGCACGAAGGCGGGAAACGGGCCGTCCGGCCTTCCGGCCGGCTCCGCCGGTTTTTCTTTCGTGGCCTCCGGCGCCGGTTTCGGCGGCGCGGGCGGCCTGGTCCGGCGCGGCGGGCGGCGCGGGGGAAAGAGACCGGGCGGGGGTTTGACCCCGAGCATCCGGCAGACCGGGCG
>JAJZNE010000051.1 GCA_021847995.1 Pseudomonadota bacterium | reverse complement strand
CCGGATGACATGCGGATTTTGGCTGGTGGTATAGAGCGTGTAATCCCCGGTCGAGCGGTCATAGTCCCCGAGCGCGACCCGCGGTTCCATCGCGTTCGGCACGAGGCGGTTGTTCACCAGATCGAGGCGGACCCTGTGTGCCGCCGTCGCGAACGCGGCATCGACCGGCCCGGCCTCGCCGATATGCCAGTCGTAGCAGACATTGCCGGCGGCGGCGTCATGCACCAGCGGCGCGCCCGGCTTCAGCGCATCGGCGATGGTGGCGACGGCCGGCAGATCCTCCAGGTCGATCGCCAGCAACTCGGCCGCGTCCTTCGCCTGCTGGCGCGTTTCGGCGATGACGACGGCGATCGGGTCGCCGACGTGGCGCACCTTGCCCTCGGCCAGCACCGGATGCTTCGGCTCGACCATCGGCGAGCCGTCCTTGCTGTTGACCTGCCAGCCGCAGGGCAGGCCGCCGATATTCGCCAGATCGGCCGCGGTGTAGATCGCGACCACGCCGGGGGCGGCGGCGGCGGCGGCGGTGTCGATGCCGCGGATGCGCGCATGCGGCCGGTCGCTGCGGCGGATCACCGCGTGCAACTGGCCGGGACGGTTGATGTCGTCGGTGTAGTGGCCGCGGCCGGAGATGAAGCGCAGATCCTCCTTGCGACGGACCGCGGCGCCGATGCCCTCGAACGGTGGTGCCATCTCGTTTCTCCCCTCAGCGTCGCGCGTTGTTTCCGGCGTCTGCGCTGTTCAGCCTATTCGGCGGCGGCCGGCACCGCCTTGTTGTGCATCAGCGGCCATGCCGCCGCGATCGCCTTGACGATGTTGTGGTAGCCGGTGCAGCGGCACAGATTGCCTTCCAGCCCGTGGCGGATCTGCTGCTCGGTCAGGCCCTCGGGGTGCGTCTGCACCAGGTCGATCGCCGTCATCACCATCCCCGGCGTGCAGAACCCGCATTGCAGCGCATGATGCTCGCGGAACATCTCCTGCATCGGGTGCAGCGTGCCGTCGGCCGCCGCCAGCCCCTCGATCGTGACGACGGTGCCGCCGTCCGCCTGCACCGCCAGCATGGTGCAGGATTTCACCGCCGCGCCATCGACATGCACGACACAGGCACCGCACTGGCTCGTGTCGCATCCGACATGGGTTCCGGTCAGTCCGAGCTTCTCGCGCAGCAGCTCGACCAGCAGCGTGCGCCCCTCGACCTCCGCCGTCACCGGCTTGCCGTTCACCGTCAGTTTGACCTGGGGCATCAGTCTCTCCCTCCCTCACCTGCGCGCCGGCGGAGTGTTGGCATCGACGCCGAAAGCGGTCAAGCCGGGGGCGGGCCGAACAGATCGCATCGATCCCGCCGCAGCTGCCGCTGGTCGCCCTGCCGCCGCGTCACCCCGGCCCTGTCCAGGAACTCCAGTATTTGGATGGCGACTTTGCGGCCGTTGTCGAGCTGGTCGCGTAATTCCCCTACGACTATAACGCCGCACCGCTGTTCGATCCCCGCCGCGATGCCGACGATCTCGGCCAGAGTCGCCGGCAGGAAGTAATGGTCATGCGCCACCTCGACGACGCGGCCGAGGCGCGCGAAGCGCTTCAGCACCGCCCGCATCGCCGCCTCCGGCATGCCCAGCAGGCCAGCGAGATCGCGCGTGCGCGGGGGGCGGAACCGTTCGGCGGCAAGATGCCCCGCCACCGCCTGCCATGCCCGCTCATCCTGCGGCGACAGCACCGTGCGGTGCGACGGCAGGCGCAGCCACGGCCCCTCCCGCTGCACCTCGCCGCGGCGCAGCGCGGTTTCCAGCACGGCGGCGAACAGCGGTGCCGGCGTTCGCCCGCGAAGCCGCGCCGCCGGCAGGCCCGGCTGGTCCGGGTGCGCCGCATGGTGCGCCGCCAGCGCCTCGGTCACGCCCCGGCGCAATTGGGCAAGGGCCGCCGGCGCCACCGCGATGCCGCCGGCGGCGACCGCCCCGGCCGCCAGCAGCATGCCCGGCGGCACCGCGGCGGGCAGGTTGTGGGCACGGGCGAAGGCGGCGAGATCGACCGGCCCCTGGGCGATGCGTGCCGCCAGCGCCGCCGCCGGCGCCTGCACCCCGGCGGCGAGCAGGTGCAGGCGCGCCGGCGCCCGGCCGCCGCGCCGCGGCGGGAACGGGTCCAGCACCACCCCGCCGCCGAGCGTCCGCTGTGCCGCCGCATCGCGCAGCACGAACCGGTCGCCGATCAGCGCCGCGATCGGCCGCTCCGCCGTCAGCCGCGCCAGCCCCTCGCCCAGCGCATCGAGCCGCGCCGTGACATGCCCCGCGGCGAGATGGAGATGCACCTGCAACCCCTGCCGCGGCACCGCGAGGCCGCGCAGCTGCACATCGAGTCGCGCGGTCGGCGCGTGTGCATCCGGATGCACCACCCAATCCCCCCGCGCCACCTCCCCGCGCGCGACGCCGGCCAGGTTGAGGGCGACCCGCTGCCCGGCAACGGCCCGGTCGGCGGCACGGTTCTGCACCTGCAACCCGCGCACGCGCACGGCAAGCCCGGCCGGCGACACGATCAGCCGGTCGCCCACCGACACCTGTCCCGCCGCCAGCGTGCCGGTCACCACCAGCCCGGCGCCATCGATGATGAAGGCGCGATCGACCGCCAGCCGGGTGTTGCCGTCGGCGTCCCGCGCCCGCCGGCGCAGCCTGCCGAGCGCCGCCAGCAGCGCCGCAATCCCGGCCCCGTGCAGCGCATCGACCGCCAGCACCGGCGCCCCGGCCAGCGCGCTGCCGGCGAGCAGGCGGCGCACCTGGGCGGTCACCTCCGGCACCCGTGCCGGGGCCAGGTCGGCGCGGGTGATCGCCACCACGCCCTGGGCGATGCCGAGCAGGTCGAGCACCTGCGCATGCTCGACGGTCTGCGGCATCACCCCGTCATCGGCGGCGACCGCCAGCAGCGCCGCGTCGATCCCGCCGGCGCCGGCGAGCATCGTCGCCACCAGCCGCTCATGCCCCGGCACATCCACGAACCCGGCACCGGCCAGCGGACCCCCGGCGGCATAGGCGTAGCCGAGGTCGATGGTCATGCCACGCCGCCGCTCCTCCGGCAGCCGGTCGCCGGGGCTGCCGGTCAGCGCGCGGACCAGGGTGGTCTTGCCGTGATCGACATGGCCGGCGGTGCCGATGAGCAACTCGTCAACTCCCCTGCGCTTCCCCCGGAGGCCCGGCCTCGCTAAAGCGCGAATCCATGCTCGGGCAATTCCTGCGTTTCGGCACCGTCGGCGCGTTCGGCTTCCTGGTCGATACCGCGACCGTCTATGCGACGCGCGGCACCCTCGGCCTTTACGGCGCCGGCGTGCTCGCGTTCCTGGTGGCGGCGACGGCCAACTGGGGCCTCAACCGGGTCTGGACCTTCCGCGGTCTGGGCAGCGGCGCGCTGCACCGGCAATGGGCAATGTTCCTGGCCGCCAACAGCGTCGGATTCGTTCTCAACCGCGGCGCGTATTTCATCCTGGTGACTTTCTCCGTTCTGTGCGCCGCGAACCCAGTGATTGCGGTCGGTGCGGGTTCGATCACCGGAATGTTTGCCAACTTCACGCTCTCGCGAAGGCTGGTCTTTCGCTGATGTGCTAGATGAGCGGCATGGATTCGCTGCTCGAACAAGCCCGCGCCCTCGACCCCGCCCCGATTCCCTGGGCCGGCCTGCGGGTCGCGGTGCTGATCCCGTGCCACAACGAAGCGGTGGCGATCCCGAGCGTGGTGGCGGCCTTCCGCACCGCGCTGCCGGGTGCCGTGGTCTATGTCTATGACAACAACTCAACCGACGCCACCGCGGCGGCGGCGGCGGCGGCCGGGGCGGTGGTGCGGCGGGAGACGCAGCAGGGCAAGGGCCACGTCATCCGCCGCGGCTTCGCCGACATCGATGCCGATGTCTATGTCCTGGTCGATGGCGACGACACCTACGACGCCGCCGCGTCACCCGCGATGGTGCGCCTGCTGGTCGAGGAGCAGCTCGACATGGTGACCGGCCAGCGCGTCAGCGCCGATGCCGTGACCGCTGCCGCCGCCTATCGCCGCGGCCACCGGCTCGGCAACCGCGTGCTGACCGGCCTCGTGCGCTCGGTGTTCGGCGCCCGCGTCTCCGACATGCTGTCCGGCTACCGCGCTTTCAGCCGCCGCTACGTCAAGTCCTTTCCCGCTCTCTCCGCCGGGTTCGAGATCGAGACGGAAATGACCGTGCATGCCCTGGAACTCGCCATGCCGGTCGCCGAACTGCCGACCCGCTACAAGGAGCGGCCGGCCGGCAGCCGTTCCAAGCTGCGCACCTATTCCGACGGTGCCCGCATTCTCGGCACCATCGTCGCCCTGGTGCGCCAGGAACGGCCGTTGCCGGTGTTCGGCTGGGCAGCGCTGCTGCTGCTACTTGCCGGTCTCGCCGTCGGTGTCCCGGTGATCGAGGAGTTCCGCCAGACCGGTCTCGTGCCCCGGCTGCCGAGTGCCGTGCTGGCAACCGGCCTTGTGCTGCTGTCGTTCCTGTCATTCTCCTGCGGCATGATCCTCGATTCAGTGGTGCGCGGGCGCAGGGAGTTGCGCCGCCTCGCGTATCTCGCCATCGCGGCGCCCGACGCCGCGCATTGACGCGCCGCCCGCTTCGCGCCAGCAAGGGCGCATGCGCCGCCTGTCTCCGCCTCCGCCGCCGCCGCCGCCGCCGTCCACCCTCCTCCTCCGCCGCACGGCCGCATCGCGATGAGGGCGCGGGGCCTGCCGGCTGCCGTGGCGGCGGCGGGCATCGCGACCTTCCTCAACCTCTATACGCCGCAGGCGATCCTGCCGGCGCTGGCCGAGTCGTTTCAGGTCGCGCCGGCGGCGATGGGGCTGGCGGTGACCGCGCCGCTGGTCGCGATCGCCCTGGTGGCCCCCTTCGCCGGTGCGATCTCCGACGTGCTGGGACGCAGGCGGCTGATCCTGGGGGCGGCGATCGCCGTGATCCTGCCGACCCTGCTGGTCGCCACCGCCCACAGCTTCGCCTCCCTCCTCGCCTGGCGGTTCGCGCAGGGGCTGCTGCTGCCCTTCATCTTCACCGTCACCATCGCCTATCTCGGCGATGAATGCAGCGGCCCCGACGCGATCCGCGCCGCCGGCGTCTATTCCGCCGGCACCATCAGCGGTGGCGTCGCCGGGCGGCTGATCGCCGGCGTCGCGGCACAGTTCGGCGGCTGGCGCCTGGGCTTCGCCGCCGTCGCTGCGGCGACCGCGCTGGCGGCGGCGGTGATCGGGCTGCTGCTGCCGCGCGAGCGCAATTTCCGTCCGGTGCGCGGCGGCGTCGGCGCGACCCTGCGCGGCTGGCAGGAACACGCCGCCAACCCGACGCTGTGGGGCTGCTGCGCCATCGGCGCCTGCATGCTGTTCAGCGTCGTCGCCACCTTCACCTTCGTCAATCTCCGGCTCGCGGCGCCGCCGTTCGGCCTGTCGCCGGGCGCGCTCGGCGCGGTGTTCGGCGTCTATCTGATCGGCGTGGTGACGACGCCGCTCGCGACGCGCGCGGCGGTGCATGCCGGGCGCCGGCCGACGGCGCTGCTCGCCGCCGCCGTCGCCCTGGCGGGCGAGGGGCTGACGCTCGCCCCCTCGCTGCCGCTCATCGTCGGCGGATTGATGGCCGCCTGCGCCGGCTTGTTCGCCGCCCAGGCGCTGGCGCTCGGCTTCATCGGCGTCGCCGTCCAGCGGGCGCGCTCCTCCGCGGTCGGTCTCTATGTCGCGGTCTATTATGTCGGCGGCGGCCTCGGCGGGGTGCTGCCGGCACCGCTCTGGCACCATGGCGGCTGGCCCGGCTGCGTCGCCCTGATCGGCCTCGCCATCGCCGGAATGGCGGTTGCCGCCGCTCTCACCTTCCGCGCGGCGCCCGCACCCGGCTGAGCGCGCGGCGCGCTCACGCCCGTCCCGGCAGTGCCGCCAGCACCTCCCGCCGCAGCCGCGTCAAGAGCGAGCCGCGATGCGCCGCGTCGTTGGCGGCGAGATAGGCCCGCGCCCGCGGCGGCAGCGGCACCGCCGGCACGCGCCGCGCCATCCGCCGTGCCGCGCCGATCGCGCGCAGCGTCTGCACCGGCACGCCGTTGCGTGCGCCGCGCAGCAGGTATCCGCCGATGCGCGGCGCGAGAGCGGGCCACGTGCGGCCGGCCTTGCGCTCGATATAGAGCCGGTTGCGGACGAAATAGAACCAGCGCGTGCCGCTCCAGGCAAAGCGCCGTTCCGGGCTGACCTTGTGGCGGATGACGAGATCGCCCTGATAGCGCACGCGCCAGCCGCGCGCGATCGCGCGCAGACTGAAATCGAATTCCTCCCAGCAGAAGAACAGCGCGTCGTCGTAGCCGCCGGCATCGTCCCATGCGGCGCGGCGAATGGCGTGGCCGGCGCCGACGAAGGTCGCGGCATCGAACGCTTCGCCGGCGCGCGCAAGCAGGCTCTGCGGATAGCCCCAGGACGACAGGTCGTCGCTGCCGTCGGCGAAGATCACGATGCGAAAGCCGAGTGCGGCGATATCGGGCGCCGCGTCCAGGGCGGCGACGGCGCGCGCCAGCGTGTCCGCATCGGCGAATTCGGCATCGTTGTCGAGCGCGGCGATGATCCGCCCATGGCCCAGCGCGCTGCCGCGGTTGCGTCCGCCGGCGACGCCCCGGTTGTGCTCCAGCCGCACCAGCGTCGCATCCGCACGCCCGGCGACGCTCGCCGCCAGCTTCGCCAGATTCTCCGGCCGCGATCCCTGATCGACCACGAAGACATGCCGCGCGACCCCGCGCTGCGCCAGCGCCGAGGCGATCGCCTGCACCGTCTCCTCGGCTCGGTCGAGCGCGAGGATCACGACATCGGCATCGTAGTCCTGCGCGGGCGGTGCCGTCGCCCCGGCGATGTGCTGCATTCCGATCCCCTCGCGCGCACGGCGGGCGGCGTCAATCGCGTGCGGCCGGCGCGCCATCACGTTCCCGCCATCCGCGCGGCGCCCTCGCGCGGCGGTTGCTAATCTGCCGCCGTCAGGACGGATGGCTCATGCACATCTTCATCATCATGCCGGCCTACAACGTTGCCGACTTCATCGCGGCCGCGATCGCCTCCGTGCTGGCGCAGACGCATCGCGACTGGACGCTGATGGTGATCGACGACGGCTCCACCGATGCCAGCGCCGAAATCGCCGCCCGCGTCACCGACCCGCGGCTGCATCTGCTGCGCCAGCACAACGCCGGCGTGTCGGCGGCCCGCAACCGCGGCCTCGCCGCCCTTGCCGGCGACGCGGTGATGTTCCTCGACGCCGACGACTGGCTCGCCCCCGACGCGCTCGCCCGGCTTGCCGCCACCCTGGCCGCCTCGCCCGCCTCGCTCGCCGCCTACGGCGCGCACTGCTTCGTCACCGAGGACGGCCGCACCCGCACCGCGAACAAGCCGGGTCCGTTCGCCGACGGCGACATCCTGGAGCGGCTGCTGGTGCAGAACCAGTTCGCCAACGGCGGTCACCTGCTGATCCGGGCCGGGGCGGTGCGCCGGCTGGTCGGCTTTCGCAGCGATCTGCGCTACGGCGAGGATTGGGAGTTCTGGTGCCGGCTGGCGGCGCTGGGACGGTTCGCGGTGGTGCCGGGGACGGCGCCGCTCCTGTTCGTGCGTCAGCGCGCGGGCAGCGCCGTGCTGCGGCTCGCCGCTAACCCGCGGACGTTCGGCCCCTGCATGGACGCGATCTTCGGCAACCCCGCGCTGATCGCCCGGCTCGGCGCGCCCCGCGTCGCCGCCCTGCGCCGCCGGGCGGAGGCGGAAAACCGCTGGATCATCGGCCGCGAACTGATCCGCCATGGCAACCGCGCCGAGGGCCTCGCCTGGCTGCGGCGTTCCGTGCTGCCCCGGCCACGTCCGCGGCGGCTGCTGCTGCTGGCGGCGGCCCACGCCCTGCCGCTGCTGCCGCCCTCCCTGCGCGGTCCGTTCCGGCGCTATCGCGCCGGCTTGACAGAGATGGCCGGGCAGGTGAATTAAAGAAAGTGCTTCGATTAAAGCGGCGGTGAGACCGTCGCGCGGCGTGTCGTTCAGGGGACGGTCCCGGGGCGGCGCGCACAGGGGAAACGTCACGCCATGCCGGTCCGCGAGGCAGCTCCGGGATTGCGGCCGCTGGCCGTCCAGCCGGACAGCCAGCGGCTGGTGCTGCAATGCCTGCGCCGGCTGGGCGAGGCGTCGCGGGCCGATCTGGCACGCGCCGCCGGCCTCACGCATACCGCGGTCGGGCAGATCGTCGCGCGTCTGGAACGTGCCGGGCTGCTGCGCAGCGCCGGCCGCCGCCAGCAGGGCCAGCGCGGGCAGCCGGCGCACCTGGTGACGCTGGAGCCGAAGGGGGCGGCGGCACTCGGCGTGCGGCTCGATCGCGGGCGCATCGAAACCGTGCTCGCCGACCTCTCCGGCGCCCTCCTGGGACAGCGCGCGCATGACGGCATGCTGCCGCCGCCCGAGGAGGCGCTCGCCTGCGTGCGCCGCGACGTGGAGGGGCTGATCGCCGCCCTGCCCGCTGCGCGCCGGCGCCGCATCAGCGGCATCGGCGTCGCGCGGCCGTACAATCTCGGCAGTTGGCTTGCCACGCTCGGCCTGCCGCCCGACAGCTTCACCGCCTGGGACCGCTTCACCTTCGGCGACGAACTGGCCCGCGCCACCGGCCTGCCGGTGATCGAGGAGAACGACGGCACCGCCGCCGCCATCGCCGAACTGCTGCACGGCGCCGGCCGCCGCCAGGATGATTTCCTCTATGTCTTCATCGGCCCGGCGGTCGGCGGCGGCCTCGTGCTGGACGGGCAGGCGGTGCGCGGGCGCACCGGCAATGCCGCCGATATCGGCGTGATCCCGGTCGCCCCGTCGCGGCTTTCCTCCGCCCCGGAGGCGCCCGGCGGGCGGGACATCCTGCTCGGCCGCGCCTCCGTCGCCGCGCTCATGCGCCATCTGCGCGCGCGCGGCGAAACACCTTCCGCCCTCACCGCCCTGCCGCCCACGGAAGCGGTCGCGGAATGGCTGGAGGATTGCGCCGCCGCCCTGGTCGAACCGCTGCTGGCGGCGCGCGCGCTGCTCGGCGTGCCGCTGGTGGTGATCGACGGCGATCTGCCGGCGCCGCTGCTCGACCGGCTGATCGGCCGGCTGTCGCCCATGCTGTGGGCGGCAACGGCGCAGTCGCGCCGGCCGCCGGCGCTCGCACGCGGCAGCTTCGGGGCCACGGCGGGCGCGCTCGGCGCCGCCTCGATGCCGCTGTTCCTGCAAATCGGCCCCGGCGCCGGGCGCATCGGCGGCGGGCCGCGCGACCGCAACCGGATCGGAGATGTCCATGCCCTCACCACCTGACAGGCGGCCGATTCTGGAAATGCACAACGTTTCCAAGACGTTTCCCGGCGTCAAGGCGCTTCAGAACGTGCAGCTCACGGTCTATCCCGGCGAGGTGCATGCGCTAATGGGCGAGAACGGAGCCGGCAAATCGACGCTGATGAAAATCCTCTCCGGCGCCTATTTTCCCGATCCCGGCGCGGAGATTCGCATCGACGGCAAGCCGGTCACGATCGACGGACCGCTCAGCGCCAAGGCGCACGGCATCGCCATCATCTACCAGGAACTGGCGCTGTCGCCGAACCTGACCGTGGCCGAGAACATCTATCTCGGCCGCGAGGCGCATCGCGGCCCGACCATCGACCGCGCCGGCATGATCGCCGGCTGCGCCGAAATCCTCGCCAATCTCGGCGCCACGTTCGGCCCGCGCACGCTGGTCGGCGACCTGTCGATCGCCGAACAGCAGATGGTGGAAGTGGCGCGCGCCATCCATGCGCATTCCCGCATCCTGGTGATGGACGAGCCGACCACCGCCCTCTCCAACCGTGAGACGCGGCGGCTGTTCGAGCTGATCCTGCGGCTCAGGGCGGAGGGACTCGCCATCATCTACATCTCCCACCGCATGGCGGAGGTCTATGAACTGGCCGGGCGCGTCTCCGTGCTGCGCGACGGCGGCTATGTCGGCACGCTGGCGGGCGAGGAGATCCGCCCGGAAAGCATCGTGCGCATGATGGTCGGACGCGACCTGTCGTCCTTCTACAAGAAGGAACACCGCGGCGGCAGCACCGGACGGGCGGTGCTGGCCGTCGCCGGCCTCGCCGACGGCAAGCGCGTCCGGCACGCCAGCTTCACGCTGCACCAGGGCGAGGTGCTGGGCCTCGCCGGGCTGGTCGGTGCCGGCCGCACCGAACTCGCACGCCTGATCTACGGTGCCGAGCGGCGCACCGCCGGCACGGTGACGCTGAACGGCAGCGCGGTCGAATTTGCCACTCCGGGTGCCGCGATCGACGGCGGCATCGTCTATCTGACCGAGGACCGCAAGGCGCAGGGCCTGTTCGTCGACATGAGCGTGGGCGACAACATCAATCTCGGCGTGAGCGGGCCGGCCG
>JAJZNE010000033.1 GCA_021847995.1 Pseudomonadota bacterium | reverse complement strand
TGCGCCGTCTGGTCGGGGCGGAGCGTGAAGTCGCGGCGCGCTGCCGCCACTTCGTCCTCCAGCCGGCTGCGATGCATCAGTCCGAAGATGTGCCACCAGCCCGCCTCGGCCTCTGCCGGCTGGGCGTCCGCCGCGGCGCAGGCCGGCAGCGGCACGGGCACCGCCGAAAGCACCTGCGCGGCTTCGTTCGCCAAACCGGCGGCGTGGAGTTGGGCGATCAGCGCGGTCGAGTCAAGCGTGGGCGCGGTCACACTCCAGGCGAGAAGCTCGCTCCGCACGCGATCGAGCGGCGCCGGCAGGTCGAGCGTGCCCAGCGCCTCCTCCACGTCATGCAGCAGGGCGGGGTGGTGCAGCAGGATGGCGAGCAGGGTGCGGCAGCGTTCCGCCGCCGTGCCGCCGGCATCGGGCACCGGGCGCGCGCGCAGGACCGGCCGCGGCGTCTTCGTGCCGCCGCGGCGCCCGGCGGCAAAGAAGCGGTCGAGCAGCGCGCGGCGGTATTCCGCCGCCAGCGTGCGGTCGCGGATCTGCGCCGCCGCCGCCTCCAGCCGCGCGCGCAGGGCGGCGCGCTGTTCCGGCGTGTCGCCGGGTGCCGCGGCGCGCACCAGATCGAACAGCGCCTCGGCCAGCGGTCTCGCCGCCGCCAGCACCGCCTGGAATGCGGCAGCGCCGCGGCGGCTGACGAGAGTGTCGGGATCCTCGCCGGGCGGCAGGGTGGCGATGCGCAGGCTGCGCTCCGCCGTCAGCAGCGGCAGGGCGAGGGCGGCGGTGCGGGCGGCGGCACGGGCGCCGGCGGCGTCGCCGTCGAAACACAGCACCGGCATCGGCGAAAGCTGCCAGAGTTCACCCAGCTGCGCCTCGGTGAGCGCGGTGCCGAGGGGGGCGACAGCGCCGGGAAAGCCGCCCTGATGCAGGGCGAGCACGTCCATATAGCCCTCCACCGCGATCGCCGGGGCGCCGCCGCGCGCCGCCGGCCGCGCCTGATCGAGGCCGTAGAGCGTGTGGCGCTTGCTGAAGGCCGCGGTTTCCGGCCCGTTCAGGTATTTCGGCTGGCCGTCGCCGAGCGTGCGCCCGCCGAAGCTGATCACCCGGCCGCGACGGTCGCGGATCGGGAACATCACGCGGTTGAAGAAGAACGGACGCGGCGGGCGGTCGCCGTCTGGCTCCGTCATCAGGCCGGCCTGCACCAGCATCCCGGAGGCGACGGCGGGCGGGGCGAGATCGGGCGCGATCGGCCCGCGCCCATCGCCCGACCAGCCGAGGGCGAAGCGGCGGATGGTCTCGTCGGTCAGCCCGCGGCCACGCAGATAGGCGAGCGCCCGCGCCCCCTCGGGCAGCAACAGCCGGCGCTGGAAGGCGGCGGCGGCGGCCTCCAGCACCGCCAGCAGATCGAGCCGCCGCCGCTCCGTCTCGGCTGCCGCCGGCGCCGGCTTCGGCACGTCGAGCCCGGCCTCGGCAGCGAGCTGCTCCACCGCCTCCATGAAGGCCACGCCCTGCGCCTGCATGACGAAGCTGACCGCATCGCCGTGCGCGCCGCAGCCGAAGCAGTGGTAATGGTCGTCATAGACATGAAAGCTCGGCGTCTTTTCACCATGGAACGGGCAGCAGCCCTTCCATTGCCGGCCGGCGCGCAGGAGGGGCACGCGCCGGCCGATCAGCGGCGCGAGCGGCGTGCGCGCCTTCAGCTCCTCCAGGAAACCCGCCGGCAGGGCCATCAGCCGCCGAGCTTCGCCCGCACCAGCGGACCGACGCGGGCGAGATCGAGCGTCGCCGCATGCTGCGCCTTCAGCGCCGCCATCACCTTCCCCATGTCCTTGAGGCCGGCCGCGCCGGTGGCGGCGATCGCCTCGGCCACCGCCTGCTCGGTCGCCGCCGCGTCCATCTGGCGGGGAAGGAACGATTCGATCACGGCGATCTCCGCCTCCTCCTTGGCGACGAGGTCGGGGCGATTGCCCTGGCGGTAGAGCTCGACACTCTCGCGGCGCGACTTCGCCATGCCGCGCAGCATCGTCACGATCTCCTCCTCCGGCACCGCCTGGACGCCTTTCGGGCGCGCGGCGATGTCGGTGTCCTTCAGCTTCGCCAGGATCATTCGGAGCGTCGAGACGCGCGGCGCTTCGCCGGCGCGCATCGCGGCCTTGAGCTGGTCGGTGAACTGCTCGCGCAAGGACATGGCACTTCCCCTCCGGCAAAGCGCCCCTCTAGCGGATGCCGGCGCAAATCGCATCCCCTGCGCGTGCCTGAGAAGCGATTTCCCATATTCCCATTCCACCTTGCCATGGGAAATTTTTTCCCATAAGGTCGCGCCATGACCCTTCCCGTGGCCACCCTCATCGCCCGCCTCGGCGGCCCCGCGGCGGCGGCGCGTACGCTCGGCGTGGGCACCGAGGCGGTGCGCAAATGGCGCCAGCACGGTGCGATTCCCGCCCGGCACTGGCCGGTGCTGCTCCGTCAGCCCGGCCTCTCGCTCGCCGATCTCCAGGCCGCTCCCTTGCAGGAGACAGGACCGACCATGCCGGACGTGACCGCGCCGCCCGAGGGTGCCACCGCCTGTCTCGTGCTCGCCGATGGGGCGGTGTTCTGGGGGCGCGGGTTCGGCGCCCATGGCGCGGGCGTGGCGGCGGAGGTGTGCTTCAACACCGGCATGACCGGCTATCAGGAAACGCTGACCGATCCCTCCTATGCCGGCCAGATCATCACCTTCACCTTCCCCCATATCGGCAATGTCGGCGCCAATCTTGAGGATATCGAGGCAGCGACGATCGCCGCGCGCGGGGTGGTGGTGAAGCAGGAGGTGACGGCGCCCTCCAACTGGCGCGCCGCGGAGCCGCTCGATCACTGGCTGCGGGCGCAGGGGGTGGCGGGGCTGGCGGGCATCGACACGCGGGCATTGACCGTGCGCATCCGCGACGGCGGCGCACCGAACGGCATCCTCGCCTTTCCCGCCGATCGCCGCTTCGACCTCCCGGCCCTTGTCGCGGCGGCGCGCGACTGGCCGGGACTGGAGGGGATGGATCTGGCGCGCACCGTCTCCTGCACCCAGACCTATACCTGGGAGGAGACGGGATGGAGCTGGCCCGCCGGCTATGGCCGGCTGGCGGCGCCGCGCCATCACGTCGTGGCGGTCGATTACGGGGCCAAGCGCAACATCCTGCGCAGCCTGGCTGCCGCCGGCTGCCGCGTGACTGTGGTGCCGGCGACGGCAACCGCCGACGACATCCTGCGCCATGCGCCGGACGGCGTCTTTCTCTCCAACGGCCCCGGCGACCCGGCGGCGACGGCGGCCTATGCGGTGCCGGCGATCCGCGGCGTGCTGGCGGCCGGCGTGCCGCTGTTCGGCATCTGCCTTGGCCATCAGTTGCTGGCGCTCGCACTCGGCGGGCGCACCTACAAGCTGGCGCGCGGGCATCGCGGCGCCAACCAGCCGGTCAAGGATCTGGCGACCGGGCGGGTCGAGATCACCAGCCAGAACCACGGCTTCGCGGTCGATGAGGCGTCGCTGCCCGAGGGCGTGACGGTGACGCATACCAGCCTGTTCGATGGCAGCAACGAGGGCTTGGCCTGCCCCGCGCGACGCGCCTTCTCGGTCCAGTACCACCCGGAGGCCAGCCCCGGCCCGGCCGATGCGCGGCACCTGTTCGGGCGGTTCGTCGCCATGATGGAGAAGCCGGCGTGACCGACCCGCTCTCCCGGCTGCTGGCGGTGGCGTTCCGCCATGTCATCAACGAGCCGACCATCGAGGCCGGCTACGACCGGTTCCGCGCCCTGTCGGCCACCGCGATGGACATGGAGGCGTTCCGTGCCGCGGTCGGGGAGGCGCTCCGTCAGGGGCTGATCCACGAACCGGTCCGCCTGCCCGCGGGCGCGCTGCAATGCCACTGGCACCTGGAACTGACGCCCAGCGGCGTGGCGGCGGCACGGGGAAAGGTATAAAAAGTTTACCGAGTTATACGAAGATTCGACTAAACTCTGTATAATTCCCCCATGGACCCCATCCGCAACCCCTATGCGCCCGGCGCCGGCACCCAGCCGCCAGAGATGGCGGGGCGTCAGGCGCTGCTTGAGCAGGCGCGGATCGCCATCCACCGGCTGAAGGCGGGTCGGTCGGCAAAGAGCTTTATCGCGGTCGGCTTGCGCGGCGTTGGCAAGACGGTGCTGCTCAATCGTGTCGAGCACCTGGCCCAGCAGGCGGGGTACCGAATCTGCAAGATCGAAGCGCAGGAACAGCGTGGCCTGCCGGACCTTCTGGTGCCGCCTTTGCGTGAGGCACTGCTGGCGCTGGACCAGATGGGCGCGATGGCGGAAGCGGCGCGCAAGGGGTTGCGTATCCTGGCAAGCTTCATGCGCACAGTGAAGGTCAGTTACGGTGGTGCCGATATCGCCCTTGGCATCGATCCGGAACCGGGCGCGGCGGACAGCGGCGACCTCGACCACGATCTCGGCGCCCTGTTTCACGCCGTCGGCGAGGCGGCGCGGACGCGGGCGGTGCCGGTCGCGATTCTGATCGACGAGGTGCAGTATCTGAGCGAGCGCCATCTGGGCGCATTGATCCTGGCGATGCACCGGGCCAGCCAGTCAGGCCTGCCGCTTCTTCTGGCGGCGACCGGGCTTCCGCAAGTGGTGGGGCTGACGGGTCAGGCCAAGTCGTATGCCGAACGCCTGTTCGATTTCCCGCTGGTCGATGCTCTGTCAGCCGCCGATTCCGATGCAGCATTGCAAATCCCAGCGCAGAGCGAAGGGGCACGGTGGGACGATGCGGCGCTGGCCGAGGTGCGCGCCCTGACCCGTGGCTATCCCTACTTCCTCCAGGAATGGGGCTATCATGCCTGGAATGTCGCCGCAGGGCCCCTCATCCGGGCCGCGGATGTCACAGACGCCACGAAAATCGCGGTCGCCCGGCTGGATGAGAGCTTCTTTCGCGTGCGCTACGACCGTCTGACCCCGCGCGAACGCGATTATCTTCGGGCCATGGCCGAGTTGGGCCTGGGTCCGCACCGCTCCGGCGATATCGCCGACACTCTCGGTATTCGCGTGCAGACCGCCGGTCCGCTGCGCAACGGGCTGATTCGCAAGGGCATGATCTACAGCCCCGCGCACGGAGACACCGCGTTCACCGTCCCCCTGTTCGACCAATTCCTGCGCCGGGTCATTCCGTCCTGGCCGCCCCGCGTTCACTGACCGGATCCGTACCCCATGCCCCGCCGCACCGACATCCACTCCATTCTCATCATCGGTGCTGGCCCGATCGTCATCGGCCAGGCCTGCGAGTTCGACTATTCTGGCGCCCAGGCGTGCAAGGCGCTGCGTGCCGAGGGGTTCCGCATCGTCCTGGTGAACTCCAACCCCGCCACCATCATGACCGATCCCGGCCTTGCCGACGCCACCTATGTCGAGCCGATCACGCCGGAATTCGTCGAGCGCATCATCGTGCGCGAGAATCCGGACGCCCTGCTGCCGACGATGGGCGGGCAGACGGCGCTGAACACCGCGATGCAGCTTGCCGCCTCCGGCGCACTCGCGCGCCACGGTGTCGAGCTGATCGGCGCCCGCGCTGAGGTGATCGAGCGGGCCGAGGACCGGCTCAAGTTCCGCGACGCGATGGCGGAGATCGGCATCGAAAGCCCGCGCAGCGGCATCGCCCACTCACCGGCGGAGGCGCGCGAAATGCTCGCCGCGGTTGGCTTGCCGGCGGTGATCCGGCCGAGCTTCACGCTCGGCGGCACCGGCGGCGGCATTGCCTATAACCGCGAGGAATTCGACCAGATCGTGCAGGGCGGCCTCGATGCCTCGCCGACGCACGAGGTGCTGATCGAGGAAAGCGTGCTGGGCTGGAAGGAATACGAGATGGAAGTGGTCCGCGATAGCGCGGACAACTGCATCATCGTCTGCGCGATCGAGAACATCGACCCGATGGGCATCCATACCGGCGATTCGGTCACGGTCGCGCCGGCGCTGACGCTGACGGACAAGGAATACCAGCGCATGCGCGATGCCTCAATCGCGTGCCTGCGGCGGATCGGCGTCGATACCGGCGGCTCGAACGTGCAGTTCGCGGTCAATCCGGCCGACGGGCGCATGGTCATCATCGAGATGAACCCGCGCGTCTCGCGCTCTTCCGCCCTCGCCTCCAAGGCGACCGGCTTCCCGATCGCCAAGATCGCCGCCAGGCTCGCCGTCGGCTACACGCTCGATGAACTTGCCAACGACATCACGCGGGTGACGCCGGCCAGCTTCGAGCCGACCATCGATTATGTGGTGGTCAAGATCCCGCGCTTCACCTTCGAGAAGTTCCCCGGCACGCCGCCCGCGCTCACCACCAGCATGAAGTCGGTCGGGGAGGCGATGGCGATCGGCCGCAGCTTCGCCGAAGCGTTGCAGAAGGGGCTGCGCAGCATGGAGACCGGGCTCGGCGGCCTCGACCCGGTCGAGCCGCCGGGCGACGGCGGGGCGGATGCCTTCCGCGCCGCGCTTTCCGTGCCGCGGCCGGACCGGCTGCTGATGGCGGCACAGGCGATGCGCGCCGGCCTCGGCCTCGCCGACATCCATGATGCCTGCCGCTTCGATCCCTGGTTCCTGCGCGAACTCGCCGCCATCGTCGCCGCCGAGGCGGAGGTGATGCGCGACGGACTGCCGCAGGAAGCGGCGGGACTGCGCCGGCTCAAGGCGCTCGGCTTCTCCGACCGCCGGCTCGCGACCCTCGCCGGCGTGCGGGAGGAAGCGGTCGCGGCGCTGCGGGCGCGGCTCGGGGTGCAGCCGGTCTATCGGCGCATCGACACCTGCGCGGGCGAGTTCGCCTCCGCCACGCCCTACATGTATTCCACGTACGAGGGCGGATTCGGCGCGCCCTCCTGCGAGGCCGATCCGAGCGACCGGCGCAAGATCGTCATCCTCGGCGGCGGCCCCAACCGGATCGGCCAGGGCATCGAGTTCGACTATTGCTGCGTCCATGCCGCCTATGCCCTGCGCGAGGCGGGATTCGAGACGATCATGGTGAACTGCAACCCGGAAACCGTCAGCACCGACTACGACACCTCCGACCGGCTCTATTTCGAGCCGCTGACGCCGGAGGACGTGATCGCGCTGGTGCGGCGCGAACAGGCGCGGGGCGAGGTGCTCGGCTGCATCGTGCAGTATGGCGGGCAGACCCCGCTCAAGCTGTCGCAGGCGCTGCACCGCGCCGGCATTCCGGTGCTCGGCACCAGCGCCGATGCGATCGACATCGCCGAGGATCGCGAACGGTTCCAGGCGCTGCTGCAACGCCTCGGCCTGCTGCAACCGGAGAACGGCATCGCCCGCACGGCGGCGGAGGCCGAGGCGATCACCGAGCGCATCGGCTACCCGGTCGTGATCAGGCCAAGCTACGTGCTCGGCGGACGGGCGATGGAGATCGTCCATGACCGCGCCGCCCTGCACCGCTACATGCGCGAGGCGGTGCGCGTCTCCGGCGACAATCCGGTGCTGATCGACCGCTATCTTGCCGATGCGATCGAGGTCGATGTCGACTGCATCGCCGACGGGGAGAATGTGTACGTCGCCGGCGTCATGGAACATATCGAGGAGGCCGGCATCCATTCCGGCGATTCGGCGTGCGCGCTGCCGCCGTACACGCTGTCGCCGGCCATCGTGACGGAACTGAAGGCGGAGACCGCGACGCTCGCCCGCGCGCTCGGCGTCGTCGGGCTGATGAACGTGCAGTACGCGATCAAGGACGATGCCGTCCATGTGCTGGAGGTCAACCCGCGTGCCGCGCGCACGGTACCGTTCGTCGCCAAGGCGACCGGGATCGCCGTCGCCAAGATCGGTGCGCGCGTGATGGCCGGCGCGAAACTGGCGGAATTCCGCCTCGACGCCCAGGCGATCGCGCCGCATGTGGCGGTGAAGGAGGCGGTGTTTCCCTTCAACCGCTTCCCCGACGTGGACACGATCCTGGGGCCGGAGATGAAATCGACCGGCGAGGTGATGGGCCTCGATTCCAGTTTTGAACGCGCCTTCGCGAAAAGCCAGCTCGGTGCAGGGGTGCGGTTGCCGGATGCAGGCGGCGTCTTCCTCTCCGTCCGCGATGCCGACAAGGCCGCCGCGGTCGGCGTCGCGCGGCGGCTGGTGGAACTCGGCTTCACCATCCTGGCCACCCGTGGCACCGCGGCGCGCCTGCGGGAAGCCGGGATCGCCGTCGCCACGGTCAACAAAGTGCTGGAGGGACGGCCACACTGTGTCGATGCCATCCGCTCCGGCGAGGTGCAGATGGTCATCAACACTGCCGCCGGCGCACAGGCGGTCGCGGACAGTTTTGCCATCCGGCGCAGCGCGCTGACGCATGGCGTGCCGCACTACACGACCATCGCCGGGGCGCGGGCAGCGGCGCATGCAATCGCGGCAATGCGCGCCGGTGCTCTTGAAGTCGCGCCGTTGCAGGCGTATTTTCGCGCTTCGTTCTGAAGCCCGTCGCGACCGGGCGGAAGGTGCGGCGCCGCTTGCCGGTTCCGATCCCTCCGCGCCGGGCGTGACGGTTGCCTTCCGGCCCACCCGCCCTATCCGACCGTTCTGGTCCCGCCTGTTGCTGAGGATGACGCCGTGCTGAAGTTTCCGATGACCGCCCCCGGCCTGCAGCGGCTTGAGGAGGAGTTGCGGACGCTCAAATCCGTCGAGCGTCCCGCCGTGATCCGCGCAATCGCGGAGGCGCGCACGCATGGCGACCTGTCGGAGAACGCCGAATACCACGCCGCCCGCGAACGGCAGAGCTTCATCGAGGGGCGGATTGCCGAGCTTGAGGAAATCGTTGCGTCTGCCGAAGTGATCGATCCTTCGACGATTTCCGGCGAGCAGGTGAAATTCGGCGCCCATGTCCGCCTGGTCGATGAAGAAACCGAAAAGGAGGCGGCGTACCAGATCGTCGGCGTGCATGAGGCCGACATCAAGGCGCAGCGTCTGTCGATCTCCTCGCCGCTCGCCAAGGCCCTGATCGGCAAGAAGGTCGGCGACACCGTCTCGGTCCCGGCGCCGGGCGGCGACCGCAGCTACGAGATCCTCTCCGTCAGCTACGGCTGAGCCGCATGATCGGTCTCGGCGATGTGCGTGCGGCGGCCGAACGGATCGCCGGCAGCATCCTGCGCACGCCTGCCGTCGCCAGCGATGCGCTGTCGCGCGCAACCGGCGCCGCCGTCACGCTCAAGCTCGACAATCTCCAGGCCACCGGCGCGTTCAAGGAGCGCGGGGCGGCCAACCGCTTGGCGCTGCTCGACGCGGCGGGACGGGCGGCCGGCGTCATCGCCATGTCGGCCGGCAACCATGCCCAGGCGGTGGCGCGGCACGCCCAGCTCCGCGGCATTTCCGCCGTCATCGTCATGCCGCGCTTCACCCCGGCGACCAAGGTGCGCCGGACCGCCGGATGGGGCGCGCGGGTGGTGCTGCACGGCGACACCCTGGCGGAGGCTGCCGCCCACGCCCATGCGCTGGCCGAGGCCGAGGGGCGGGTGTTCATCCATCCCTATGACGACCCCGCGGTGATGGCGGGCCAGGGGACGCTGGCGCTGGAACTGCTTCAGGATGCGCCCGACCTCGACACGCTGGTGGTGCCGGTCGGCGGTGGTGGGCTGATCGCCGGCTGCGCCGTGGCGGCGACGGCGCTGCGGCCGGGCATCGAGGTGATCGGCGTCGAGGTCGCCGCCTATGCGGCGCTTGCCCAGCTGCTGGCAGGGCAGGCGGTGGAGGTGGGCGGACCGACCATCGCCGAGGGCATCGCCGTGCGCGACATCGGCGCCGCCCCGCTCGCCGTCATCCGCGCCCATGTCGCGGACATGGTGGTGGTGCCGGAACGCGCGGTGGAGGAGGCGATCGCGCTGCTCGCCGAGGGGGCGAAGACCGTCGCCGAGGGCGCCGGCGCGGCCGGCATCGCCGCCCTGCTCGCCTTCCCCGACCGGTTCGCCGGCCGGCGCGTCGGCGTGCCGGTGTGCGGCGGCAACATCGACCCGCGCATCCTCGCCAACGTGCTGCTGCGCAACCTGCTGCGCGACGGGCGGCTGCGTCGGCTGCTGCTGGAAATTCCCGACCGTCCGGGCGTGCTGGCGGAGATCGCCGGCCTGATCGGCGCCGCCGGCGGCAATATCATCGAAGTGTCTCACCATCGCCTGTTCGCCTCCCCCAGCGTGCAGGCGGCCGAGCTGGAAGTGATGTTCGAGGCGCGCGACGCCGATCACGGTGCCGGGATCGTGCGATCACTGCAACAGTCCTACACGGTCCGCCGCGCCTGATTTTGCCCTGCACCCCGCGCGCAACGGCGACAAATGTTCACAGGTGTGGCGACTCCGGCACAGTCGGGCGCAACGACGCAGAGTCACTGCGTCTTCGCTGGCAAGCATTAACCTCTATCGGCTACATCCGTTTCACGTCATCTTGAGGTCCGTTCCGCGATGGTCAAGAAGAGACTGCCGCGTGCCGTGGACATC
>JAJZNE010000081.1 GCA_021847995.1 Pseudomonadota bacterium | reverse complement strand
CGGCGCGCGACGGGCCGGCGGCAGCGGCCTTCTTGCGCGGCGTGCCGGGCGGGACGGGCAGTTTCGCCGCCACCGGGCCGCGCAACGGCGCGCGGCGCCGCGGCGATGACGCGGCGGCCCGCGGCGTCGCGGGCGGCGGGTCGTCAGGCGGCGAGGGTGGGGCAGGCGGCTTGCGGGCGATGGTCTGACACTCCTTTGGCCGCCGCCCGCAGCGCGGTCGCGGAGGCGGCATGCTGGGGGGTGGGAAGGAACAGCCAGGACGGCGGCGGCAATGCGGCCAGCACGGGTGCGACATGCGCCCGAAGCCGCGCCGCGCGCAGCTTGCGCGCCGCCTGCCCGGCCAGCGCCGCGTGGTTATAGCCCGGCCGCGGCAGTACCGCGAAGACCGTGCCGGCGGCAATCGCCTGCCAGCGCCACCAGCGCGGCAACTGGGCCAGATTGTCGGCCCCCATCAGCCAGACGAACCGCACCCGCGGAAACCGCCGGTGCAGCGCCGCGAGCGTGGCGACGGTATGGCGGGTGCCCAGGGACGCCTCGATCGCGCTCGCGACGATGCGCCGCCCGTCCCCTATCGCCCGTGCCGATGCCAGCCGCGCTGCCAGCGGTGCCATGCCGCAGGCCGGTTTCAGCGGATTGCCGGGCGAGACCAGCAGCCACACCTGATCGAGCCGCAGCCGCCGGCGCGCCAGCAGCGCGATATGGCGATGACCGGGATGCGCGGGGTTGAAGGAGCCGCCGAGCAGGCCGACGCGCGTGCGCCGCCGGTCGCCGAAGCGCGGCAGCCGGTCGGGCGGCACCGTGGTCAGGGGCGCACCTGTCCGTGGCCGAGGACGAGGTAGCGATAGAGCGTGAGCTGCTCCAGCCCGACCGGCCCGCGCGCATGGACGCGGCCGGTGGCGATGCCGATCTCGGCGCCGAAGCCGAACTCGCCCCCGTCGCAGAACTGGGTGGAGGCGTTCCACATGCCCACGGCGCTCGACAGGCCGGACAGGAACCGCTCCGCCGCCGCGGCGTCTTCGGTAATGATCGCCTCGGTATGCTCGCTGCCGTGGCGGCGGATGTGATCGAGCGCGGCATCGACGCCATCGACCACCGCGACCGACAGCACGGTATCGAGCCATTCGGTGTCGAAATCGCCCTCCCGTGCGGCGGGAAGCTGCGGACAGATGGCGCGGGCGCTTGCATCGGCGCGGAACGTGCAGCCACCTGCGGCGAGGTCGGCGATCAGCACGGGCAGCAGCGCGGGCGCGACGGCGGCATCGATCAGCAGCGTCTCGGTGGCGCCGCAGATGCCGGGGCGGCGCAGCTTGGCGTTGTGCAGCACCCGGCGCGCCATGTCAGGGTCGGCGGCGTCGTGGACATAGGTGTGGCAGATGCCCTCGGCATGCGCGAGCACGGGCACCCGCGCCTCCGCCTGCACGCGCCGCACCAGCGCCTTGCCGCCGCGCGGGATCAGCAGGTCGATCAGCCCGGCGGCGCCGAGCATGGCGGCGACATAGGCGCGGTCGGCGGACGGTGCGATCTGCACCGCCGCCTGCGGCACGCCGGCGGCACCGAGCCCGGCGGCAATCGCGGCGTGGATCGCGGCCGCGGAATGGCGGCTGTCCGAGCCGCCGCGCAGGATCACGGCATTCCCCGATTTGAGGCAGAGGCCCGCGGCATCGGCGCCGACATTGGGCCGGCTTTCATAGATCATGCCGATGACGCCGATCGGCGTCGCGACACGGCGGATGAGCAGGCCGTTCGGCCGCGTCCATTCGGCCAGCGTGCGGCCGAGCGGGTCGGGCAGCGCCGCGATCTCCTCCAGCCCCTGCGCCATCGCCGCGACGCGCGCCGGCGTCAGCACCAGCCGGTCGCGGAAGGCGGCGCTGCCCTGCCCGGCATTGAAGGCGGCGAGGTCGGCGGCATTGGCCGCGAGGATCGCCCCCGCCGCGTCACGCAGCGCCGCTGCGGCCGCGTGCAGTGCGCCATCGCGCACCGCGCCCGGCAGGCGGGCGAGAGAGGCCGACGCGGCGCGCGCCGAGGTCGCGGCGTCCCGCAGCCAGGCGGTAGCGGCATCGGCGGTCACGTGCATCCGGCCTCTCCCTGTCCGCGGGGCGGCCCGGCTAGCGCACGAAGCCGTCGAGCGGCATCGTGTAGGCCGGGTTGAAGACAGCGATCGCCTTCCTCGCCGCGTCGTCTGGGGCGCCGAACACGACCATCGCGGTCGGCTTGAACAGCGCCAGCAAATCCTTGGCGAAGGTCTTGCCGAGGTCGGTGACATGGGTGACCACGGCGGCCGAATCCGTGTAGCGCTCGAAAATCTGCACCGTCGTCCCGTCGGCGGCGACGTTGTATTCATATTCCAGCGCGCCCGGCTCGTTCGCCTCGGTCGCGGCGACAATCTTCCGGACCAGCGATTTGAAGTCATCCATCCGCTCGGGCGCGACCTGCCCGCTGAGCAGCCAGTAGACCTGCTTGCTGGTGGCGGCCGGCTGGGCGCCGGCCCGTGCCGCCGGGGTTGCCGCCAGCAGCCCTGCGACGATCGCCGCCGCCGAAAGGTATCTGTGCATCGTGGTTTCCCCCCTGTAGATCGCCTGCCGCACCTGCGGTCGGCGGAGTGTTGCGGCGGCAGGCGGCCGTGTAAAGCGCACCTCTGCTACAGCGCCGCGGCCAGCCGGCGCATGGTGCGGGCGAAGGAGGCCGCGATCGCCGGCCCGCGGACATGCGCGCCGTTCCGCACCACCCAGGTGCCGCCCACCATGACATGGGCGACCGGCGTCGTGTTGCCGCTGAACACCCAGGCGTCCAGCAGCGCCGTGCCGTGCCGCCCGATCAGCGCCGGATGCGCCGGATCGAGCACCACGAGGTCGGCCATGTTGCCGACGGCAAGCGTTCCGGCCGGCCGGCCGAGCGCCTGCGCCCCGCCGGATGCGGCGCGTGCCAGCAGGGAGGCGCCGACCGAGGCGCCCGGCCGCGTTTCGGTCACGTTGCGCGCCCGGCTCTCCAGCCGGCGGACATATTCCAGCCAGCGCAGTTCCTCGACCGGGCTCGCGGAGACGTTGCTGTCGCTGCCGACGCCGAAGCGTCCGCCGGCGGCGAGATAGGGGCGCAGCGGGAAGATGCCGTCGCCCAGATTGGCCTCGGTGGTCTGGCACAGCCCGGCGACGGCGCCGCTGGCGGCGAGCCGCGCGCATTCGTCGCCATCGACATGCGTCGCATGCACGAGGCACCAGCGCGCATCGACCGGCGCATGGTCGAGCAGCCAGGCCACCGGGCGCGCCCCGCTCCAGGCAAGACAGTCGGCGACTTCCTGCGCCTGCTCGGCGACGTGGAGATGAACGGGCGTCGCGGGACCGAAGGCCGCGGCAAGCTCGCAGGCCCATGCCAGATCGTCGGGGCCGACCGCGCGCAGGCTGTGCGGCGCGATGCCGATCGGCACGTGGCGCGCCATCGCGCCGCACAGCGCGGCGAAGCCGTCGCGGTCGAGGAGGAAGCGGCGCTGGCCCGCCGCCGCCGGCGCGGCGCCGAAGCCGCCATGGCGATAGAGCACCGGCAGCAGCGTCAGCCCGACCCCCGCCGCCTCCGCCGCCGCGACGATGCGCAGCGCCAGTTCCGCCGGCTCGGCATACGCCGTCCCGTCGGGGGCGTTGTGGAGGTAATGGAACTCCGCGGCCGACGTGTAGCCGTGGCAGAGACCCTCGGCATAGGTCTGCGCCGCGATCGCCTGCACGTCCTCGGGCGTGAGGGCGGCAAGGAAACGGTACATCACCTCCCGCCAGCGCCAGAAATTGTCCCCCTCCGGCCCTGCCCGCTCGGCGAGGCCGGCCATCGCCCGCTGGAAGGCGTGGCAGTGCAGGTTGGGCAGGCCGGGGACGACGAGGCCGGCAAGGCGCGCGACGTCGCCGGGCGCGGCGCCGGGATGCAGGGCTGCGATGCGGCCGTCCGCGTCGATATCGATGCGCACGCCGTCCAGCACCTCGGCGCCGATCAGGGCCGAATCGGCGAGGTAGGAGGCGGCGTGCACAGACCGAAGGCGGCGCTAATGCACCCCGGCGAACCGGAATGCCGCGAGCAGGATGCCGGCAAGGGCGATCTGCCCGCCGATCATGGTCGTGATCATCGCCCAGGTGGTCGGCAGGTTCACGATGCGGCCCTTGAGCTCCGCAACATCGATTTCGATGTGCCGGACGCGGTCGCCGAGCTGCTCCACGCGGTCGTCGATCCGCCCCACGCGGTCCTCGATCCGCCCCACGCGGTCGTCGAGCTGTCCCATACGGCCGTCGAGCTGTCCCATACGGCCGTCGATGGCCCGCAACAATGTCTCGATGCGACCGTACTGATCTTCCAGGCGCGTGACCCGTGCGTCCATGCCAGGATCATGGGGGCCGCCGCCGCCGCCTGCAATGGGCGGCACGCCCGGGCCGCCGATAAAGGGCAGCACCCGCTTTGAGCCGTGTTCGTCCCGCTCCGACACCGCAGCCCCCTTTTGCCGCAGCAACTATGCCCGCCTTCGCCCTTTTTCGCCAGAGGGTAGAAAACGGGGCAGATGCCGGCAGGACTTCCGGCCGCCCCCTCGGCGGCCTATCTGCCCAGTGACCGAACGTCGTGACCGAACGTCGTGACCGAACGTCGTGACCGAACGTCGTGACCGAACGAGGAAATTCCGCATGGACGTGATGCCCGACCGTTTTGCCGTGGGCCAGCCGGTGTCGCGCACCGAGGATCCGGTGCTGCTGCGCGGTGAGGGCCGCTATACCGACGACCTCAACCTGCCTGGCCAGGCCTATGCCGTGATCGTGCGCAGCCGCGTCGCCCACGGCGTGCTGCGCGCCCTCCATACCGCGGCGGCGCGCGCCATGCCGGGCGTGCTCGCGACAGTGACCGCAGCCGACCTGATCGCCGCCGGCATCGGGCCGATGCCGGCGAATGTGGCGGGGATGAACCGCGACGGCTCGCCGCCGACGAGGCCGCGGCAGATGGCGCTTGCCACCGGCAAGGTGCGCTACGTCGGTGAGCCGCTGGCCGTCGTCGTCGCCGACACCGTCGTCCAGGCCAAGGATGCCGCCGAGATGGTGCTGGCGGAGATCGACCCGCTGCCCGCCGTCACCTCCGCCCGCGCCGCCGCCGCACCTGATGCGCCGCAGCTCTATGACGAACTGCCGGGCAATCTGCTGCTCGACTGGCATTACGGCGATGCCGACGCGGTTGCCGCGGCGTTCGCGCGCGCGGCCCACGTGACCAGGCTCGATCTGGTGAACAGCCGCATCGTCGTCTCGCCGATGGAGCCGCGCGCCGCCATCGGCGAATACGACGCGGCGGACGGCCGGCACATCCTGCGCCTCGGCTCGCAGGGCGTGTTCGGCATGCGCGGGCTGCTCGCGGGCGTCCTCGGCGTGGAGCCGAAGCAGGTGCGCGTGCTGACCGGCCATGTCGGCGGGTCGTTCGGCATGAAGGCGAGCGCCTATCCCGAATATGTCTGCGTGCTGCACGCGGCGCGCCGGCTCGGCCGGCCGGTGAAATGGACCGACGAGCGCAGCGACAGCTTCCTCTCCGACAGCCACGGACGGGCGAGCGAGGTGACGGCGGAACTGGCGCTCGATGCCGACGGCAATTTCCTCGCCGTGCGCATCACCGGATTCGCCGATGTCGGCGCGGTGCTGAGCAATGCGACGACGCTGCCGCCGACCATGAACATCGTCAAGAACGTGATCGGCGTCTATCGCACCCCGCTGGTCGAGGTCAGCACGCGCTGCTGCGTCTGCAACACCACGCCGGTCGGCGCCTATCGCGGCGCCGGCCGCCCGGAAGGCAACTACTACATGGAACGGCTGGTGGAGCGGGCGGCGCGCGAGCTCGGCATCGATGCCGTGAAACTGCGCCGGCGCAACCACATCCGGCCGGACATGCTGCCCTATGACGCGCCCTCCGGCCAGCAATACGACAGCGGCGATTATCCGGCGCTGCTCGACCGGGCGCTGCGCGACGCCGACTGGGACGGGTTCGCGGCGCGGGCGGCGGAAAGTGCCGCGCGCGGGCGGGTGCGCGGGCGGGGGATCGGCCAGTATCTGGAGGCGACGGCACCGGCCTCGCCCGAGATGGGCGGCGTCCGCTTCGAATCGGACGGCACCGTTACCATCATCACCGGCACGCTCGATTACGGCCAGGGCCACGCAGCGCCGTTCGCACAGGTGCTGGCCGACCGGCTCGGCGTGCCGTTCGAACGGGTGCGGCTGGTGCAGGGCGATTCCGACGAACTGCTCGCCGGCGGCGGCACCGGCGGGTCGCGCAGCATCATGCAGAGCGGCACCGCCATCGTCGCCGCCGCGGCCCAGGTGATCGAGAAGGGCCGCCGCGCCGCCGCCGAGCTGCTGGAGGCGGCGGAGGCGGACATCGCCTTCGCCGACGGGCGCTTTGCCATCGTCGGCACCGACCGCGGCATCGGCATCATGGAGCTTGCCACCGCCATGCCGGGCGCGCTTGATGCCGCGCTGGTGACCAGGGGCGTCCCCAGCGCCTTCCCCAACGGCTGCCATATCGCCGAAGTGGAGGTCGATCCGGAAACCGGGGCGGTCGCGGTGGTGCGCTACCGGATGCTGAACGATTTCGGCGTGGAGGTGAACCCGAAACTGGTCGCCGGCCAGGCGCATGGCGGCGTCGCGCAGGGCATCGGCCAGATCCTCGGCGAGGCGGTGCGCTACGACAGCGAGGGGCAGTTGCTCACCGGCTCGTTCATGGATTACGCGCTGCCGCGCGCCGATGCGCTGCCGGCGTTCGTGGTGGCGAGCCGGCCGGTGCCGGCCCGCACCAACCCGCTCGGCGTCAAGGGCTGCGGCGAGGCGGGATGCGCGGGCAGCATGCCGGCGGTGATGAACGCGCTTTCCGATGCGCTGGCGCGGCTCGGGGTGCGGCACATCGACATGCCGGCGACCCCCGCGCGCGTCTGGCAGGCGATCCGCGATGCCGGATGAGGCGTGGACGACGGCACGCAGCCGGCCGGTGCCGCAGCCGCAGGCGTGACGGATAGGGCGGGCTATGCCTTCCTGGCGTCGTTCGCGGCGACCGGGCGGATCACGGAGCTGATCGTTTCACGCAGTACGCTGACGCGCGTGTTCTGGGCGATCTCCACCTCGATCTCCCGATCGTCGGGCTTCGGCGGCCTCGTCACCGTGCCGAGGATGCCGCCGCCCGTCACCACCCGGTCTCCGCGCTTCAGTTCACCGAGCATGCGCCGCATCTCCTTCTGCTTCTGCTGCTGCGGACGGATCAGCAGGAAGTAGAAGACGGCGAAGATCAGGACGAGCGGCAGGAACTGCCCGACCCCGGACAGCGAGGTGAACAGGCTGGAGGCGTCCTGCGCGAAGGCGGGGGAGATCGGCATGAAACGGGTTCCGATTGCGGGAGCGGCGCGCGGACCATAGTTTCCGCGCCTTCAACGTCAAGCGACCCGTGAAAGACACGAAAATGGATGCCCGCCTGATCGACGCCGCCGCCCGCATCGCCGACGCGCTGGAGCGCCTCGCGCCGCCGCCGCCCGCCCGCCCCGACCTCGGCGTCGCCGATGCCTTCGTCTGGCACCCTGCCCCGCCCACGCTCACCCCGGTCGCCGCGGTCGCGCGGGTGCCGATCGGGCTGTTGCAGGGGCTGGTGCGGCAGAAGACCATCCTGCTCGACAACACGCTGCGCTTTGCGCGCGGGCTGCCGGCCAACAACGCCATGCTGTGGGGCGCGCGCGGCATGGGCAAATCCTCGCTGGTCAAGGCCGCGCATGCCGAGGCCAATGCGCGCCACCCCGCCAGCCTCGTGCTGGTGGAGATCCACCGCGAGGATATCGCGACGCTGCCCGAACTGCTGCGCCTGCTGCGCGGACAGGCCCGCCGCTGCCTGATCTTCTGCGACGACCTTTCCTTCGAGCGCGAGGATGCCGACTACAAGGCGCTGAAATCGGTGCTCGACGGCGGGATCGAGGGGCGACCGGCGAACGTGCTGTTCTATGCCACCTCCAACCGCCGCCACCTGATGCCGCGCGACATGATCGAGAACGACCGCAGCACCGCGATCAGCCCCTCCGAGGCGACGGAGGAGAAAGTCTCGCTGTCCGACCGCTTCGGCCTCTGGATCGGTTTTCACAACTGCGACCAGGACACGTATTTCGCCATGGTGGAAGGCTACGCCGCGCATTTCGGCCTCGTCCTGCCGGCGGAGACGCTGCGGGCGCAGGCGGTGGAATGGTCGGTCACCCGCGGCGCCCGCTCGGGCCGCGTGGCCTGGCAGTTCATCCAGGATCTCGCCGGCCGCCTCGGCGTCGCAGCCCCGGGCTGAGCCGTGATGCGGCGGTGGCGCGTGGCAGGATGCAAATGTTGCCTGAGCAATGTCATCCAGAATTTGTGGGAATTGCCAAATCTGATCGGTTTTGATTGTCCAATTCGATGGGAATTCTTCAATGACATGCGCGCGGGAGTTGCGTTGTCGGCCGAATTGCGCGCATAAGGTGCGGCAAGCGGCGGCATGATCGCCGCCGCCGCGCCCCAGCGCCCGAGGCAGCCCGATGCGTCCAATGCCCGCCCCTTCCCGCTTCGCCGCCGCGGTGATCAGCAGCCTGCTCGCCGCCCTTCCTGCCGCTGCCGACATGCCAGGGCCGATCACCTCCGGCCCGATCCCGCCCGGCGCCGTCGCCGCGGTCGCCATCCCCCCCGCGCCCGGCACTGCGCCCAGCCCGGCATCCTCGGCCGCCGCGGCGGCCCAGCCGGCCGACGTGTTCGCGATCGAGCAGCTCGACGCCCTGCTCGCGCCGGTGGCGCTCTATCCGGATGCCGTACTGGCCCCGCTGCTGATGGCGGCGACCGATCCGCTCGCGGTGGTGATGGCGGCGCGCTGGTTGGCGCGGCCGGACCACGGCGCGCTCGGCGGCGATGCCCTGGCCAGCGCGCTGGCGGCGGAGGACTGGGATCCGGAGGTCAAGGCACTGGCCGCCATGCCCGCGGTGCTGCGGCTGCTCGATGACAATCTGGGCTGGACGGTGCAACTCGGCTACGCGGTCACCAACCAGACCGCTGCGGTGCTGGATTCGGTGCAGCGGCTGCGGCGCCAGGCGATCGCGGTCGGCACGCTCGCCGGCAGCGATCAGGTGACGGTGCGGCATCTCGGCCTTGCCGTCGTGATCGAAGCCCCGCACGGCGCAACTCCGCCCCTGGGCGATCCGGCGACCGCATTCGGCGCGTGGCCCTATCCGGGCGTGGCACCCGTCCATCTCACCGCCGCCGATCCGCCGGCAGCCCCACTCCCACTCCCCCCGTCGATGCTGAGCAACCTCGCCCGGTTTTCCTGGGCAAACGGGGAGATCGAGGTCAACGTCAAGGCATGGAACGCGGCCAATGCCGACCGGCCGCCGATCTTCAGTGCCCTTTGGCGTCCGCGCCAGGTGGCGGCGATGGCGGGCAGCGTCGATGCCGGCCTCGGTGCGCGCCTGCTGCCGCCGCCGGGCCCGGTCGGACGGCCGGCGGCGCCGAGCGGGATTCCGGCCAACGCGATCGGGCGCCAGACCGTCACCGTCGCCGCCGCCCTGGTGCGCCGCCCGCTGCCGCCCACGCCGCGCGCCACGCTGGCCGCCGGCCATACGTCGCCGCCGGCGGTGCATGCCGGGCCGGTCGGGGCGGCGCAGCCCATCGGCCTGCATCTCGCCCCGCTGCCTGCGCATATCGAAACCGCGCGGGCGACGGCGCTGTCCGACGTGACGGCAGGGGCGGAGGCGGCGCTGTTCGGCCTGCGCGGCGCCGACAGCCGGCAGCCAGCCGGTGCCGCCGCGCCCCCGCTGCAACATCAGGACATGGCAGGGTTGGTGCCGTGATGCGATCCCTCACCCTGGCTTTCGCGGCCGTCCTGCTGCTGGCCGCACCGGCGCGCGCCGAAACGCCGCCGCCCGCCGCCGCCACGACCCAGGACGGCTTCCCCTCGCCCGAGGAGGCAGCCTCCGCCCTGCTTGCCGCGCTGCTCGCCGGCGAGACCTGGGAAGTGGAAGCGGTGGTCGGGGCCGGCGGCGTCGGCCTGTTCAGCACCGGCGACAAGCTCGCCGACCAGGAGGAGGTGCGGCATTTCATCGAGGCCTATGCCGACCGGCACCGCATCGAACGCCAGGGCGGCGCGCGGGCGCTGCTGGTGATCGGGCCGAAGGACTGGACCCTGCCGATCCCGCTGGTGCGCGACGCCGCCGGCTGGCATTTCGACCCCGCCGACGCCGCGCGGGAGGTCGCCGACCGGCGCATCGGCCGCAACGAGATCGGCGCCATCGCCGGCCTGCTGGCGCTGGCCGATGCACAGCGCGCCTATCGCGACACCGCCGACGGGCCGCACGCCTATGCGCTCAAGCTGATCAGCGCCAATGGCCAGCGGGACGGTCTCTACTGGCCCGACGCCGCCTTCCTGCCACGCAGCCCGCTCGGCGACCTCGCCGATACCGCCCGCGCCCGCGGCTATCTGCTGGCGCCGGGCGAACTGCCTGATTCCTATGGCGGCTACAAGCTGCGCCTGCTCACCGCAGCGGGGCCGAGTGCACCGGGGGGGGCGCGCAGCTTCCTGGTGGGCGGGCGGCTCACCGCCGGATTCGCCTATATTGCCGCGCCCCAGCACTACGGCACGACCGGCGTGATGACCTTCCTGCTCGGCCCCGACGGCACGCTGTTCCAGAAGGATCTCGGCCCGCACACCGAGGATGTGGCGGAGGCGATCAAGACCTACGACCCGGACCTGACCTGGACGCTGGTGCGCATCGCCGAGTAGAGACCGTCTCCGTCCCGGCCGCGCTATTGCGGCTGGTTGTGCTCGGCGCTGTTGGTGATGGCGTTGCCGGTGTTGGAGAGATCCTGGCCGGCGCCGGCCATCGTGTTGCATGCGCCCAGCAGCGGCGCGGCGGCAAGCAGCAGCAGCAGCGGCGAAAGACGGTGCAGGATCCGGCGCATGATGTGCTCCTTCGGCAATGGCGGCACGGCCAGGATTAAACTTCCGGCGAGAACGCGAGTTGCACCTTCATCGCCCGCGCACGGTCGGAGGCCAGGGCGAATGCCTCCGCCGCCGCCGCGAGCGGCAGCGTGGCGCTCAGCAGCGGCGATACGTCGATTGCGCCGCGCGCCAGCACATCGACGGCAAGCGCGAACTCGGCGTGGAAACGGAACGTGCCCCGCAGCGTGATCTCCTTCGCCACCAGCGCGTTGAGCGGCACCGGAGTCTCCGCCCCGCCGAGCCCGACCTGGACGATGACGGCGCCCGGCCGCGCCACCGGGATCGCGCCGGCGAGTGCGGCGGCGCTGCCGGAACACTCGAACACGGCATCGAACATGCCCTTCTCCGCCGCATAGGGGGCAAGGGCATCGGGCGCCGTGCGCAAATTATGGGCGGCATCGGCGCCGAGCCGGCGTGCCATGGCCAGCGGGGCATCGATCAGGTCGGTCGCCACCACCTCGCGCGCGCCGGCGTGGCGGGCGGCAAGCAGGCACAGCGCGCCGATTGGCCCCGCCCCGGTCACCAGCACCCGCGCGCCGAGCAGCGTCCCGGCCTGGCGGGCGGCATGCAGGGCAACGGCCAGCGGCTCGGCGAAGGCGGCGCGTTCGGCCGGCATGTCGGCCTTCACCGCCTGGGCGGCATGGCAGACGAGGACATCGCGAAACCCGCCATCGACATGCGGATCGCGCATCGCGCTGCCGTGGAAGCGCATGTCCAGGCAATGATTGGCCCTGCCGGCAAGGCAGAAGCGGCAGTGTCCGCAGGGCAGACTCGGGTTGACCGCGACGGGGTCGCCGGGGCGCAGCGTGGTGACGGCGTCGCCCACCGCCTCCACCACTCCGGCGACCTCGTGGCCAAGAACCATCGGCGCGCGGAGGCGCACGGTGCCGAAGCCGCCATGATGGAAATAATGCAGGTCGGAGCCGCAGATCCCGCCCGCCCGCACGCGCACCCGCACCTCCGCCGGCCCCGGTTGCGGCACCGTCCGTACTTCGATGCGCAGGTCGTGCGGCGCATGGATCACCGCGGCGCGCGTGGTCTCGGCCATGTTCCATCCTCCAAGCCGGCGTCCATCATGGCACGGCAGGCGGCGCTGCTCTATGCTCGGCGCGACATCGAAGGCGTCCTGCCATGACCCAGCGCACGCTCCTGCTCACCGGCGCCAGCCGCGGCATCGGCCATGCGACCGCGAAGCTGTTCCACGACAATGGCTGGCGGGTCATTACCGTCTCCCGCCAGGCGTTCTCGCCGCGCTGCCCGTGGGGGGGGGCGGAGGATCATGTGCAGCTCGATCTCGGCGACATCGACCGGCTGGGCGAGGGGATCGCCGACATCCGGCGCCGGCTGGATGACGGGCCGCTGCACGCCCTGGTCAACAATGCCGGCATTTCCCCCAAGCAGCCGGACGGCAGCCGGCTCGGCGTGCTCGACACACCGTACGACACCTGGCTTGCGGTGCTGAACGTCAACCTGGTCTCGACCGCGCTGCTGGCGAAGGGGCTGATCGGCTCGCTCGCCGCCGGCAAGGGCGCGATCGTCAACGTCACCTCGATCGCCGGCTCGCGCGTGCATCCCTATGCCGGCGTCGCCTATGCCGCGAGCAAGGCGGCGCTGCTGACGCTGACACGGGAAATGGCGAGCGAATTCGCGCCGCTCGGGGTGCGCACCAACGCGATCTCGCCCGGCGAGATCAACACGGCGATCCTTTCCCCCGGCAATGCGGCGTTCGCCGAGCGGCAGGTGCCGCTGCGCCGCCTCGGCACGCCGGCGGAGGTGGCGGCGACGATCTTCTTCCTGTGCAGCGAGGCCGCGAGCTACGTCAACGGCGCCGAACTGCACATCAATGGCGGCCAGCACGTCTGACCGGCGGCGCGGCTTGAGGGCGGGAAGGGGCGGACATAGGATGGCGCCCTCAGTGCCGCACCCCTGACCGCAACCGAGGAAGCCATGCCGACGGCGCCCGCCGACGTGACCGTGCTCGATCATCCGCTGGTGCAGCACAAGCTGACGCTGCTGCGCGCGCGGGAGACGGCGGTCGCCGATTTCCGCCGCATCGCGCGCGAGATCAGCCTGCTGATGTGCTACGAGGTCACGCGCGGCCTGCCGCTCGAACCCGTGCCGATCGAAACGCCGCTGGAGGCGATGACGGGACGGATGATCTCGGGCAAGAAACTCTGCCTCGTCTCCATCCTGCGCGCCGGCAATGGCATTCTGGAGGGGATGCTCGATGCGGTGCCGTCGGCGCGCGTCGGGCATATCGGCCTCTATCGCGATCCGGCGACGCTGAAACCGGTGGAATATTACCTGAAACTGCCGGAGGACATCGCCGAACGGCAGGTGATCGTGGTCGATCCGATGCTGGCGACGGGCCATTCCGCCGCCGCCGCGGTCGGCCGGCTGAAGGCCGCGGGCGCCGCGCAGATCAGCTTCGTCTGCCTGATCGCCGCCCCCGAGGGGCTGGCGGTATTCACCGCGGCGCATCCCGACGTGCCGGTGTTCACCTGCGCGATCGACCGCTGCCTCGATGGGCACGGCTATATCCGCCCCGGCCTCGGCGATGCCGGAGACCGGCTGTTCGGCACCAAATAGCCCCGCAACCCGGCCCCGCAGCCGGGCGGCCGGTTTCCCGCCCCGACGCCGCGCCCCCGACGCCGCGCCCCCGACGCCGCGCCCCCGACGCCGCGCCCCCTGCCGACGGCCAGGCATGGGGCTGCGCGGCGGCCGCGCGCCTTCCCGGTTGGCGTCGGCGCGGGACATGTCATACTCCCCCCGACACGGCGGGCCGGGAGGGCGCCTGGATGATGGGAATGTGCCCCTGATGGGGGAAGTCGCGAGCCTGGTGCGGGCGCCGGAAGACACGCTCTGGGCGGTGATCGCCACGGTCGATCGGACGCATCGGGTGGCGGACGTGTATGTCAGCCGCGTGGCGGCGCTGGCCGACCGGACCTGGCGGGAACAGCAGGTGCGCGCCTACGAGGCGTTCCTGCGCGCCGCCCGCGAGCCGGTGCCGCATTACAGCGTCACGCCGATCCGCCGCGCCGATCTGCCGCGCAAATGGAAGCCGTTGCCGGCGCTGGGATTCCTGCGCGGGCGCTTCGCCTGAGCTTCTGGCTGGCGTGGCGGGGGCAGCCAGGCGGCAGCGGCTACATGCCGAGCGCGCGCTTGTAGAGATCGAGCAGGGTTTCCTGCTCCTCGATCTCGGCCGGTTCCTTCTTGCGCAGGGCGATCAGGGCGCGCAGGGCCTTCACGTCGAAGCCGGCGCTTTTTGCCTCGGCGTAGATATCCTTGATGTCGCCGGCGAGGGCCTTGCGCTCCTCCTCCAGCCGCTCGATGCGCTCGACGAGGCTGCGCAGCCGGTCGGCGGCGATGTTGCCGTGCTGTGCGTTGTCCTCGGTATGGTCGCGGCCTGTCGAATCGAGCGCCATGCGCGCCTCCCTCTCACGTCCCGGGCGGGCGGGCTTAGCGGGGCGGGCCCCCGGCGGTCAACGCGATTCGGACGCAACGCCGCAATCGCCGGACGCGCCGGCAGGCTCATCGGGTCGAACGGATCCTCTCCCCCCACCGACCCGCAGGCCACCGACCCGCAGGATCGGAGGGGGGAAGCAGCGTGCGCCGGGTCAGAGATGGGCGGCGGCGAACTCGTAATTGGCGAGCTTGTCGAGCCAGTTCTGCACGTAGTCCGGACGGCGGTTGCGGAAATCGAGATAGTAGCTGTGCTCCCACACATCGCAGCCGAGCAGGGCGCGGCCCTCGCCGGTCGCGAGCGGGTTCGACCCGTTCGGCGTCTTGGTCACCTTGAGCCTGCCGTCGGCGGCCACGATCAGCCACGCCCAGCCGGAGCCGAACTGCGTCGTCGCCGCCTGTTTGAACGCATCCTTGAACTGCTGCACGCCGCCGAAATCGGCAGCCAGCTTCTGCTCCAGCCTGGCGGGGATCCTGCCGCCCTCGGTCGGCGACATTGCCTGCCAGAACAGGATGTGGTTCCAGTGCTGGCCGGCATTGTTGAACACGCCCGCCATGTCCGGCTTGCCGTGCGAAAGCCTGACGATCTCGTCGAGAGATTTGCCCTTCAGCGCGTCGTCCTTCTCGACGAAGCCATTCAGTGCCGTCACATAGGCCTGGTGGTGCTTGCCGTGATGCAGCTCCAGCGTCTCCTGGCACATGCCGCGCCCGGCGAGTGCTGCGGCGGCGTAGGGAAGCGGGGGAAGCTCGAAGGCCATGGCGGACATCTCCGTTGCTTGTGGTCGGGACGCTGTCGGTAGCTATGGCCCGTCCTGAGCAGCGTCAAGCAGGCGGCCCGGCGGCCCTGCTGCGGCGCCACGACCCGGACCGCTACCTCGCCGCCCTGTTCGCGCCGGCGCCGCGGCGTGAGGCGCTGATGCTGCTCGGCGCCTTCAATCACGAACTGGCGCGCGCGCGGGAGGTTGCGCGCGAGCCGGGCCTCGCCCTGATCCGCCTGCACTGGTGGCGCGAAGTGGTGGAGGGTGCGGCGCGGCGCCACGAACTCGCCGCCCCGCTGGCAGCGGCGCTCGCTGCCGGCACGCTGCCGCGCGCCGACCTCGCCGCCCTGATCGACGCCCGCGAAACCGAGGCCGCGGCGGCGATCGAGACCTTGGCGGACTGGCAGGACTATCTGCGCGGCACCGCGGGCGCGCTCGCCGCCATCGCCGCCTCGCTGCTCGGGGCGACGGACAGCGAGCGTGCGCGCATCGCAACCCTCGGGACCGCCTATGGCGTTGCCGGCCAGGTGCGCAGCATCGCGGTGCTGGCCCGCCAGGGACGCTGCCTGTTGCCGCTCGATCTGCTGACGGCGCAGGGCCTGTCCGCGGCGGAAGTGGTGGCGCGGCCAGCGGCGCCGGCGTTGCGCCCGGTGCTGGCGACGCTCGCCGCCTGGGGCCGCGCCCTGCTGGCGGAGGGGCGCGGGCCGTTGCCGCGGGCGGTGATCGCGGCGGCGCTGCCGGCGGTGCTGGCGCGCCGTGATCTGCGCCAGCTCGCCCCGTCCGCCGGCCCTCGCGGCTTCGCCGACCGCGCGGCGGTGCTGGCCGCCTACCTCGCCGGCCGCGTGTGAGCGGCGTCCCCGCGCCGGTCGGCCGCCGACCCGCCGACATGCTGGCGCGCGATTCCCCCCTCGCCGGCGCAAGGGAGACCTGCTAGGGACGATAGCATAAGCGTGAGACGCGCCGGCGCGATCCGCGGCGGGAGGAAACGATCTACACCTCTTGGCTCCCCGCGGCCATGATCCGCGGCGTGGAACTGCTGCTGCGCCGTGCCTACGGCGTGCGCGAGTTCACCGATGACGGGGAGTGCATTTTCCGCGTCGCCCGGCGCAGCGTGGCGCGCGATCTGGTGCTCGGCGACGGCGCGCAGGTCCGCCGCGGCGATGCCATCGTCGAACTGCATCTGTGGAACGAGCAACTGCCGAAGATTCCGCCCACGGGCGCGGGCATCGCCTGGGGCGCGGTGATGGATAGGCGTTCGCGCCATTCCTTCGGCCTGCTCGCCGCCCATCTCGCCGCCCATCTCGCCGCCCATCGCGATGCCGTCGCCGTGCGCGGCGAAGTCGCGTTCGGCTGCCAGATGGATCACCGGCAATGCATCCGCTTCGCCAGGCGCTTCGGGTTTGAGATCATCGCGCGCAAGACCACGCGCCTGACCGAGCTGCGCGATCGTCTCGACAATTTCCTGCTGATCGGCCTGACCTGGGTGTTCAATCCCCACGGCCTGAAGGGCAAGAAGCTGCACCGGGAGCGCTATAGCATCTGGGCGTCGCGTGCGCGCATCGGCGGGCTGTGGGGGGCATCTTCCGGCACCCCGGCGCCCGCCCGGACCGCGCCGGCGGCGGCACGGGCGGACCCCGTCATTCCCTGAGCGCCGCGCACCGCGATGCGCCGTCTGGGACACGGCACCGGATCGCGCTACCGTGTCCGCGGTCGCATGTCAGGGGAGGACGGAGAATGCGCTTGATCGCCATGACGGCGCTGGCGGTGGGGGCGGTCGTGCTCGGCCGGCCGGCCGGCGCCGAGGCTGCCACACCGTGCGCGGCACTCGCCCAGATCAAGATCGAGGCCACCAATCTTCTGTCCGCGGCGGATGTCCCGGCGGCCGGCGATCTGCCGGCCTATTGCCGCGTCCTCGGCTATGTCCGCCCGGCGGTCAATTTCGAGTTGCGGCTGCCGCTCGATGGCTGGAACGGCAAGTTCTACGAGGCCGGGTGCGGCGGCTTCTGCGGCATGCTGGATGCCGACCGGCCGGGCGTGTTCAACTCCATCACCTATGCCCAGCGCCGCAACTACGCCGTGCTGGCGATGGATTCCGGGCACTGGGGGGCTTCCTCCGTCGATGGCCGCTGGGCGCTCGACAATCCCGTCGCAAAGGCGGACTGGGCGTGGCGCGCGGTGACGGAAACCGCCCGCGTCGGCAAGCTGCTGGTGGCCGCCTTCTATGCGAAGCCGCCGGGACACGCCTATTTCAACGGCTGTTCCACCGGCGGGCGCATGGCCGGGGTGGAGGCGACACGGTTTCCCGGCGATTTCGACGGCATCATCATGGGCGCGCCGGCGCTCGACTATACCGGCCTCGTCGCCACCTTCTTCGCCTTTCTCACCCAGGCCAACACCGGCCCGGACGGGCGGCAGATTCTCGGCGCCGCCAGGATGCCGCTGGTCGAGGGCGCGGTGCGCGCGGCCTGCGCCGGCCCGGATGGGCTGGTCGCCGACCCGCGGCGCTGCACCTTCTGGCCGGAAACACTGCAATGCAAACCGGGCGAGAACGCCGACACCTGCCTGACCGCGGCGGAAACCGGGGTGCTGCGCAAATGGTATGACGGGCCGCGCGACGCTGCCGGCAACCAGCTCTATCCCGGCGGCGTGCCGCTGGGCAGCGAGGCCAACTGGGGGCTGTGGCTGACCGGCGCGGGCGGGCGCCCGCCCGCCATGCCGCTGTTCGCGCGCGACTTCCTCCGCTACATGGCGTTCGAGCCGGATGCTGGCCCGACCTACAGCGTCGCCGATTTCGATCTGGCGCGCGACCCCGCCCGGCTGGCGCCGATGGCCGCCCTCTATAACGCCGCGACCTGGGTGCCGGGCCGGCCGGGGCATGTCAGCGGCGGCGATCTGCGCGGCTTCGCGGCGCATGACGGGCGGATGATCATCTGGCAGGGCTGGGGCGACCCGCTGGTCACCCCGTTCCTGACCGTCGCCTGGTACGAGGCGCTGGCGCAGGCAGCGGGCGGGATCGACAGCCTGCGCGACACGGCGCGGCTGTTCATGGTGCCCGGCATGGACCATTGCGGTATCAACCCGAATAGCGCCAGCATCACCGACACCGGCCTCGACCCGCTGACCGCGCTGGAGCATTGGGTGGAGCAAGGGACTGCGCCGGACAGCCTGCTTGCGACCAAGCGGACGAAAACCGGGCAGACCGCCTGGCAACGCCCGGTCTGCGCCTATCCGCAGGCCGCGAAGCTCACCGACGGGGCCGATCCGACGCAGGCGGCAAGCTGGCATTGCGCGGCGGAGTAGCACCGGCGGGCGGCTTGCGCCGCGCAAGTGCGGGGTGCAGGCTGGCCGCAGGCGGGGAGGAAAGCGGATGCTGGGCAGGCTGATGGCGGCTTCCATTCTGATCGCATGCAGCACGGCGCGGGCGGAGACGGCGAACCTGTTCACCGGCGCCGCGCCGGTCGTCGGCGTGACGGGCGGTCAGGTCGTGGGGGCGGACAGCCCGGACGGGGCCGTTCATGCCTACAAGGGCATTCCGTTCGCCGCCCCGCCGACCGGGGATCTGCGCTGGCGCCCGCCGCTTCCGCCCGCCGGCTGGCAGGGCATTCTGGCCGCCACGCATTTCGCGCCGGCCTGCGTCCAGGCGCTGCCGCCGCCCGGCTCTTTCTATCAGCGCGAATTCTTCCACACGACGGAGCCGACCAGCGAGGATTGCCTTTATCTGAATGTCTGGACCGGCGCGCGGTCCGCGCAGGAACGCCGCCCGGTGATGGTGTGGATCTACGGCGGCGGTTTCGTGCAGGGATCGGGCTCGCTCGATACCTTCGACGGCGATGCGCTGGCGCGGCGCGGCGTCGTGCTGGTCACCTTCAACTACCGCGTCGGGCCGTTTGGCTTCCTGGCCCTGCCCGCGCTGTCGGCGGAAAGCCCGCAGCATGTGTCGGGCAATTATGGGGTGCTCGACCAGTTGGCGGCGCTGCGCTGGGTGCATGACAATATCGCCGCATTCGGCGGCGACCCGGATCGCGTCACCATTTTTGGCCAGTCGGCCGGCGCGGTCAGCACCAACGTCCTGATGGCCTCGCCGCTCGCCAGGGGCCTGTTCCAGCGCGCCATCGTCGAGAGCGGCAGCGCCTTCGGCTTCTTCGACCGCCGGCCGACGCTCGCGCAGGCGGAACACGACGGCGCCGATTTTGCCCGCGCGCTGGGGGCGGTCGATCCGTCGGCACTGCGGGCGCAGCCGGCGGCGGCGCTGCTCGGGGCGGCGGGGCATATCCGCGCCTGGCCGGTGATCGACGGCTGGGTGGTGCCGGAGGATCCGCCGCGTGCCTTCGGGCGCGGCAGCGAGAACGTGACGGCGGTAATGATCGGCTCGAACGACGACGAGGGCACGGCTCTGCTGCCGGCGCAGTCCGCCGCCGCCTTCGCCGCCGCCGCGCGCGCCCGTTTCGGCGACGGCGCCGACACCTATCTGCGCCTCTATCCGACGTCCGATGACGCCGCCGTCGCCCATGCGGGGGACCGCGCCCTGTCCGATGAACTCGCGGCGGGATCGCGCGAGCAGGTGCATCTGCTTGCCGCGGCCGGCCGTGCCGCGTGGCTCTATCATTTCGACCGCCGCGCGCCCGGCCCCGACGGCAGCCGCTACGGCGCTTTCCATTCCGCCGAACTGGTCTATGTGTTCGGCACGCAGGACAGCGTCAGTCGGCCATGGACGCCGCTCGACCGGCATCTGTCGGATGTGATGATGGGCTACTGGACCAACTTCGCCGCCCACGGCGACCCGAACGGGCTGGGACTGCCGGACTGGCCCGCCTATGCGCCCGGGAGCGACGTGGCGATGGAACTCGGCGAGCGGATCGGCCCGCTGCCTGTCCCTGCGCCGGAGGCGGCGGCTTTTTTCACGCCCTATCTGTCGCGCCGCCTCACCGCCCCCTGAAGGCGTCCCTAAAGGCGGGCCGGCGCGGCGGGATCAGGCGCGGCCGTAGCGGTCTTCCAGCCGCTCGATGTCGTCCTCGCGCAGTTCGCGCCCGGTCTGCACCTCGATCATCACCGTCTCGGTGGTGCCGGGATTGGCGAGGCGATGGATGTCGCCGAGGGCGATGCCGATCGATTCGCCGGCCAGCAGGTCGATCGTCTCGGCATTGCGGGTGACGCGGGCGATGCCGGCGACGACCGTCCATTGCTCGGCGCGGTGCTGGTGGCGTTGCAGCGACAGGACGCCGCCCGGCACCACCCGGATGCGCTTGACCGCGAAGCCCGGCCCGGCGTCCAGCACCTCCCACTCGCCCCACGGGCGCCGGTCGCTCTGGCCGGCGGCATAGTCGTTACGGAATTCGGGATCGCTCATCGGGACCTCCACAGGGCACGAGCCTACCCCGTGCGGCATCCCGGCCGCTATTCCGCCCGCGCAGTACGATCATGTCCGGCCCCCCGGCCGATCGCCGCGGCGGCGGCGGCGAGGTGTTGGCCGAGCCGCTGGGCTTCCGCCTGTTCCGTCATCAGCCGATCACGCAGACGTTGCAGCGCGGCGCCGCGCTCCTGCGCCGGATCGGGTTCCGCCGGCATGGCCGCGTCCGCTGCCGCCGTGGCCAGCGCCAGTGCCATCGCGCCCTGCACGACTGCCCGCCACATGCCGCCCTCCGCCCCCCGAAGCGGTTCCCGGGCGGGCAACGCCGGCCCGCGGGCGTGGGTTCGTGGCCCGCCCGCCTGCGTGACGGTTACGGCGGCCGCGTCAGTTCAGCGGCCGGTGTTCCGCCGCGACCAGGGGCGGCCGCCGCGCTTCCACCCGCACGAGGTCGCTGCCGATCGACGGGGCCGCAGACGCCGCCGCCTCCGCCACCAGGGCGGTGCGGAACGGCCGTTGGGTGACGGCATTGATCGAGGTGGCGCGCAGCAGGGCGGCGACGAAGGCGCGTCCCCAGCCGAGCGGGGAGCGCGGGGCGATCGCCGCCCACATCGCCTGCCAGCGCGCCAGCCGCTCCGCGAGCGGCATCGCCAGCGCGCGTTCCAGGGCATCGGCCATCGCGTCGGCGTCATGCGGATTGACCAGCAATGCGCCGTCCAGCTGCTGTGCCGCCCCGGCGAAGCGCGACAGCACCAGGACACCCGGATCCGCCGGATCCTGCGCTGCGACGAATTCCTTGGCCACCAGGTTCATGCCGTCACGCAGCGGCGTCACCAGCCCGACCCGCGCCGCGCGCAGATAGCCGGCGACCAGCCCCCGATCGACACCGCGGCAGACCAGACGCAGCGGCTGCCAGTCCGGCTCCGCCAGTTCCGCATTGAGGCCGCCCGCCGCCCGCTCCAGCGCCTCGCGGAGCGAACGGTAGCTCGCCACGTCCTTGCGCGAGACGGCGGCGATTTGCAGCATCGTCGTCCGGCCGAGCCAGGCGGGATGACGCTCGAACAGCCGATGCAGCCCGGCGAGGCGTTGCAGCAATCCCTTGGTGGGGTCGAGCCGCTCGACGCCCATGATGAGGTGCTGTCCCTCGATGCTGTGGCGCAGCCGCACCGCCTCGGGGGCGCGGGCCATCCGCTCCGCCATTTCGGCGAAGCCGTGCGGCTCGATCTCCACCGGGAAGACGCCGAGACGGACGCGCCGGCGGCCGACCAGCAGGGCATTGCCGGGCAGCCGCGTCACCTGCGCGAACAGTTCCGCCGCGGCGGCAAAATTGGCGAGATCGTTTTCGGTCTGAAAGCCCAGCAGATCGGCCGCCAGCATGTCGCGCACCAGCGCCCCGGTCTCCGGCGCCGCCGCCAGCACGTCGGCGGAGGCGAAGGGGACATGGAGGAAGAAGCCGATCGGGTTGCCGACGCCGCGCGCCCGCAGGGCGGCGGGCAGTGCGAGGAGGTGGAAATCATGCACCCAGATCAGATCGTCCGGCCGCAGCAGCGGCTCCAGCCGCGCTGCCATACGGGCGTTGACGGCGCGATAGACGCGCGCGTCGCGGCGGTCGAAACGCATCAGCTCCGGCATCGTGTGCAGCAGCGGCCACAGCACGCCGTTGGCGAAGTTGTTGTAGTAGCGCTCGTGCTCCTCCGCGCTCAGGTCGATGGTGGCGTACGCCACCCCCCCCTCGCGCCGCACCGTCGCCGGCAGGTCGGCATTGCCGATCGCGCCGCTCCAGCCGAACCACAGGCCGCCGCGCTTCTCCATCAGTCCGTCCAGCGCCACCGCAAGCCCGCCCGCCGGCGTCGCGGCAGCGGCGGCGGGGACGCGGTTGGACACGATCACCAGGCGATTCATCGTGCCTCCAGCAGCGCGACGGGAAGCGTCGCAAACAGGTCGGCGAGCGGGAGCCGTACCCCGTCGCCCGCATCCGAGACAGGCCGCCCGCTGTCATCCAGCGCGTCGGCAAGCCGGCGTCCGTGCAGCAGACGCGGCAGCACGGCGGTCGTTCCCTTCCAGGCGGCAGCCGGAATGGTCAGATTTCCTAACGATCCGGCTTGTGGCGCCAGCCATCCGGCAACCAGGCGCGGGACGGCGACCACGATGGCGTGGCCCTCGTGGATGCGGGCGAAGCCGAAGGCGTGCGCGGCTTCCGGCCCCTCGATGCGCAGGCGCTGATAGCTGCCGTCGGCGAACAGCGCCGGCAGCCGCGCGCGCAGACGGAGGGCGCGGGCGATCAGCGCCTGCTTGATCCGCCCGTCCGGCCAGCACCCCAGCAGCGCCGCCGGGGTCTTCGCGGCGCCGAGCGCGGCTTCGCGCACCGGCCAATCGACCGGCCGGCGGTTGTCGGGATCGACCAGCGAGAAATCCCAGAATTCGGTGCCCTGATAGAGATCCGGCACGCCCGGCACGGTCAGCCGCAGCAGCGTCTGCGCGAGGCCGTTGACCGCGCCCGCCGGGGCGATGCGGGCGGCGAAGGCGGCAAGCTCCTGCGCCACCGCGGCGCTGCGCGTGGGATCGAGGCAGGCGGCGAGGAAATCGCGACAGGCGGTTTCATAGGGTTCGTTCGGTGCCGCCCATTCGCCGTGCCGCTTGGCCTCGCGCACCGATTTCTCCAGCCACATCCCGACCCGGTCGCGGAACGCGGCGACGCCGGCGCTGTCGTCTGGCGCCAGGTCGAGGGGCCAGGCGGACACCAGCGTCTGATAGAGCATCAGCTCGTCCGCGGCGTCGGGTGCCGGCCCGCCCTCCACCTCGCGCCCCACCTCGCGCCCCACCTCGCGCCCCACCTCGCGCCGGAGCGGGGCATTGAGGCGGGTCCACCGGGCCACCGCCGCTTCCCACTCCGCCGGCAGCTCGCTCAGCACGGCCAGCCGGGCGCGCGTGTCCTCGCCACGCTTGTGGTCATGCGTCGCGGTCGCCAGCAGGGCCCGCCTGTGGCGGCGGCGGCGGGTTTCCATCGCGGCATGGAAATGCGCCGGCGACAGCGCGAACTGGTCGGGGTCGGCGCCGACCTCGTTGCGGCTCAGCAGCCGGCCATAGCGGTAGAACGCCGTATCCTCCACCGCCTTCGCTGCCGTCGGCGCGGAAAGCTGCTGGAAGCGCACCATCGCGCGCAGCCGTTCCTGCCGCGCCGCGCCGGGAGGGACGCGGCGCAGGTCATCGCCGGCAAGCCAGGTGCCCAGCAGATCGAGCAGCCCGCGATCGGCCGCGCGCATCGTTCGCCGCGCCCCGGCAAGCGCCCAGGCGAGGTCGCGCGCATCTGCCTCGGTGGCGCCGCCGGCGCCGGCATAGATCCGGTAGCTGTGGAAATGCACCAGGAGCTCCTCAAGCGCCCTCCGCACCGAGGTAAGTGTCCAGTCGCGTGTGGCGATATTGCGGCGGGCTATCCGATGCAGGGCGGCAGAGGTTGCCCACAGTTCGCTCGACAGCGTCTCGCGCAGGATCTGCCGCCGCGCCGGCCGCGCTTCCGCCTCGAAGGCGGCGGGGCGGCCGGTCAGCGCCGTCCACAGCGCGGTGAGCGGGGCCGCCCCCTCCGGGTCGTGCAGCAGGGCTGCGGCCTCGTTCATGAAATCATAGCCGGTGGTACCGTCGGTCAGCCAGTCGGAGGGCAGTTGCTCGTGGGCAGCGAGGATTTTCTCCACCCAGATCACCCCCTCGCCGTCCGGCCGCGCGGCGGCAAGGCGGCGGCGCAGCTTGCGGCAATAGCCGCGCGGGTCGGCCAGGCCGTCGATATGGTCGATGCGCACGCCGTCGATCAGCCCCTCGGCATAGAGACGCAGGACATAGTCGTGCGTCGCCTCGAACACGTCGGCGCGCTCGACGCGCATGCCGGCAAGGCCGTTGATGTCGAAGAAGCGCCGCCAGTTGATTTCGTCCGCCGCCGCCCGCCACCAGGCGAGGCGGTAATGCTGGCGCTCCAGCAGCCGATGCAGCCGGCCGCGGCCCGGCTCGCCGTTGAAGGCGGCGAGGGCCGCGGCGAAGGCCGACGCGCGGCCGGCATGCGCCGCACGCAGGGCGTCGCGCCCGGCGGCGGCGCTGCGCCGCAGCGCGTCCCGGCCGCCGCCGTCGGGGAAGCCGCGGGCGAGATCGGCAAGCGTGTCGCCGGCGGCGTTCAGGATCGCCGGATAGTCGCGCGGCGCCACCGGGAAGCGGTGCGCGCCATAGGCCGAAACGAAGAAGCGCCCGTCCGCGGGATCGAAATGCAGCACGAGGTCTCCGGCCTCCAGCACTTCGCCGTACGGCGCGCCGAGGAACGGGGCGAGCAGCCGGCCGCGCAGCGCGGGGTCGGGCGGGTCCCAGTCGATGTCGAAGAAGTCGGCATAGGGGCTGGCGCGGCCCCATTCCAGCACATCGAGCCACCAGGCGTTGTCGGCGCCGCCGACGCCCATGTGGTTCGGCACGATGTCGAGAATGAGGCCCATCGCATGCCCGCGCAGCGCCGCCGACAGCCGGCGCAGCGCCGCCTCCCCGCCCAGTTCCGGGTCGATCTGAGAATGATCGACGATGTCGTAGCCGTGCGTCGAACCCGGCCGGGATTTCAGCAGGGGACTGGCGTAGATGTGGCTGATGCCGAGCGCGGCGAAGTAGGGCACCAGTTCGGTCGCGCGGTCGAGCGGGAAGTCGCGGCGGAATTGCAGGCGCACGGTGGCGCGCAGCCCGCTCATCGTTGGGCCGCCACCGCGGCGAGGCCGGCCGCGACCGGCGCCGCATCGAGCAGCGTCGCCGCGGTGGCGGGATAGCGCCGGCGCCAGTTGGGATGCTCATCGAAGGTGCCGGGCAGGTTCGGCTGCTCGACCAGCCCCAGCACGTCTTCGAGCGGCAGCAGCGCCAGTGTGGCGGCAGAGGCGGCGACATGGCGGCAGGCGGCATCGGCCACCGCCCCGGGCGCGGGCGCATCGCCGGCTGCCCCGCCGGCGCCGATCGCCTGCCACAGCGCCGCCCGGTCCTGCGCGCGCTGCCGCCGGGCGGCTTCGGCATCGTCGATCAGATGCAGACGCTCGCGCCAGTCGATGTCGCGCCCCAGCCACCAGCCGGCGACGGTCGGCAGATCGTGCGTGCTGGTCATGGCGGCGGCGTCCCGCGTCCAGGCGGCGGGGGCGCGGAAGGCGGTGCCGTCGCGTTCGAACCACAGCACCCGCATGCCGAGCACGCCGGCCGCCGCGAGGCGCGCCGGAAATCCCTCAGGCACCGTGCCCAGATCCTCCGCCACCACGACGGCGCCGTGCCGCCAGGATTCCAGGCGCACCAGCCGCAGCAGGTCGTCGCACGGGTAGCGCAGATACGCACCCTCCGCCGGCGCCGCTCCGGCCGGCACCACCCACAGCCGCTCCAGCCCCATCGCGTGATCGATGCGCATGCCCCCGGCATGGCGCAGGGTGGCGCGCAGCAGCTCGATGAAGGCGCCGTAGCCGTGCCCGGCCAGCGCACGCGGCGAAAACGTCGCCACCCCCCAATCCTGCCCGCGCGGATTGAACAGGTCGGGCGGCGCGCCGATGGTCAGGCCGGGCAGCATCTCATCCTGCCGGCTCCAGGCATGGCTGCCGCCCGCATCGGCGCCGACGGCAAGGTCGGCGATCAGCCCGATCGCCATCCCGGCCTCGCGCCCGGCGCGCTGCACCGCGGCGAGGTCGCGGTCGGCGCGGTATTGCAGCCAGGCGTAAAACCCGACCTCCTCGGCCTGCTGTTCGGCGAAGGCGGCGACCGCCGGACGGGACGGGGCACGGAAGGCATCCGGCCAGTCCTGCCAGTGCCACAGCGCAGGATCACGGGCGAGGAAATGCGCGTGCAGCGCCTCGAACCGTGCATGCGCCTCCAGCGCCTCGCCCCGCTCGGCCCGGAAGGCGGCGAGGGCGTCGCGGTCCTCGCCGCGGCGGAAGGCGGCGCGCAGCCGGGCGAGGCGCGCCGGCCCGGCCGTACGCCAATCGATCAGGGCCGCCCCCTCCGCTGCCGCATCGCCGCCGGACGTGTTGGCATGCAGCACGTTCAGCATGATCCGGCTGGAGGGCGCGTACGGGCTGATGCGGCTCGCATCGGCGGCGAACAGCGCATGCACCGGGCTGGCGGCGACGCAGGCAGCGCCCCGCGCGGCGGCGGCGCGGACCAGATCGGCGAGCGCGGCAAAATCGCCGATGCCGCCGTCGCCGTGCCGGCGAAGGCCGTAGAGCTGCGCCGCCAGACCCCAGCCGCGCGGCGGCGCCGGGCAGCGCGGCGGCGCAACCGCGACGGCGATGCTGTCGCCGTCCACCTCCAGCCGGTGATACCCCGGCACCGGAATGCTGAGGGTGTCCTTACCTTCCAGGTGCTCGCCGCTCTCCAGCTCCGCGCGCCAGCTTCGGCCGAGCGGGTGATCGACACCGGCGTCGAGCGTGAGCAGCCGCGGCAGATGGCGGGCGGTGGCGGCGAGCTGCCGCCGGCTCTGCGCGACCGCAGCATCGCTGTCCGCGGGCAGGCCGATCGCCGCGAGGACGGCGCGCAGCGTGGGCGGGGCGACGCGGTGCTCCCGGCCATGCACGTCATGCCAGCGCACCATCACGCCGGCGGACTCGGCCAGCGCGGCGAGGGCGGCGTCGCTCATCACGCCCCCGGCAGGAAGGCGACGGTGCAGCGCGCCGGAAGCCGGCCCTCGCGCACCGCGTCGGCATCGCCGCCACGGCTTTCGAACAGCAGCGGCCCATCGACGGCATCGATCGGCAGCGGGGCGGGGCCGAGATTGCAGGCAATCGCGAGTTCGGCGCCATCGCCGAGCACCCAGCGCGCCAGCACGCCGGTCTCCCCCACCGGCCCGGCGGTCAGGCTGCGCGTGCCGGGGAGGCGCGGCATCAGATGGCGGGCACGCAGCCCGAGCAGCAGCCGGGTCTGGGCGAGCGTGCGCGGATCGCCCTGCGCCGGATCGGGGATGGAAAGGGCGAAGGTGGCGGGCGCGTTCGGGTCGGGGATCTGCGCGCGCCGCCTCTCGTCGGCGAAGGCGGCGAAATGGGCGAATTCCCGCCGCCGTCCGTCGCGCACCAGCGGCGCCAGCTCCGCGTTGTGGTCGGTAAAGAACAGGAACGGCGCCTGGCTCGCGTATTCCTCGCCCATGAACAGCAGCGGAATCTGCGGCGCCAGCAGCAGCAGCGCCTGCGCCGCCCGCAATGCCTCGGGGTCCGCGAGCTGGGCGAGGCGTTCGCCGAAGGCCCGGTTGCCGATCTGGTCGTGGTTCTGCAGGCAGAACACGAAGCAGCTCGGCGGCAGGGCGGCGCTCGGCTCACCGCGGCGCCTGCCGCGCGGCGAGATCTGCCCCTGATAGACGAAGCCTTCGCCGAGCGCGCGGGCAAGCTGCTCAGCCGGATCGGGATAGTCGGCATAGTAGCCTTCGCGCTCGCCGGTCAGCAGAACGTGCAGGCAGTGATGCGCATCGTCGGCCCATTGCGCATCGAACCTGCCGTCGCCGAGCAGGGAGGCGCGGTTGCCCTCGTGCTCCAGCACCAGATGCACATGGCGATCGGGGGCAACGCCAGCGCGGATGCCGGCGCAGAGATCGAGCAGAGCCGCCTGCGGCGTGATCGCGTGCGTCGCATCGAAGCGCAGCCCGTCGAAGCGGTATTCGTTCAGCCAGTAGAGCGCATTGTGGGTGAAGAAATCACGCACCTCGCGCCGGCCGAACGCGATCGCGGCACCCCAGGGCGTATGCGTGCCCTCATCGAAGAAGGCTTCCGCATAGGCCGGCAGGTAGTTCCCGTCCGGCCCGAAATGGTTGTAGACGACATCCAGCAGCACCATCAGGCCAAGGCCGTGGGCGCGGTCGATCATGGTCTTGAGCTCGCCGGGCGTGCCGTAGCTGCCGTCGGGCGCGAACGCCAGCACGCCGTCATAGCCCCAGTTGCGCGCACCGGGAAAATCGGCGATCGGCATCAGCTCGATTGCGGTCACGCCGAGATCGCGCAGACCCTCCAGCCGCCCGGCAATGCCGGAAAACCCGCCGAGCACGCCGGCATGCACTTCGTAGATCACCGCCTCGTGCCAGGGCCGTCCCCGCCAGTCGGCTTCGTGCCATTCATGCGCGCGCGGGTCGAACACCACGCTCCAGCCATGCACGTCGCCGTCCTGCAGGCGCGACGCCGGATCGGGCACCGCCGTCCCGTCCGGCAGGCGGTAGCGGTAGCGCGTGCCGGGACCGCAGCGTACCGCGGCGACCTGCCAGCCGCCGGCTTCCGCCTGCATGGCGTGCGGCGATCCGCCGTCGATCTCCAGCGTCATGCCGACGATGCTGGGTGCCCACAGGCGGAAATGCGTGGTCCCGTCCGGGCGCCATTCGGCGCCGAAGGGCAGCGCATGGGCGAAACGCGCTGCCATCACGCCGCCTGCAGCACGATGGTCGCGAGCGGCGGCAGGATGAGCGCGAGCGTGGCCGGAAAATCGCCGTGCGGTTCTGCCGCCGCCTCCACCCAGCCGCCGTTGCCCATGTTCGATCCCCCGTAGATTTCCGCGTCGCTGTTGAACACTTCCCGCCATCCGCCGCCGCACGGAACGCCGAGCCGGTACGAAAGGCGCGGAACCGGCGTGAAGTTGCACACCGTCAGCGCCGGCCGGTCATCCGGCCCGCCGCAGCGCAGGAAGGCGAACACGCTGTTCGCGCGGTCATCCAGCACCACCCAGCGGAACCCGTCCCCCTCCGCATCCCTGCGGTGCAGCGCCGGCAGGTCGCGATAGAGGCGGTTCAGGTCGCGCACCGTCCTCTGCACGCCGGCATGGCATGCATCGTCCAGCAGGTGCCAGCCGAGTTCGGCGTCATGGTTCCATTCGTGCTCCTGCGCGAACTCGCCGCCCATGAACAGCAGCTTCTTGCCGGGATGGGTCCACATGAAGGCAAGATAGGCGCGCAGATTGGCGAATTTCTGCCAGCGATCGCCGGGCATCCGGCCGATCAGCGAGCCCTTTCCGTACACCACCTCGTCGTGGGACAGCGGCAGCACGAACCGCTCGGAGAAGGCATAGACCAGTCCGAAGGTGATGCTGTCGTGATGCCAGCGGCGGTGGATCGGATCCTCGTGCATGTAGTGCAGGGTGTCGTGCATCCACCCCATGTTCCACTTGTAGGCGAAGCCCAGCCCGCCATCGTCCGGCGCGCGGGTGACGCCGGGCCACGCCGTGCTCTCCTCCGCGATCAGCACCGCGCCGGGGCAGCGGTCCCTGACCGTGCGGCTGAGTTCCTGGAAGAAGGCAATGGCTTCAAGATTTTCCCGTCCGCCGTACCGGTTGGGTACCCATTCGCCTTCCCGCCGGCTGTAGTCGCGATAGAGCATGGATGCCACGGCGTCCACGCGCAGCCCGTCGGCGTGGTAGTGTTCCAGCCAGTGCAGTGCGCTGCCGATCAGGAAGGCCCGCACCTCGGTGCGGCCGAGATTGTAGATGTAGGTGTTCCAGTCGTTCTGGAATCCCTCCCGCGGATCGGCGTGTTCATAGAGTGCGGTGCCGTCGAAGCGGGCGAGGCCGTGTGCATCGGTGGGAAAATGCCCCGGTACCCAATCGAGGATGACGCCGATGCCGGCTTCATGGAAGCGGTCCACCATGGCCGCGAACGCCGCCGGCGGACCGAGCCGCGCGCTCGGCGCGAACTGCCCGAGCGGCTGGTAGCCCCAGGAGCCGCCGAACGGATGCTCCATCACCGGCATGAACTCGACATGGGTGAAGCCCATGCGACTGACATAAGGCACCAGCCGTTGCGCGAGATGCGTCCAGCCATCGGTGCCGCGCTCGCGCCCATGCAGCCAGGAGGCGGCATGCACCTCGTAGATGGCGATCGGCGCGTCGGGTGCCTGCCTCGCGGCAAGCTGCGCGCGCCAGGCATCGTCATGCCATGTCAGCGTGTCCTCGATCACCACCGAGGCGGTGGCCGGCGGTGCCTCGTCGGCGCCGGCGACCGGATCGGCCTTCAGCGGCAGCAGCACGCCGTCGGGACCGACCAGCTCGTATTTGTAGCGCACGCCGGGAACCAGACGGGGGACGAACAATTCCCACACGCCGGCGCCGTGGCGCAGCCGCATCGGGTGGCGGCGCCCGTCCCAGCCGTTGAAATCGCCGACGACGGAAGCGCGCCGCGCATTCGGTGCCCACACCGCGAAGCGCACGCCCGGCACGCCGTCCATCTCCGCCACGTGCGCGCCCAGCGTGCGGCCGAACTCGCGATGCCTCCCTTCTCCCAGCAGATAGACATCGAGTTCGCCGAGCACCGGCCCGAACGCATAGGTGTCCTCAACCACCCGCTCGCTGTCGCCGCGCTCGATCAGCAGGCGGTACGGCACCCGCGCCGGCATCACGCCGCACCAGAATCCGGCCGCGTCGATGCGCTGCAACTCCGCCAGCACCGCGCCCCCGTCGCGCGCCACCACCCGCACGCGCGTCGCCTCGGGCAGCATGGCCCGGACGGCGCAACCGGACTCCACATCGTGGGGGCCGAGCACGGCGAACGGGTCGCCGTGGCGCGCCGCGACGATCGCGGCGACCGCGGCCGGATCGGGCACACCGCTGATCATGCGTGCGGTCATGCCGCGTATCCGGGCGCCAGCAACCGTTCCGCGATTGCGGCCAGACCGCGCAGCGGAATCGGCAGCCATGCCGGCCGGTTCGCCGCCTCATAGCGGATTTCGTAGGCCGCCTTCTCCAGCAGGAACAGATCGAGCAGCTTCGCTTCCGCTTCCGCCGTCACCCAGCGGCGCGGCGCCTCGTTCAGCACCGCGCGGTAGCAGTCGAGGAAGCGTTGCGCGGCATCGACGCGGAAACGTTCGAGCAGCGGTCCCCGCCGCTCCTCGGTGGAGGGTGAGGCCGCGCCGCGGCCGGGTGCGGCGGCGGCGGCGGCATAGTCGAAGCTGCGCAGCAGGCCGGCGACATCGCGCAGCGGGCTGGATTTCAGCCGCCGCTGCGCCGCGGGGCGCGCCGGCTCCCCCTCGAAATCGATGATGAAGGCGTCGCCCTGCACCACCAGCACCTGGCCGAGATGAAAATCGCCGTGCACGCGCGTCAGCAGCGATCCCCGGCCGGCCGCGGCGAGTGTGCCGATGGCCTCGTGCAGGGCGTCGCCGCGGGCGAGAACCTGCTCCGCCGCGCTGCGGCTGTCCTCGTCCAGCCAGTCGTGCGGTGCGCGCAGCGCCGCCAGCGCACCGGCAAGCTGTTCGCGGGCGCCCTCGGCCCAGCGCGCCAGGTCGGCGGTGTCCGCCTCCTCGGGCGCGAAATCCGCATCCCCGGTCGGCTCGCTCAGCACCGTATGCAATTCGCCGAGCCGCTTTCCGATCGCGGTCGCGAACGGGGCATAGCTGGCGAAGGCTTCGTGTGCCGCCTCGTCGTGGTGGCCGGTCACCGCCAATTCCTCGATGGTACGTGCGAGAAAGTCGAGCGTCCAGCCCCAGCCGTCACCCTGGTTGCGCACGAACCCCTGCACCAGCATCAGCGTGTGCGGCGTGCCGTCGGCAGCAATGCGCGCAACCTCGCCGAACAGCGGCGGACTGTTGGCGTAGCCGCGGGCCGTCAGCACGCGCGTCATCTCCACTTCCGGGTTGATGCCGGCGGCGACGCGGCGCACCAGCTTCAGCACCAGCATGTCGCCGATGATCAGCGAGCTGTTGGACTGCTCGGCCGACAGGCGGCGGATGTCGGGGGCTGTCTGCAGCTCGGTCTCCGCCATCCGCGCGGTCGGCAGGAAGCGCAGTGTCCCGCCGTCGGGCAGCGGCAGGCTTTGCTGGCGCCGCAGCGCCGCAGCGACACCGACCGCCAGCGCATCGATGGCGAAGGCATCGGTGATGACGCCGACACGCCGGCCGCGCCGCACGCGCGCCAGGGCAAGCTGCTGGGGCAGCGGCGAAGGTCGCGCCTCCTCCCATGCGATGCCGAGCGGCACGACATAGTTCTCGGTGGTGTCGGGCAGTTCGGCGGCGACCTCTGCCAGCACCACGTCGGGGGCGTCCGGCAGCGGCACCGCATAGGCGATGCGGGTGCCGCGCAGCTGCTTGTCCTTGGCAGCGAACCAGCGCCGCTTCGGCAGCCAGGCGGGCAGCGACTCGCCTTCCAGGATGGCGCGGCCCGGCGGCTGCAACGCCTCGGCGATATCGGTGCGGATGACCAAGGTCGCGAACTCCGGCAGAGGTTCAGGAGGACGCACGATCCAGGGGGGAAGTTGCGTCCCGGCGCTCAGCAGGAACCAGAAGAAGCCGTACGGCTGCAGGGTGAGCAGATAGGAAAGCTGCCCGATCGGCGGAAAGATCGCACCACCCACCATATCGACCGGCACGCGCCCGGCATAGGACGACAGGTCGAGCTCCACCGCCTGCGCGGTGCGCGAGAGGTTGCTCACGCACAGCACCACCTCGCCCGGCTCGGCCCCGTCGATCTCGCGCAGGAAGGCCAGCACCTTGCGGTTGCCGGGATAGAGGAAGCGCAGCGTACCGCGCCCGAACGCGGAAAAGCGGCGGCGCACCGCCAGCATGCGCCGCATCCAGTTGAGCAGCGAATGCGGATCGGCCGCCTGCGCCTCGACATTCACCGCCTCGTAGCCATAGAGCGGGTCCATGATGACCGGCAGCACGAGACGCGCCGGATCGGCGCGCGAGAAGCCGCCGTTGCGGTCCGGCGACCACTGCATCGGTGTGCGCACCCCGTCGCGGTCGCCGAGATGGATGTTGTCGCCCATGCCGATCTCGTCGCCATAATAGATCACCGGCGTGCCGGGCATGGAGAGCAGCAGGCCGTTCATCAGCTCGATGCGCCGCCGGTCGCGTTCCAGCAGCGGCGCAAGGCGGCGGCGGATGCCGAGATTGAGGCGCGCGCGCCGGTCGGCCGCATAGGTCTCCCAAAGATAGTCCCGCTCGCTGTCGGTCACCATCTCCAGCGTCAGTTCGTCGTGGTTGCGCAGGAAGATGGCCCATTGGCAGTTGGCAGGAATCTCCGGCGTCTGGCGGAGGATGTCGGTGATCGGGAAGCGGTCCTCGCGCGCGATTGCCATGTACATGCGCGGCATCAGCGGGAAGTGGAAGCACATGTTGCATTCGTCGCCGTCGCCGAAATACTGCTGCGCATCCTCCGGCCACTGGTTCGCCTCCGCCAGCAGCATCCGGCCCGGTGCCGCGCGGTCGAGCTCGGCCCGGATCCGCTTCAGCACGGCATGCGTCTCCGGCAGGTTCTCGTTGATCGTGCCCTCGCGCTCGACCAGGTAGGGCACCGCATCGAGGCGCAGGCCGTCGATCCCCATTTCCAGCCAGAACCGCATCACCGACAGCACTTCCTGCATCACCCGCGGATTGTCGAAATTGAGGTCGGGCTGATGCGAGTAGAAGCGGTGCCAGAAATAGGCGCCGGCCACCGGATCCCACGTCCAGTTGCTCTTTTCAGTGTCGATGAAGATGACGCGGGTGCCCGCATATTTCTGGTCGCTGTCGGACCAGACATAGAAGTTGCGCGCCACCGTGCCGGGCTTCGCCTGCCGCGCGCGCTGGAACCAGGGATGCTGGTCGCTGGTATGGTTGACCACGAGTTCGGTGATGACGCGCAGGCCCCGCTCATGCGCCGCCGAAATCAGCCGCCGCACGTCGCCGAGATTGCCGAATTCGGGGTGCACGCCGCGGTAGTCGGCGATGTCATAGCCGTCGTCGCGCCGCGGGCTGGGATAGAACGGCAGCAGCCAGATCGCGGTGACACCCAGCTCCGCGATATAGTCGAGCTTCTCCAGCAGGCCACGGAAGTCGCCGACGCCGTCGTTGTCGGCGTCGAAGAACGACTTGACGTGCAACTGGTAGATCACCGCATCCTTGTACCAGAGCGGGTCGGCCATTGGGGCTTGTTCGGTCATGAAGCGTCCTCAGGCGGGGCGGAGCCGCCAGACAGCATAGGGTGCTTCGGGCGTGAGCGCGATGCGCCGCCGTCTGCCCTGCCAGACCGCCGGCGTCTCGGCCAGCAGATCCTCGGCCAGCAGGGCGGCGGTGTCGGAAAGGCCCCATTTCCAAAGCGGCAGCTCGACGTCGCCCGCCTGCGGGCGCAGCGGATCGAAGCTGACCGCGACCAGCAGCACGTTGCTGCGGTCCGGCAGCGCCTTCTCGTAGACCAGAAGATGGTCGTTTCCTGCCGCAAGAAAGCTGACGCCGCGCTGCGAATGCAGGGCGGGATTGTGGCGGCGGATGCGGTTGAGCTGTGCGATCTCGGCCACGATGTTGCCCGGCCGGTCCCAGTCCCAGGCACGGATTTGGTATTTCTCGGAATCGCGGTATTCCTCCCGCCCCGGCAGCGCCGCCGCCTCGCACAGTTCGAAGCCGCTGTAGACCCCCCACAGGCCGGACAGCGTCGCGGCCAGGGCGGCGCGGATCAGGAAGCCCGGGCGGCCGGCGGATTGCAGGAACACCGGGTTGATGTCCGGCGTGTTGACGAAGAAGTTGGGGCGCATGTAATCGGCGCTCTCGCCGGCCAGTTCGGTCACGTACTCCGCCATCTCCCGCGCGCTGTTGCGCCAGGTGAAGTAGGTATAGGACTGGGTGAAGCCGAGCTTGCCGAGGCGGCGCATGATCTTGGGCCGGGTGAACGCCTCGGCGAGGAAGATCGCGTCCGGGTGGTCCGCGCGCACGGTCCCGATCAGCCATTCCCAGAACGGGAACGGCTTGGTATGCGGGTTGTCAACGCGGAAGATGCGCACGCCCTGTGCCGCCCAGAAGCGCACCACCTCGCACAGCGCCACCCACAAATCGGGCACGGCGCCCGGTGCGTAGAACGCGACGTTGACGATGTCCTCGTATTTCTTCGGTGGATTCTCGGCGTATTTCAGCGATCCGTCGGGCCGCCATTCGAACCATTCGCGGTGCTGGCCAAGCCATGGATGGTCGGGCGAGCACTGGATGGCGAAGTCGAGCGCGAGCTCGATCCCCTCTGCCGCCGCCGACTCGCGCAGGCGGCGGAAATCGTCGAGGCTGCCGAGCGCCGGATGGATCGCCTCGTGGCCGCCCTCGGCGCTGCCGATCGCATAGGGGCTGCCGGGATCGTCCGGGCCGGCGTGCAGCGCATTGTTGCGGCCCTTGCGGTTGGTGTGCCCGATCGGATGGATCGGCGGGAAATAGAGCACGTCGAATCCCATGTCGCGGATGCGCGGCAGGTGGCGGATCACGTCGGCGAAGGTGCCGTGCCGCGCCGGGTCGTCGCTCATGGAACGCGGGAACAGTTCGTACCAGGCGGCGAAGGCGGCGATGCGCCGGTCGGCATCCACCGGATAGGGTGTCGCGAGACGCACCGCGAATGGCCGCGTGTCCGCCTCCGCCATCAGCGCGGCGGTGCCCGCAGCGAGCAGCAGCGCCACCTGCGCCGCCGGATCGGAAACGGCCAGATCGGCGGCAACGCGCCGCAGCGCCGGCACGCGCTCGGCCGCCTGCGCCACCATCGCGCGTCCCTCCGTCAGCTCCAGCCGCAGATCGACGCCGGCGGCGTGCTTCTTGCCGAGTTCGTCGCAGAAGGTCGCGAATGCGTCGCGCCATGCCTCGATCGTGAACAGCCAGGGGCCGACGCGGGTGAGCGGAAAGCTGCCGGCCCAGCGGTCGTTGCCGAGCGGGCGCATGCGCGCCTGCCGCCAGCCTGCCTCGTCGGCGCTGCGCCACAGCAGCGCCACCGCCAGCCGGTCGTGGCCGTCGCACAGGATGTCGGCCTCGACCACGACCTCCTCGCCGACCACGCGCTTGGCGGCGAAGCGACCGCTCTCGACGCCGGGCGTCACCTGCTCGATCGCGATGCGCGGGGCGCGCGCGGCCGCCTCGGCGCTGCGCGCCAGGGGCGGCCGGGCGCGGGTGATCGGCGGCGGTGCGGAGACGGCGCGCAGCACCACCTCGCCCGGGCCGAGCAGCTGCGGCGTTTCCGCCCCCTGCCAGGCGCCGAGCAGCGGGCCGAATGCCGCGCGGACCGGGCGGTCCAGTTCGGCATTGGCGGCGATCAGCATGCCGCTCTCGCTGGCGGGGTCGCTGCGCAGCAGCGCCACCACCGATGCTTCCGGCGCAGTCAGCAGCCGGGGCGGCCCGGCCGGCAGGGTGGCGTCATTGGCTGCGACGATGGCGGCGGCGAGGGCGGGGCGCGTCGCGACCGCGACCGGGCGGTCACGCCCGGCATCCATGCGGTCGGTCGCCGCCGCCTCGGCCCCCATCGGCAGCATCCAGCCATCGCCGAAGGCGGCGGCAAAGCCGGCGGCACGGCGGCAGGCGACTTCACGCAGCGCCGGGTCGGCGATGCGGGCGGCAAGACGGGTGGCGAACGGCGCCTCCACCGGGGCCAGCAGGGCGGCGACGGCGCGCAGCCGCTCGGTCTCCGTCCACAGCCATTCGGCACGGAAATCCCACCACGGCAGCGAGGAGAACACGTAATCGAGGCCGCATCCGGCAAGCGCGCTCTGGCGGTCGGCCGGCAGCCCCGGCGTCCAGCCGAGCAGCAGCAGGCGTCGCCCCCCCTCCCGCGCCGTCGCCGCGAGCAGGCGCAGCGCGGCCGCCGGAATGGCGGCGAGGGAGGCGAGGCGGAAGCCGGCGAACCCGATCTCCTGCCAATGGCGCAGCTTTGCGCCCCACCACGCCGCCACCGCCTCCGCCGCGTCATCGAAGCGGGCGCGGGCGACATCTCCCTCCGGCGCATAGCTGCGCGGGTCGAGCGCGCGGGCGGGGTCGGGGGGGCGGAAGATATGCGGATGCGCGGCGGCCGTCGGCCCGGCGGCGGCGAGATGGTCCGGCATCACATCGAGCAGCGGCGTCAGTCCGTGGGCGGCGCAGGCCGCAACGATCCGCCGCAGCGCGTCCTCCGCATCCTCGCCGGCGGCGAGGGCCGGGTGCGGGCGGTCGAGATCCTCGGCCACGAACAGATCGGCGCCGCGGAACGGGGGCGCCAGCAGCAGATGGGAGAAGCCGAGCCGCGCCGCCCGGTCGAGATGCACCCCCCACGCCGCCAGCGCGCCCGCGCGCAGCGGATGAAGGTAGTAGATGCGCGGGCCGGCGGTCTGCGCCGGGGCCAAGCGGGGGCGTTCGCCGGCAATGGCGGCGGCGGGGGGGTCGAGCGGGGGCGTCATGACCGGAGCAAACCGGTTTCGGTGCCCGCGGTTCCCTGCCGGCAACCCCGCCGCTCCCGGCCACGTTGCGTCACGGTCAGCCGTGCCGATAGCCGGGCAGATACCCGGCCCGCAGCAGCAGGGAGAGCAGGAACAGCACGAGGAAGATGCCGAACAGCACGCGCGCGATGCCGGCGGCGGCCGAGGCGAGGCCGGAGAAGCCCAGCACCGCCGCCACCAGCGCGATGACCAGAAAAATCATGGTCCAGTTCAACAGCATGTGCCGGCCCCTGCCTGTCCGCGCGGCGCCCTGCCGGGCGCGCGCCATCGGTTGCGCGGCGGCAACGCGCGGGCCGTGCAACGGTTTCAGCCGATGCGCAGGCCGCCGGTGACCGCCTGGTAGGTCGCGATGGCGAGGGTCACCGGCTCGAACGGTTTGGTGATGACGAAGGCAGGTTCCGGGGCTTCGCCGGTCAGCAGGCGTTCGGGATAGGCGGTGACAAAGATCACCGGCACGCGGTGGCGTTCCAGGATGCGTGCGACCGCGGCGGTGCCGTCGCCGCCGGCGCCGAGGTTGATGTCGGCCAGGATCAGGCCGGGCCGGGTATGCGCCGCAATCGCCACCGCCTCCGCCTCGGTGGCGGCGACGCCGACCACACGATGGCCGCAGTTGTGAACCAACTCCTCGATATCCATGGCGATGATCGGCTCGTCCTCGATGATCAGGACATCGGTCGCAGCGGCGTTGCGCAGCCGGTCACGCGCCGCCAGCAATTGCCGTTCCGCCTGCGGTGCCGTCATCGCCAGGATCGGCGCAGCCTCCTCGACCCGCAATTCCTCAAGCGAGGTGAGCAGCAGAAGCTGGCGCTGTGCGGCGCTGAGTTCGTGTGGCGCCTGCGGCTGATCTTCGCGGTCGTTGAATTCGCGATCGTTGAAGCGGCGCGTCACCTCGGCGTAGAAGATGCGGCGCAGTTCGGACGGTGCGGCAAAGTCGAGGTCGCCGGCCAGCATCCCCCGCAGGCTGTCGGCAACCAGACGGTCGCCGCCGCGCTGCGAACCGGTCAGCGCGCGGGCATAGCGGCGGGCGTAGGGCAGCGCGCGCAGCAGTTCATCACGGCGCAGGTCGCTCATCGCTTCTGTCCCCTTGCAGAAGGTCGGGTCATCAACTTATTCCAGCCCTATGGAAGCGCGGTGGCATGAAATCCGTCCGGCGTGACCGTGATGCAGCGGTGGATGACGCACGCGCGCCGCTGCTGCCGCTGATCGCCGATCTGCGCGCCTACGCCCGTTTCCTGGCGCCGCAGCGCGCCGAAGCCGACGATCTGGTGCAGGAGGCGCTGGTCCGCGCGCTTGCGGCGCTGGCGCAGTTCCGCCAGGGCACCAGCATGCGGGCCTGGCTTTTCGTGATCCTGCGCAATGCCTTCTACGAACAGGCGCGCCGCCGCCGCAGTGAGCGGACGGCCCTGCAGCACGCCCCACCGCCCGACGCCGCCGGTGCGCCGGCGCAGCATGCGCATGCCGATCTTGCCGATCTGCAGGTGCAGCTTTTCGCTCTGCCGCCGCTCCTGCGCGAAGCGCTGGTGCTGGTCGGCGCACAGGGCATGAGCTACGAGGAAGCAGCGGAAATCTGCAACGTCCCTGTCGGCACGATGAAGGCGCGGGTGTCGCGCGCGCGCATGCAGCTCGTGCATCTGATGGGCGCCGGCACCGGGGCGCCGACCGAAGCGGCCGAGAGCGGGGCGGAGTAGGCGCCACGCGGCCGGCGCGCGGGGCGCAGCCAGGGCGGCGGACATGCCCAGGCCGCCTGCTGTACAGGCCTGAAGGGCCGCCGCAGCTTTTGCCTGGTGCCTGTTCATGACCGTCCCCGTTGCATCGCACCTCGCCGCCCGCGCCGCAACGCACCACGGCACGACATCGCGCATTCGTGAGCGCGGGGATGCAACCCCGCACAGCGTTCACTCATTGATTGAAGGTCATCAGGCTGCAGCCGGAGTGCAAGGTGAGCGACACGATCTTTCATGACCAGGTGATTGCCATTCTGCCACGCCTGCGGGTGCAGGCACTGGCGCTGACGCGCAACCGGGCCAGTGCCGAGGATCTGGTGCAGGATGCGGTGTGCAATGCGCTGTCGGCGCAGGACAGCTTCATCCCCGGCACCAACTTTGCGGCATGGATGCACCGCATCCTGCGCAACCGCTTCATCTCCAATCTGCGCAAGCGGCGCGACACGACCGATATCGAGGATATTCCGTCCTCCGCCTTCGCCAGCGAAGCCCCGCACGAGGATCGGCTGGCGCTCAAGGAGCTGGCGCGGGCGATGGCGCGCCTGCCGTCCGACCAGCGCGAGGCGCTGGTGATGGTGGTGCTGAACGGCCTGAGCTACGAGGCGCTGGCCGAGGCGACGGGCTGCGCCGTCGGCACCGCGAAAAGCCGCGTCTTCCGCGCCCGCCGCCAGCTCGAAGCGTGGCTGCTCGGCGAACGGCCGGAGGTGGCGGCGGAGGCGCCGGCACGCCATGCCGCGGCGGAGCGGCCGGCGGCGCCCGCCGCTCTGTCCGCGGCATCCTCCCGCCCTGCGGGAAATGCTGGCCGGCAGATGTCATCGGCGTTATAGTCCGGTCGGACGAGGTTTGATGTGTGGCGCGGCCAAGGCGTCGTTGTCGCTGCCGCTCCGGGCCAGGTGAGCATGAAGCACCTTGTGATGTCGCGCCCCAAGCAGCCCCCGTTGATGGCGTCTCCCCGGCCGGCGCGGCGGGAGGAGGGCGCGTCGGACGCGGCCTTCGACCTCTGGTTGCAGCGCAGCCTGCATCAGCTTTACGACCAGGTGGCGAAGGAACCGATCCCCGAGGAGTTGTTGCGGCTGATCGAGCAGGATCGCGGCAAATGATCCTGCCTGTCGGTCGTCCCGGCTGAGGGCGGATCGCGGGGACCAGGCCGGTCCGCGGCCCCGGTGCCGCTGGCGGCTCCTGCGCGGACGGCTGGTGGGACGGCGCGTCGATGGCGTGCGCGGGCGGGTGGCGCTGCTGCTGCTGGTGGCCGCGGTGCCGCTGCTGCTGCTGGCGCTCGTCATCATCCTGCAGAACGCGCAGGTGGTCGCCGGCGCGGCGATGGAACGGGCGGTCGCGGTGCGGGCGGCGGCGGCGGCGCGGGTCGGCACGGTGCTGGACGGCACCCGCCGGCTGCTCGGCTCCATCGCCATCGATCCCGATGTCACGCAGCGCGATCTGCCGACCTGCGGACGCGCCCTGGCACGCGCCCGCGGGGGCGTGCCGGGCTGGCTCGCCAGCCTGCTCGTCGTCGATGCCGACGGGCGGCTGCGCTGTGCCTCCGGTCCGGAACAGGATGCCCCGGCGGCTGCGCAGGCGGCAGGCGCGATGCGCATGCTCGGGCTGCACGTCGCCGAGGCGATCGACGGGCCGGCGGGAACGCTGGAGGTGGCCACGGCGCGCCGCGGGCCGGCGGGGTTCGCTGGTGCCGTCGTGGCCGTCCTGGCCGCGCCGGCGTTGCTCGGCAACCTGATGCCGCCGGTCGGCACCGCCTGGCTGGTGGATAGCCGGGGGCGGCTGTTGCCGCTCGGGGCGCCGGGCGGCGGTGCGCTGCCGGCGCCGCGCGACCTCGCCGGCCTGCTGGCGTCGCAGGAAGGGGTCGTGGTCGCGCCCGCCGCCGACGGCACGCCCTCCGCCTTCGCCCTTGCCCAGCTGGACGGCCGCCTCCGGCTGCTGGTCGCCACCGATGCCACTGGCGATCTGGCGGTGGCGCAGCGGGCTTTGCGGCGGCGGGTCGCCGGGCTGGTGCTGCTGCTCGGTGCCGGACTGGCCGCGGTCGCGGTCGGTGCCAACATGATGCTGGTGGTGCCGATCAAGGGCCTGACCGCGGCGGTGCTCGCCTGGCGCGGCGGCGCGCCGTTCGATCCCGGCAGCGGGCGGGGCGTGCCGGCGGAACTGCGCCAGCTCGCCGGCAGCTTCGCCGAAGCGACCGGGGCCCTGCTGGAGCGGGAGCGGCAATTGCAGCGCGCGGCGGCGGAACAGGAACTGCTGATGCAGGAAATCCACCATCGGGTGAAGAACAACCTTCAGATCGTCGCCTCGCTGCTCAATCTTCAGGCGAGCCGCATCCGCCAGCCGGAAGCGCGGCGGGAATTCACGGCGGCGCGCGACCGCATCCGCGCGCTCGCCACCCTGCACCGCCATCTCTACGCCCACGGCGACCTGCACACGCTGAACATGCGTAGCTTCCTCAATGAGCTGTGCGACCAGTTGCTGGCGGCGCTGGGCGAGACGCCGGACGGGCGCATCCGGCTCAGCATCGAGGCGCCGGCGTTGCAGATCAGTTCCGATCAGGCGGTGCCGATGGCGCTGATCGTGACGGAGGTGGTCAGCAACGCCGCCAAATACGCCTTCCCCGACGGGCGCAGCGGGCATATTCGCGTCGCCCTGACCACCACCGGCTCCCGTGCGCGGCTGGTCATCGAGGATGACGGCGTCGGCATTCCGAGCGGCCCGGGGCAGAGCGAGTCGGGCTGGCGCGACGGCATCGGCATGCATCTGATCGAGGGGTTCGCCCGCCAGCTCGGCGGCACGCTGGAGGTGACGCAGAACGGCGGCACGCGCTATGCCCTCGATCTCGACCTGCACCGCGCCCGCCCGCCGCCGGAGGCGGGCTGAGGGGCCGGGGCCGCGCGGTGGCCCTGTCAAAGCGCGGCGAATGCGCTAAATCCCCGGCCCGATGGACGCGATGCAGGGTGACGCGAAATCCTGGCTGCGGCGGCAGACGCGCCAGGGGGGCGGAATGGCGCGGCGTGCGCTGTGGCCGCTGCTCGGCGGCACGCTGGCCACGATCGGGCAGGCGTGGTGCATGGCCGGCGTGCTGACGGCGGCGCTGGAAGGGCAGGGATGGCGCGGCGGGCTGCTCGCCGGCTGTGCCGTCGTCGCCGTGGTCCGTGCCGCAATGCTGGTGCTGGCCGACCGCGCGGCGGCGGCGGCGGGGGCCGCCGCACGGCGGCGGCTGCGCACCGATGCCCTGCACCGCCTGCTCGGCGCCGGCCCCGCGGTGCTGCGGGAACGGCACAGCGGCGACCTCGCCGCGCTCGTGGTGGACCGGATCGAGGCGCTGGACGGGTTCTTCGGCCGCTACCTGCCGGCCAGCCTGCACGCCGTCGCCGGGCCGCTGCTGGTCGCCCTGGCGCTCGCCGCGCGCGATCCGGGTGCGGCGGCGGTGCTGGCGCTGTGCGGGCTGCTGGTGCCGGTGGCGATGGCGCTGTCGGGCCTCGGCGCCGCTGCCGCGGCCCGGCGCCAGTTCGCGGCGATGGCGCATCTCCAGGTCCGCTTCCTCGACCGTGTGCGCGGCATCGCCACCATCGTCATGCACGGCCGGGCGGAGGCGGAGGCACAGGCGCTGGGCCGCGCCGCCGACGAGCTGCGCCGGCGCACGCTGCGGGTGCTGCGCGTCGCCTTCCTGTCCTCCGCCGCCCTCGATCTCGCCGCCGCGCTGGCGCTCGTGCTGCTGGCGCTGCGCGCCGCCGCCGGTGGCGCCCCGCCGGGCACGGCGCTGTTCGGGCTGCTGCTGGTGGCGGAGTTCTTCGCCCCGCTGCGCAGCTTCGCGCTGGCCTATCAGGACCGCTTCCAGGCCCACGCCGCCGCCGGACCGCTCGCCGCCCTGCCGCCGGCGCCGGCGGAGGCGCCGTCCCTGCCGGTGCGCACCGTCGCCGCCCGCGGCGTCGCGGTGGCGTTCGAGGACGTGTCCTTCACCTGGGATCCGGCGCGCGGCCGGGCGCTCGACCATCTGAGCTTCCGCGTGCCGGCCGGCGAGACCCTGATCCTCGCCGGGCCGTCGGGCGCCGGCAAATCGACGGTGATCGAGATCCTGCTCGGTTTCGTCCGGCCGGAGTCGGGGCGGGTGACACTGAACGGGGCCGACATCGCGACCCTGGTGCCGCAGGCGCTGGCGCGGCTGACCGCCTGGATCGGCCAGCGGCCGATGCTGTTCGCCGGCACCATCCGCGACAACATCCGCTTCGCGCGTCCCGAGGCGAGCGACGCCGAGGTGGCGGAGGCGGTGCGCGCCGCCCGCATCGACGGCTTCGCCGCCGCCCTGCCGCAGGGTCTCGACACCGTGATCGGCGAGGGCGGCTACGGGCTTTCCGGCGGACAGGGCCAGCGGGTGGCGATCGCGCGCGCCTTCCTGAAGAACGCGCCGCTGCTGCTGCTCGATGAGCCGACCGCCCATCTCGACCCGGCGACCGAGGCGGAGGTGCTGGACAGCCTGCGGCGGCTGACGCTGGGGCGCACCGTGATCCTGGCGAGCCATGCCGCCGCCGCCCACGCCTTCGGCGGACGCCGGCTCGATCTGCGCGACGGTCGGGCGGTGCCGGAACGGGGGGTGGCATGATCGCGCCGCTGCTGCGCATCCTCGTGCTGTGGCGCGGGCGCGCGGCGGCACTCGGGTTCGGCCTGCTGGTGTCGCTGGCGGCGCTGGCGGCGGGGGTCGCGCTGATGGCCGCCTCCGGCACCCTGGTCGCCGGGATGCCGGGCGGCGCAGTCCTGGGCGGCGCAGTCCTGGGCGGCGCCGTGCTGGCCGCACCGCTGCTGCTGCGCGTGCTCGGCCCGCTGCGGGTGGTGCTGCGCTATCTCGAACGCCTGGTCGCGCATGATGCCCTGTTCCGCGCGCTGGCCGACATGCGCGTCTGGTTCTTCCGCGGACTGGCGCGGCGCAGCGCCGGCGGCCTCGGCCTGCGCCATGCCGGCGATGTGCTGGCGCGGCTGGTGGGCGACGTGGAGGCGCTGGACGGCCTCTATCTCCGGGTGATCCTGCCGCTGGCGGGGGCGGTGCTGCTGCTGCCGGTGCTGTTCGTGGCGGCGGGACTCGTGTCCTCCGGGATGGCGTTCGCGCTCGCGCTGCTGTTCGCCGCCGCGGCCTTCGCCCTGCCGCTGTGGGCCGCGCGCACCGCCGCCGCGCTCGGCACCCGGCTGACCATGGCCGCGTCCGATCTGCGCATCGCCAGCCTGGATGCCCTGCGCGGGTTGCGCGAAGTGCGGGTGTTCGCCGCCGAGGGGCGGATGCTGGCCGCGGTGCAGGCGCGGGAAGGGGCGCTGCTGGCGGCGCAGCACGAACTGGCCGCGCGCGCCGCCTGGGCGGGGGCGGCGTCGCTGCTGTGCGCACAGGCGGCGCTGCTGGTGGTGCTGGGCGGGGCTGCCGCGCATCCGCTGGCCGCGGCCACGCTGCTGTTCCTCGCCGTCGCCGCCTTCGAATCGGTGGCGCTGCTGCCCCGCGCCGGGGTCGCCGCCGGCCAGGCCTCGGCGGCGGCGCGGCGGGTGCTGGAGGCGGCGGAAGGGCCGGTGCCGGTTGCCGATCCGGCACTGCCGGCAGCACTGCCGGCGGGCAGCGCCCTGCGGTTCGAGGGGGTGCATTTCACCTGGGCGCCGGACCGCCCGCCGGTGTTTGACGGCCTGACGCTGGAGGTGCCGCAGGGCAGCCGCGTGGCGCTGCTCGGGCCATCCGGGTCGGGCAAATCGACGCTGGCGGCGCTGGCGCTGAAGGTGGCGGCGCCGCAGGCCGGGCGGGTGCTGCTCGGCGGCACCGACCTCGCGAAGCTGCCGGCCGCCGCGGTGCGGGCGCGGATCGCCTGGCTGGCGCAGGCGACGCATCTGTTCGACGACACGATCCGCGCCAACCTGCTGCTCGCCCGGCCCGACGCCGATGAGGCGGCGCTGTGGACGGCGCTGGAGGCGGCGCGGATCGACGGGGTGGTGCGCGGATTGCCGGGCGGCCTCGATGCCTGGGTGGGCGAATCGGGCGCGCGCCTGTCGGGCGGGCAGGGGCGGCGGCTGGCGCTGGCGCGGGCGCTGCTGTCGCCGGCGCCAGTGCTGATCCTGGACGAACCCTGCGCCGGCCTCGACGCGGAGACCGAACGCGCCTTCCTCGCCACCCTCAACGAGGTGGCAGAGGGGGAGGTGGCCGAGGGGCGCAGCGTGGTGCTGATCGCGCACCGGCTGACCGGCGTCGAGCGGCTGGACCGCATCTGGCGGCTTTCGGCCGGAAGGGCGGTTGCCGCGGCGGGGTAGGGCAGGCGGATTGCGATTGACGGAGCGGGGGCGCAACGGGCACGACAGTGCGATGAGTCCGGGGAATGGGGTCATCGATGCATTATCGAACCGCAATGGCCGCTGTGCCGACAATGCTGCTCGCTCTCCTGCTCGGTGCCTGTGCTGCCCTTGGCATCGGTGGCAAGGAACCGCATGTCGTCGTGTTCTTCGAGGCATTCTCGGTGCAGCTCGATCAGTCCGCGAAGCGGTCGATCGGGCTGGCCGCCGACTGGGCGAAACAGCATCCCGATGCGCCACTGCTGGTGATCGGCTACGCCAGCAGCGACGGCACGACGCAGGGCAATAAGGACATCGCCCGTCTGCGGGCCGAGATCGTCAGCGACACGCTGATCGCGGACGGCGTTGCACCGGCCCGCATCCATCGCCGTTCCCTCGGCGCCGTGGATTACCGGCTCGACCCGCAGGAGACCCGGCGGGTGGAGATCGCGCTCGGCGAGCAATGAGCCGGGGCGGGTAAGATTGACGGTGGCGCAAGAGGCGGGCAGGACTGGAGGGTAACGATCACGGGGACGCCCATGCGCCGGATGCCGCCGATGCTTTTCCTGCTTGTCGCCACGGCCGCGGCGCAGGCGGCGCCGCCGCTGCCGCATATCGTCGTGTTCTTCCAGTCGTGGTCGGCGCGGCTCGACGAACCGGCGCTGCGCGCGGTGCGGTCCGCCGCCGACTGGGCGCAGCAGCACAGTGACGCGACGCTGGTGGTGATCGGCTACGCCAGCACCGTCGGCAGCGCCCAGGCCAATCAGGATCTGTCACGTCTGCGTGCGCAGATCGTCAGCGATACCCTGGTCGCCGACGGCGTCGCGCCGCAGCGCATCCGCCGCCGCGCGCTCGGCCCGGTGGACTACGCGCTCGACCCGCAGGAGACGCGGCGGGTGGAGATCGCGCTCGGCGAGGAGTGAGGCCGGGCCGGGCGCTGGCGGCTAGCCCGCATTTCTCACAGAGAATAGGTGCATCGGGGCTCTGAATCGGCGAAAGTTCTTCTGCAACAAAGTCTTGCGGCGAAGCAGAGGAGGTCCCCGATGCCCACAGACTGTATCCCGACGCAAT
>JAJZNE010000024.1 GCA_021847995.1 Pseudomonadota bacterium | reverse complement strand
CGTGCGCAACGACATGGCGATCGCGCGGGAGGAGATTTTCGGGCCGGTCCTGTCGATCCTGCCGTATGCCGACGAGGCGGAGGCCATCCGCATCGCCAACGACACCGTCTACGGCCTCGCCGCCTATGTGCAGTCCGCCGATCAGGAACGCGCCCGCAGGGTCGCGGCCGAGCTTCGCGCCGGCAACGTCCATGTCAACTATCCGCCGTCGGACACCGGCGCGCCGTTCGGCGGGTACCGGCAATCCGGCAACGGGCGTGAGTACGGACGCTGGGGGCTCGACGAGTTCCTCGAGGTCAAGGCCGTCATCGGCTACCAGGCCGCCTGAGCGGCCCCGGTCAGGGCAGGCCCACCATCACGTCCGATGCCTTGATGACGGCGATCACGGTCTGCCCGACCGCAAGGCCGAGTTCGTCCACCGCCTCATTGGTAATGGAGGCGGTGACGACCGGTCCGCCGATGTCGATGCGGACATGCGCCGTGGTCTGGCCCTTGCGGACCTCCAGCACCCTGCCCTGCAACTGGTTGCGCGCGCTGAGCCGCATGACCGTCCTCCTGTGCTGTTGATCGCCCCCGTTTGCCGCGGGCGCGCGCGCACTCTAACCTGACCGGGTCACGGAGGGCAGCCGGATGCGCCGGATTGTCATCGCGTTCCTTCTTGTGCTGCTGCCGGTCCTGCCGGCGCGGGCCGCAGGGCTGGACGATGCCACCGGCCGCACGGTGCAACTGCCGGACCGCATCGCCCGCGTGCTGCCGGCCGGGCCGCCGGCGGCGGTGCTGCTGGCGGCGCTGGCGCCGGACCTGATGCTGGGCTGGCCGATGAAGCTGGGCAGCGCGGCGCTGGCCGCCCTGCCGCCCGACCTCGCGGCATTGCCGGCGCTGCCGCACCTCGCCGCCACCGCCGACGGGGAAGCCGCCGTGCGCGCGCTGCACCCCGACCTGATCGTCGATTACGGCACCGTTGCCCCCGACTACATCGCGCGCATGGAGAAGGTGCAGGCCGATACCGGCGTTCCCTCCATTCTGCTCGACGGCCGGCTGGAGGAGACGCCGCGCGTGCTGCGCCGCCTCGGCGCCGTGCTCGGCCGGCCGGCGCGCGGGGCGGCGCTGGCAGCACTGACGGAGGCGATTCTGGCGCTGCCGGTGCGCGCCGCGCCGCGCCGTGTCGTCTATGCCCGCGGGCCGGAGGGAACACTGCTGGCCGCGCCCGGCACCGGGGCCACCGAAATATTCGCCCGTCTCGGCTGGACCGTGCTGGCGCCGCCGGGCGACGGCACCTTCCGTCCGGCGACGACGGAGCAGATCGCAGCCCTCGACCCCGACCTGGTGATCTTCGCCGATCCCGCGGCCCGCCAGGCCGCGGCGACACCGGACTGGCAGGCGGTGCGCGCCGTGCGCGAGGGGCATGCCCTGATCGCCCCCGCGGCGCCGTTCGGGTGGGTCGAGGAACCGCCCTCGCTGAACCGGCTGCTCGGCCTCGCCTGGCTCGGCGGCAGCGATGCCGCGACGCTGGCGGCGCTGTTCGACACGCTGGTGTTCGGCCATACTCCGACGCGCGCCGAGCTTGCCGCCCTTGCCGCTTCCGTGCAGCCGCTGCCGCCATGAGCGCCGGCCCATTCCTTCCATCGCGTCAGAGGAGACACCTCATGTCCTATCACATCTCCCGCACCGTCACGCTGCCGTTCGATGCCGCCGTCGCCGCCACCACGGCGGCGCTGCAACGTCACGGCTTCGGCGTGCTGACCGAGATCGACGTGCAGGCGACGCTGAAGAAGAAGCTCGACGCGGCCTTCCGACCCTATCGCATCCTCGGCGCCTGCAACCCCGGCTTCGCCTACAAGGCGTTGCAGGCGGAGGACAAGATCGGCACCATGCTGCCGTGCAACGTGATCGTCCAGCAGCACGACGACGGGACGGTGGAGGTTTCGGCGGTCGATCCGATCGCTTCCATGCAGGCGATCGACAACCCGCAACTGGCCCCCATCGCCGGCGAGGTGCGCCGTCTGCTGCACGAGGTGATCGAGGACATGGCGACGGCGCGCGCCTGACCCCGGGCGGCCGGCACGCCGCGGCGGCTCAGTCCTGCTGCGGCGACACCGCGCTTCCGGCAAGCCGTGCGCCGTAGCGCGGCAGCCAGTATTCACGCCAGAGCGCGGCGCACTGCGCGTCACAGAACCGCATCGCGCGTCCCGCGTGACGCTGCCGCAGATAGCGGCGCGCCACCATCTTGCCGCAGCGATCGCAATCGCTGATCACGCAATGGCTGCGGTACTGCACGTCGGGATCGACGCCGTCATTGTCGATCCCGTCTTCGAAGGCATATTCCCCGCGCCGCAGTTCGCGCAATTCGGCGCGCATGCGTTGTTCGGAATCGGCCATCAGCGCCTTGCCGGCGGCAGGCCGGCCATCGACGCCCTGCTTCGCCAGCGCCTCATGCAGCCGCGGCGATACGGGTCGTTGTGCATGACCACATCGCCCGGGCGGAAGCTCTCCAGCCCCAGACCGTCGATCGTCCATTTCACGGCGCAGAGGATGGCGCCGGGGAACGCGGCCATCGGTTCGCGGGGCGTGGAAGGATGCTCGGCAGCCACGACGCTGCCATCCGGAGCGATGCCGGCCAGATCGGTGAAGGTGCCGCTGCTGTCGATGCCGGCCCTGCACGGTGCGGCTGACGCCGAATTGCTGGCCGATGTCCCCGGCATCGCGCCGCCCCGCGATCATCCCGCGTCACATCCGCGCCCTATTGCGCGAGGTAGCCGCCGTCAACCGGCAGGACCGCACCGGTGATAAAGGAAGCCTCGTCCGAGGCGAGAAACAGGATCGCCCTGGCGACCTCCACGGGCTGGCCGATACGGCCGATCGGATGGCGGGCGGTCACACCGTCCACGTACTCTTTCGACATCTTCATCAGCGCAGGCGTGGCGATGGTGCCCGGCGCCACGGCATTGACGCGCACGCCGCTTCGCGCCAGCTCGACGCCCAGATGTCTGGTGATGCCGGACGCCACGAACTTGGCCGGACCATACACGGCCTGGCTCGCCTGTCCCGCCTCGCCGGACACCGAGGAAAGGCAGACGATCGCCCCGCCGCCCGCCTTCAGCATCTCCGCTGCGGCATACTTGCAGGTCAGGAACATGCCGCGGCCGTCGATCGCCATCACATGGTCGAAATCCGCCGCCGTCGCCGACAGCAGATCCTTCTCGGGGATGATCCCGGCATTGGCCACCGCGACATCGATGCGGCCATAGGCGGCAACGGTGGCCGCGACCATGGCCTCCGAATCCGCTGCCTTCGATACATCGCCGACGAAGGCCCGTACTTCGGCACCGGCCGCTGCAATCGTCGCACGCAGGGTTTCCAGACCGGCGGCGTTGATGTCATTGATGACGAGACGTGCGCCTTCCGCCGCGAAAACCAGCGCGGTCGCACGTCCGATTCCGCTCGACGCACCGGTAATCAGGACGGCCTTGCCCGTCATTCGGCCGAGGCCGGGTTCGATCGTTTCCATGCTCATCGCAGGCTCCATGCCGGTAAAGAAGTGCCGCGGCGATTGTCGGGCAGACGCCACGGCAGGTCAACGCGACAGCGCCCGCCGGCAAGCTGCCCGCGCCGGAACATCGGCCGGATGGCCGACAGCGGCAACCGCGCACGCCCTGCGGTTGACCTGCCGCAACGACATGACCGGCCGATAGGCCCTATACGCACTCCGCGAAGGAGGAACCTTGCCATGCCGCCATGCTCCCGTCTGCGTCGGCTGCTGCTTGCCGCCAGCGCCCTCGCACTTCTCGGAACCCCCGCTGCGGCACAGACGCAATCCTCCCCGCCGGCCGCCAGCACGCAGGTGGTGGCGCAACATGCCGACGTCCGCTTCACGCTGCGCACCGGCATCGCGCAAGGCAAGATGGTGTTCATCGGCAAGGGCGGGACGATCGACGGGCAGGTCAATCCCACGCTGCACGTGCCGGAGGGCGCGGTGGTGCAGATCACGCTGGTCAACGGCGAAGGCGCCGAGCACGACATCGCGCTGCCCGAGCTGCACGTCGCGTCGCAGCGCGTGGTGGGGCCGGGTGCGAGCAGCACGCTGGTATTCCATGCCGCCGATATCGGCACCTTCGCCTATTTCTGCACCGTCCCCGGCCATCGCGCCGCCGGCATGGAGGGAAAGGTGGAGGTGGAACCGGCAACGGCGCCCGCCGCCGGCGCCCGGCAGGCGGTCAGCGTGTCGCGCGATCCCGCCGACCTGCCGCCGCCGGTCGGCGACCGTGAGCCGCGAACGGTGCATTACGACCTGCAGGCGATCGAGCGCGTCGGCCAGCTCGATGACGGCGCAACCTATGACTTCTGGACCTTCAACGGCCGCATACCGGCCCCGATGCTGCGCGTGCGCGTCGGCGACACGGTGGAACTGGCGCTGAAGAACGCGCCCGACAGCACCATGCTGCACAACATCGACCTGCACGCCGTCTCCGGCCCGGGCGGCGGCGCGCCGCTGACCGAGGTGGCGCCGGGCGAGAGCAGAACCCTGGTGTTCAAGGCCCTGCATCCGGGCCTGTTCGTCTATCACTGTGCGACACCGATGGTCGCCAACCACATCAGCAACGGCATGTACGGCATGATCCTGGTCGAGCCGGTCGGCGGCCTGCCCAAGGTGGACCGGGAATTCTATGTGATGCAGGGCGAGCTTTACACGGCCGGGCATTTCGGCGATTCCGGCCTGCAGGAATTCAGCGTTGACAAGCTGCTGGACGAGCGGCCGGAATACTTCCTGTTCAACGGCGGCGTCGGCGCGCTGACGCAGGAACATCCGCTGCGCGCCAAGGTGGGCGAGCATATCCGCATCTTCTTCGGCGTCGGCGGGCCGAACTTCACGTCGTCGTTCCACGTGATCGGCACCATCTTCGATCGCGTCTACAATGCCGGCAGCCTGACCAGCCCGCCGCTGACCGACGTGCAGACGGTCAGCGTGCCGCCCGGCGGCGCGACCGTGATCGATCTCAGTCTGCCGACGCCGGGCAGGTTCCTGCTGGTCGATCATGCCCTCAGCCGCATGGAACGGGGCCTGCTCGGCGCGCTGCTGGTGCAGGGCACGGCGGACCCGTCGATCTATCGCGGCGACGCGCCGGAAAAATAGCGCAGGGTGGAACCGGCGCGGCTGACCGCGCCGCCGCCGTGTGCGCCGGCGGCGGCCGGCGTCGCCGATCAGGTGGTCATCACGTGGCGCAGAAGCGCCCTGATGCTGAGCGGCAGCCGCGCCGGGTTCGCCGCCACCGCGAAGCCGCCGTGCCCGAACAGCGTCGGCAGCATCGCCGCCGTGGCATCGATCGCGATCGCGAATACAAGCGTGCCGGCGCGGCGGGCTTCCTTGACCGCGCGGCTTGTATCCTCGATGCCGAAGCGGCCGGCATAATGATCGACATCGTTGGGCTTGCCGTCGGTCAGCAGCAGCAGCAGATGCTGGCGCGCCGGCTGGCGCTGCAACACCGCCGCGACATGCCGCAGCGCCGCGCCGATGCGCGTATAGTGGCCCGGCTGCATGCCGCCCAGACGGCGCAGCACAGTCGGCGACAGCGTCTCGTCGAAGCCCTTGACGCTGCGCACCGTCACCGCCTGCCGTCCGCGCGAGGTGAAGGTGAACACCGCGCTGGCGTCGCCGCTGGCATCGAGCGCGTGACAGAACACCAGCGCCGCCTCGCGCGCCGTATCGATCACCCGCTGCGTGCCGGCAGCGCTGTCGGTTGACAGCGACACATCCACCAGCAGCGCCACCGCCAGGTCGCGCGTCGCCGGCCGCGTCGTCATATGCAGGCGCTCGGCCGGGGTGCTGCCGGCGCGGCGGTCGGCCTCTGCACGCACCAGCGCCTCCAGGTCAAGCTCCTCGCCGTCCGGCTGCGCCCGCAGCGTCTGGCGCGTCGGCAGCAGCGCCGCGAACTGCCGCCGTACATGGCGGATCCGTCGCCGCGCCGCCGGCGTCAGCGGCATGGCCTCGTCCGCCGCGGGGGCAGGGCCGGCGAGGACACGGCAATAGGCCGGGCGATAGATGCGGCGGCGCCAGTCCCATTCCGGGTAGCGCAGCCCCGCGGCCGCCGCCTCCCCGTCCGCTGCCGGCGGCGCGAGATCGAGCTCGAGTCGGAGCCGCGTCGCCGCCCGCCTGCCATGCTGCGACAGCACGATCTCGTCCGCGTCGTCGGCGGCGCGGCGGGCGCCCTGTTCGTCATCGTCCTCGACGGGCCGGGCGAGGTTCATCGATTCCGTCATCGACAGCATCTTCTCGAATCGGTTGAGCGCGAGCCAGTCGCGCCGCCCGGTCTGCTCCTGCTCCTGCCGCCGCGCCTTGTGCGTCCGCTGGTCGCCCTCCGCCGACCGGCCGCCCGACACACTGTCGTCTGCGGCCGGCGGCAGCGCGGCGGGCGGCGTGTCGATCGCCTCGCCCCACAGCGGCACCGGCCGGAAGCCGCGATAGCCACGCGGCGCCGGCACGCCCAACGCCTGCGCGCAGGCGGCGGCGAACCCGGCGGCAGCGCCCCCGTCCAGCAGACAGCGCACCGCCGCCTCCACCGCCGCCTCAGCCGGCGGCAGGCGGCGCGCCGGCCGCAGCCGCAGTACCGCCGCGCTCAGCCGCGCATGCACCGGTGCCAGCCCTGGCGCGCTGCGCAGCGTCGCGGCGGTGGCAGCGGCCACGTCGCGCAGGAAGCGCACGTCGCGCAGCACGCCGGGCGGCTGCGGCGGGCGTGCCGGCAGATGCGCAAGCAACGCCGCCAGCCACAAATACAGCGCCCGGTTGTCCGCGGTGTCCGGCAGCACATCGATCACCGCCGGCAAACGCACCGCCTCGGCGTCGCGCCGTGCCACCGCGACGCGCGCGCCACCGGCGAGCCGCTCGCGCCAGGACAGCCGATGCCCGGCCTCGCCGCGCCGCAGGGCGGCCAGCTTCAGCGCCGACGGGCCGCCGAGGCCGCGGAACAGGATGGCAAGCGTCCGCCGCACCTCCTCCAGCTGCACGGCGGCGGCAGGAAAGCCGCCGCCCTCCTCGCCGCCGACCAGACGATGCCAGCGCCGGCCGACGAATTCCTCCGGCTCCAGCAGACCGAGAAGGAATGCCATCGCGGCTAGCCCAGCATCACCCGCGCGAGGTCGAGCAGCCCGGCGCGGGTTTCCGCATCGTCGGTCAGGCTCTCGATCATCGCCGCCCGCACCGCCTCCTCCAGCCGCAGGCCACCGGCGATCAGCGTCGCCGCATAGACCACGAGCCGGGTCGAGCAGCCTTCCGGCAGATCGACATCGGCGAGCGTGCGCAGCCGCTGCGCCAGCAACACCAGCGGGCGGCAGCGCGCGGCGGGCAGGCCGCTTTCGGCGGCGACGATCGCCACCTCGGCCTCCTCGGTCGGATAGGCGAAATCCAGCGCGATGAAGCGTTGCCGCGTGCTCGGCTTCAGCGTCTTCACAAGCGACTGGTAGCCGGGGTTGTAGGACACGACCAGCATGAAGCTGTCGGGCGCCGTCAGTGTCTCGCCGGTGCGGTCCAGCGGCAAAATGCGGCGATCGTCGGTCAGCGGATGCAGCACCACGGTCACGTCGCGCCGCGCCTCCACCACCTCGTCCAGATAGCAGATGCCGCCCTGGCGCACGCTGCGGGTCAGCGGCCCGTCCATCCACACGGTATCGCCGCCGCGCAGCAGATAGCGGCCGGTCAGGTCGGCGGCGGTCAGGTCGTCATGACAGGCGACGGTCTGCAAAGACAGGCTGAGCCGTGCCGCCATATGTGCAACGAAGCGGGTTTTGCCGCTGCCGGTCGGCCCCTTCAGCAGCAGCGGCAGCCGGTTGCGGAACGCATGCTCGAACAGCGTGCATTCGTATCCGGTCGGCAGATAGAACGGCGCGTCGGCAGCTTGTTTGGCAAGGGCCAGGGACATTCTGAAAACTCCTGCGGTTCGGCACCGCGCACGGCGCCGGACCGATGTTAGGGATCACTCGGCGGGAACGAGGCCGGACGCGACCGGGACCTTGCGGCGTCCCGGAACCAGGATCGCGACCAGATAGAGCACCAGGCCGCTTGCGGTGATCACGCCGCCGATCAGGCGGATCCAGTAGAACAGCGTCAGCTGCGGCTGCACGTCCATGTAGGGCTGGCCGAGCACCCGTTCGAGATGCGTCTGCAACAGCCCCGCGAACATCAGCGCCGCCGACATCAGCGCGACGCCGCCGGTGAGGATCCAGAAACTGACGATGTTCAGCCGCTGCCTGTACGGCGCGCGCCCGAGCAGCGGCGGCATGGCGTAGGTGAACATCGCCAGGTTGACCATCGCATAGGCGCCGTAGAACGACAGATGCCCATGCGCCGCCGTCAGCTGCGTGCCGTGCGTGTAGTAGTTGATCGGCGCCAGCGTGTGCAGGAAGCCGAGCAGCCCGGCGCCGAAAAAGGCGGTGACGGCGCAGCCGAGCGACCACAGCAGCGCGGCGCCGTTGGGATGCGTGCGTCGGCCCTTCCACACCATCGCAAAGGCGAAGATCACCATGGCGAAGAACGGCAGCGGCTCGACGGCGGAGAAAATGGTACCGATCCACTGCCAGTACGCGGGCGCGCCGATCCAGTAGTAATGGTGGCCGGTACCGAGAATGCCGGAGAACAGTGCCGTGCCGATGATGACATACAGCCACTTCTCCACCACCTCGCGATCGACGCCGGTCAGCTTGATCAGCAGGAAGGCGAGGATGCTTGCCATCACCAGCTCCCACACGCCCTCGACCCACAGATGCACCACCCACCACCAGAACATCTTGTCGATGACGACGTTGGCCGGATCGTAGAAGGCGAACAGGAAGAACACGGCGATGCCCCACAGTCCGAGCAGCAGAATGCCGGTGATCACGGTGCGACGGCCGCGCAGTGCGGTGACGGAGCAGTTGTAGAGGAACATCAGCGCCACCAGCACGATGCCGACCTTCACCACCATCGGCTGCTCCAGATAGGAGCGTCCGCCGTAGTTGCCGAACAGGTAGCCGACCACGGTGAAGGCGGCAGCGGCGAAGAACACCCAGAACTGCACGAGCGCGAGGCGCGGCGAATGCAGCTCGCGCTCGGTCTCCTCTGGCAGCAGGTAGAAGGTGGACCCGAAGAAGCCGAGCAGCAGCCACACGATCAGTGCATTGGTATGGATCATGCGCACGACCGAGAACGGCAGGATGTTCGGGGAGATCAGCAATGGATCGACATACATTGCAGCCCCAATCAGGCCGAAGACGAGCTGAAGCGTGAAGATGGTCAGCGCGCCGACGAAATACGGCAGTGCGACGCGTTGGGACTGGTATTTCATGTTCAGAGTTTCCCGGAAGGCATTGCGTCAGTTCGCCGCTGGCCTGGGCGGCCAGTCCTGCGTGTTGATGCTGCTGGTCCAGCGCAGGAAGGCGATCAGGTCATGCAGGTCGGCATCGCTGAGGTGGAATTGCGGCATCTGATGCCGGCCGGCGACGCCGGTCGGCTGCGCGGCGAACCAGGACTTCAGCGCGTCCTCGGCCGCGGCGGGATCGCTGTCGCCGCCGTATTTCAGCCAAACCTTGCCGATCTCCGGCGCGAAGCGGGCGCCCTCGCCGTACAGCGTATGGCAGTCGAAGCAGGCCTTCTGCTCCCAGACTCGCTTGCCGTGCGCGACCGCGGCGCTGATCGGGTGCGTCCGTTCCATGGTGCGCGCCTGCACGTAACTGTTGGCGACCAGGGCGGCGAACACGACGAAGAAGAAGACGGAGCCGCCATAAAAGATGTTCCGCGCGGCGGCGGTGGTGAGACGTTCCATGATGACACTCGGAGCGGTTGCATGAAGGGCCGTCGGAAGGCCCCGCGAAGCGCATCGGCCGGCGCTCATTCCCGCCGGTGGTAAGACGACCCGGAACGGCATCGTGCGCGGCGCGGGATCGGCGGCAGGCGCGGCGGGCGACCGAGAGCGCCGGCGGCGGCGGCCGGGGCGCGGCGTTGGCAGAAGAGCGGTTGGGAAGGCATGCGGCCTCTCCCGCGATTGTGGTAAATCCTGTACCTGATTTATGCGCGGATATTGTGGTATTGTCAATGCCACATTGGCGACGGCCGACGCGCGCGAGCGGGGCAGCGCCGCGCAGCCCGGCCGTCCCCGTCATGGCGAGGAGTGCCGCGACGAAGCCAAGCAGGGCCACTGTCCCGCGGCGGGGAACGCGCGCCGAAAATCCCGCTTGCCCCGGCAGTCCGTTATTATATATAACTCACGCCGTGAACGCAGCCCCGCCCCGCCCCCCGGCCGAACGCTTCGCCATCCTCACGGAAGGCGTCGCCAAGGCGCTTGCCGCCGAGGGGCTGCGGCTGGGGCTGGTGGCGCCCTGGCTCGCCCTGGTGTGGTGCAAACTGCGCAGCACCGGTGCCCGCATCCTGCGGATCGCCGCCGCCCTTGAGGCCGGCACGCTGCGCCTTCACCCGCCCCGCCACCTCCCGCCGCTGCCGCCCCGGATGGAGGATACGGCACCCCGGCCGGACCACGCCAAAGCCAGGC
>JAJZNE010000103.1 GCA_021847995.1 Pseudomonadota bacterium | reverse complement strand
GCTTCGCCACCCTCGTGGAAGGCGTCGCCAAAGCCCTCGCCGCCGAGGGGCTGCGGCTGGGGCTGGTGGCGCCCTGGCTCGCCCTGGTGTGGTGCAAACTGCGCAGCACCGGCGCCCGCATCCTGCGGATCGCCGCCGCCCTTGAGGCGGGCACGCTCCGCCTCACCCCGCCCCGGCCCCTGCCGCCGCTGCCACCCCGGATGGAGGATACGGCACCCCGGCCGGACCACGCCAAACCCAAACGAAAAGAAATCCCGCAAGGCTTCGGCTGGCTGCTGCGAAGGGTGACGGCGCTCAGCTTCGGCCGCTCGCAGCTCGAATATCTCCTCGCCGAACCGGACATGGCCGAGTTGATCCAGGCCGCGCCGCAGGTGGCGCATCATCTCCGCCCGATCTGCCGGATGCTCGGGGTCAAACCCCCGCCCGGCCTCTTTCCCGCCCGCCGCCCACCGCGCCGGACCAGGCCGCCCGCGCCGCCGAAGCCGGTGGCGGAGGCCGCGAAAGAAAAGCCGGCGGCGGCGACCAGAAAGCCGGACGGCCCGTTTCCCGCCTTTGTGCCCCGCAAGCGCAAGCGCAGGCGGCGCCCGTTCACTCTGTTCCCCCTGCCCGCCGCGACCGGCCCGCCCTGGCCCGGCTGATCCGGGGGCGGTGGGCGCCGCGGGTTCGCGTCGGTCAGGATTTCCCGTCGGAAAGCGCATATGCTGCCGCGCGCCCGCCCGGCGGCCGATTGATCGGCGGCGTTTTGCCCCCTAGCTTCCCGCCATGCCCGAGACGCTGCGCATCGCGCTGGCCCAGATCAACCCCGAGGTCGGCGGCGTGCGCCGCAACCTGGAGATCATCCGCGGCGCCCGCGCCACCGCCGCGCGGCTCGGTGCCGATCTCGTCGTCGCGCCGGAATTCGCGATCGGCGGCTATCCGCCGGAGGATCTGGTGCGCAAGCCGGCCTTCGTCGCCGCCTGCGAGGCCGCCCTCGCCGAACTCGCCGCCGACACGGCGGATGGCGGGCCGGGCGTCATCGTCGGCGGCCCGTGGCAGGACGGGCGGCGCCTCCATAACGCCGCCTATGTCATGGACGCCGGCGCCATCATCGCCCGCCGTGCGAAGCACGAACTGCCCAATTACGGCGTGTTCGACGAGAAGCGGGTGTTCGACCCCGGCCCCGCCCCCGGCCCGGTCGTCTTCCGCGGCTTCCGGCTCGGCCTGATGACCTGCGAGGATTGGTGGTTCCCCGCCGTCTCGGAAACCCTCGCCGAGAGCGGGGCGGAGATGCTGCTCTCCATCAACGGCAGCCCCTATGAGGCGGACAAGCACGAATACCGCGTCCAGCTCGGCATAAGGCGCGTCGTCGAAACCGGCCTGGCCTTCGTGTTCGCCGCCCTGGTCGGCGGCCAGGACGAACTGGTGTTCGACGGCGCGAGCTTCGTCCTCAACCCCGATCGCAGCCACGCCGTGCAGCTTCCGCATTTCGCGGAGGCGGTCACCCTCACCGAATGGACGCGGCAGGGCGAACGCCTGGTCTGCACGCCGCATCCCCTGCCGCCGGAGCCGGCACGGCTCGATCTGATCTACCGCAGCCTGATGACCGGCCTTGCCGACTACGTGCGCAAGAACGGCTTTCCCGGCGTCATCCTCGGCCTCTCCGGCGGCATCGACAGCGCGCTCTCCGCCGCCGTCGCCGCCGATGCGCTGGGACCGGACCATGTCCGCAGCTTCATGCTGCCGAGCCCCTACACCAGCCGGGACAGTCTGGACGACGCCGCCGCCTGCGCCCGCCTGCTCGGCATCTCGTGCGAGACGGTGCCGATCACGCCGGCGATGGGCGCCTTCGCGGAGATGCTGGCGCCGCTGTTCACCGACCGTCCGCCCGACATCACGGAGGAGAACATCCAGTCCCGCGCCCGCGGCCTCGTGCTGATGGCGATTTCCAACAAATTCGGCAGCATGCTGCTGACCACCGGCAACAAGAGCGAGATGTCGGTCGGCTACGCGACCCTGTATGGCGACATGTGCGGCGGCTATTCGGTGCTGAAGGATGTCTACAAGACCACGGTGTTCGCGCTGGCGCGCTGGCGCAATGCCAACCGGCCGCCCGGCGCCCGCGGGCCGGAGGGGAAGGTGATGCCGGAGCGTGTCATCACCAAGCCGCCGACCGCCGAACTGAAGCCGAACCAGACCGACCAGGACACGTTGCCGCCCTACGAGGTGCTGGATGCGATCCTCGCCGGCCTGGTGGAGGGCGAGCAGAGCGTGGACGCGATGGTGGCGGCGGGGCACGACCGGGCGACGGTGCTGCGTGTCTGGCGCATGCTGGACCGCGCCGAATACAAGCGCCGGCAGGCGCCGCCGGGGGTGAAGATCACGCAGCGCGCCTTCGGCCGCGACCGCCGCTATCCGATCACCAACGGCTTCACGTCGCTGATCGCATGAGCGATCCCGGACCCGATCCGCTGTTCGCCCCCGCCGGCGGCTGGCGCGTGCGCATCCTCGATCTCTCCGGCGGGGCGGAGGACAATGTGGTGGAGGAGATCGGCGGATTTCCCACCCTGATGCAGGCCAACGCCTTTGCCCGCCGCTATGTGCGCGACAGCCTGGAGCGGTGCCGCGCCGCCGGCCTGACCTCGCGGGAGGTGCTGGACGCCTGGTTCGCCTTCGGCGAGGACGTGGAAGTGGTCGATGCCGGCGACAGCGGCTGGCGCAGCGGCACCGAACTCGCCGACTTCGCCGACCGTCCGGCAGCGGCAGAGGAGTGTGACTGGCGCGCCCTCGATCCGCGCCGCGATCCCGATCCGGACGAATGACCGCCCCCGTCCTGCGCGCCCGCTTCGCGCCCTCGCCCACCGGCTTCCTGCATGTCGGCAATGCGCGGCTGGCGCTGGTCAATTTCCTGTGGGCCCGCCGCCACGGCGCGCGCTTCCTGCTGCGCCTCGACGACACCGATGCCGCGCGCAGCACCGACACCTATGCCGAGGCGATCGGGCACGATCTGCACTGGCTCGGCCTCGACTGGGACGAGACGCACCGCCAGTCCGCCCGCCTCGACCGCTACGCCGAGGCGGCGGAGGCGCTGAAGCGCGCCGGCCGTCTCTATCCCTGCTTCGAGAGCGAGGAGGAACTGCGCGCCCGGCGCGAGCAGCGCCTCCGCCGCCACCAGGCGCCGGTCTATGACCGGGCGATGCTGAAACTGACGGCGGCCCAGCGCGCGGCGGCGGAGGCAGGGGGGAAGCGGCCCTATTGGCGCTTCCTGCTGTCGGGCGGCGCCGTCGGCTGGGACGATCTCGTGCTCGGCCGGCGGCAGGTGAAGCTGCCGGCGATCTCCGACCCCGTGCTGATCCGCGCCGACGGCACGCCGCTCTATACGTTCTGCTCGGTCGTCGATGATCTCGACAGCGGCGTTTCGCACGTCATCCGCGGCGAGGATCATGTCACCAATACCGGCGTGCAGCTCGATCTGCTGGCCGCCCTCGGCGCCGACCCGGCGCGGCTGCGCTTCGCCCATCTGCCGCTGCTGCTCGACGAGGAGGGGGAGAAACTGTCCAAGCGGTTCGACAGTCTGTCGCTGCGGCGCCTGCGCGGCGACGGCGTGGAGCCGATGGCGATCACCTCCTACCTCGCCCGCCTTGGGTCGGCGCGCGATCCAGTGCCGGCGACGCTTGCGGAGCTGATCGCCGATTTCGACTTCTCCCGCTTTTCCGCCGCTCCCGCCCGGTTCGACATGGCCCAGATGCGGGCGCTCAACCGCCGCGTCCTGCAAACGCTCGACTTCCCCGCCGTCGCCGCCCGTCTGCCCGAGGGCGCGACCGAGGCGTTCTGGCGCGCCGTGCGCGGCAATCTCGACCTGCTCGCCGAGGCGCGGGGCTGGTGGGACGTGGTGGCCGGCAGCATTGTCCCGCCGGTGATCGAGGGGGAAGGGGCCTTCCTCGCCGCCGCGCTGGAGACCCTGCCCGCCGAGCCGTGGGATGCGAAGGTGTGGGAGATCTGGACGGAGGCGCTGAAGCAGCGCACCGGCCGGCGCGGCAAGGCGCTGTTCCTGCCGCTCCGCCTGGCGCTGACCGGGGAGGACCACGGTCCCGACCTGCGCACCCTGCTGCCCCTGATCGGCCGCACCCGCGCCGCCGAGCGCCTCAGGGTCGCGGCGGCGTAGCGCGGCGCTCAGACCGTCGCGACCGGCGTCGCCGGCGAGCCGACGGCGCCCGGCAGCCGCAGCGGCGGGGCGGTGAGCAGGAAGCGGGACCGCCCGTTGGCCCGCAGCCAGTCCGCCAGCTCCGTCAGGTGCCACAATTCGCCGAGATAGACGCCGAGCCGGAACAGGCAGTGCGCATGCAGCGGCAGGGAGGCGCAGGTGGCATCGGTGCAGGGGCGTGCCGGGCTTGCCTCGACCGCGTAGTTGTCGGCGATCAGGGCGACCGCGCCGCTCTGCGTCACCCACTCCAGCAGCCGCGGATCGCGCCCGTCGAGCGCGGCGCTGGTCGCGTGCAGGCGCGCCGCGTCCGGCTGCCTGCCCATCGCCAGCAGCCGCGCGGCGAAGCCGGTACGCAGGCAGACGAAATCGCCCGGTTCCACCACCACCTGATCGCGCGCCATCACCTCCATGAGGTCATCGTGGCCGACCAGCCTGCCGGTTGCGCCGAAATGCGCCTCCAGGTCGATCATCACGGCGCGGCCCTGCATGCAGGCGGCGGCCATGTTCTCGACGCCGAGCCGCCGCGCGCCCGATGGCACCCCCGTGGGCTTCGGCTCCGGCCCGGAATAGTCCATCGGCCCGATCACGTCGCGGCCGGCGCGGAACCCGTTGTAGAAGACGTCCTCGACGATCCCGTCGCCGTCGGCATCGAACATCTGCCCGACATGGGCGAGGCTGTCCCATTGCGTCGAATATTGCAGCGTCAGCAGCACCTGATCATCGCAGATCACGTCGGTCAGCCGCGGATCGTCGCAGCGCAGCGGATAGGTCATGTTGGGCCGGCCGTTGCGCAGCGTCGGGCGCAGTTCGGGCGGCGTGCGGCGCGGGTTGAGCACGCTGCCGCCGGGATAGTCGAGCGGCAGGCTGAGGCAGAATGTCCGCCCCTCCCGCACCTCCGCCACGCCCTGCCGCACCTTCTCGGCGGTGACGAGATTGAGGCGGCCGAGCTCATCGTCGGGACCGAAATCACCCCAGGTCGATCCCTCCGGCCGCCGTTGCCAGCGCGGTGACGTCGCCATGCCTGTCCTCCTCTGTCGAGGCATCCAGCGTCCGCCGCCGCCGATTGTCTGTCCAGTCCCTGCATGCCTGCGCTGCCGGATGACGGACACGCCCTGTCATGGACGCTGCCCGGTATTGCGGGCACGATCGGCGGAGGAGGGATGTCGGGGATGGATCGGGCGATGCCGGAGGCGGCGCAGAACCTTGCCGCGGAACCGCCGGACTGGCAGCGCACGCTCTGGGTCATGGTCGGCATCCAGTTCGTGATGACGCTCGGCTTTACCATCCTGAGCCCGATCCTGCCGCTGTTCCTGCCCGAACTCGGCGTGCGGACGCCGGCGGCGGTCGATGTCTGGACCGGCGTGCTGAACGGCATCACCTCCCTGGTGGCCGCGTTCCTCTCGCCGCTGTGGGGCCGGCTGTCGGACCGGCACGGGCGCAAGCTGATGCTGCTGCGCTCCTCCTTCGCCATCGCGCTGTTCACGGCGCTGATGGGGGTCGCGCAGACGGTCTGGCAGATGCTTGCCTTCCGCATCCTGATGGGCGCCTTCGCCGGCTTCTCCGCCGCCGCGATCACCCTGGTCGCGAGCCAGGTGCCGGAACGCCGACTGGGATTTGCCCTCGGCTGGCTCAGCACCGGGCAGCTTGTCGGCGGCCTCGCCGGGCCGATCGTGGGTGGCCTGGTTGCCGACCTGAGCGGCAGCTACCGCGTGCCATTCTTCTTCGCCGCGACCCTCGCCGCTGCCGCCATGCTGCTGGCCTGGGCGCTGGTGGCGGAGCGCTTCGCGCCCCCGCCGCCCGGCCAGCGCCGCGGCTCCGCCTTCGCCGGGCTGCGCGCCCTGGCCGGGGCGTCCGGAGTGCTGCCGCTGTTCGTCGTGCTGCTGTTCGCGCAGTTCGGCGTGCGCACGGTGCAGCCGGTGGTGACGCTCTATGTCCAGGCGCTGGCCGGCAACGTGCCCAATCTTGCCACGCTCGGCGGCATCGCATTTTCCGTCACCGGCCTGGCCGACGTGATCGCTTCGCCGTTCCTCGGAAAACGCAGCGACCGCCTGGGGTATCGCCGCGTGCTCCTGATCAGCCTGCTGGGCGCGGCACTGTTCAGCGCGCCGCAGGCCTTCGCGCCGGGCTACTGGGTGTTCGTCGCCGAACGGTTCGGCGTCGGCCTGTTCATCGGCGGCATCCTGCCCACCGGCAATGCCCTGGTCGGGCGCCTGGTCCCGGCCGCCGACCGCGGCCTGGTCTATGGCCTGACCGCCTCGGCCACCTTCCTCGGCAATTCGCTCGGGCCGCTGACCGGTGGCCTGGTGGCGGCGACGATCGGCCTGCGCTTCGTGTTCCTGGTGACGGCGGCCCTGCTCCTGGTCAACCTGGCCTGGGTCTGGGCGGCGGTTCCGCGCAGCGTGGACGCCATGACCGACTGACCGGCGTCGTGTAGAAGCCGGCCGATGGAATGGGACGCGCCCGCTATCGTGCTCGACGCCCGGCCGCACGGGGAAGGGGATGCCGTCGCCACCGTCATGACCGAGGCGCATGGCGCGCATCGCGGCCTCGCCCGCGGCGGCCTCGCCCGCGGCCGGGCGGCGGTCTGGCAGCCGGGCAACGTGGTGCAGGCACGCTGGGTCGCCCGCCTCGCCGATCAGCTCGGCAGTTTCTCGGCCGAGCTCGTCCATCCCGCGGCGGCGCTCGCGATGGACGATCCGCTCGCGCTCGCCATCCTGCGCGCCGCCTGCGCGGTCGCGGAGGGCGCGCTACCGGAGCGGGAGGCGCATCCGCGGGTGTTTGCCGGGCTGCTGCGTCTGCTCGCCGGGCTTGCCGCGGGGCCGCCGGCGCTCGCGGCACTGGTGCGGTGGGAGGCGGGGTTGCTCGCCGATCTCGGCTATGGTCTTGCGCTCGATGCCTGCGCGGTGACGGGGACGGCCGCGGATCTGGTCTGGGTCTCGCCGCGCACCGGCCGGGCGGTGAGCGATGCTGCGGCCGGAGAGTGGCGTGCCCGGCTGCTGGCGCTGCCGGCGCTGCTGCGCGACGGGTCGCTCGGCGATGCGGCGGCCTGGCGCGACGGGCTGCGCCTGACGGGGCATTTCCTGGCGCGCGACGCCTTCGGCCATCATCACCGCCCGTTGCCGGCGGCCCGCGCGGCACTCTACGACATGGTTTCCTCGCTCGCGGAGTCTGCTGCCCATGCCTGACGATCTCGCCGGCAAGATCGAGGACGCGCCGCTCGCCGATGCGCTGTCCGAACGCTATCTGGCCTATGCGCTTTCGACCATCATGTCGCGCTCGCTGCCCGACGTGCGCGATGGGCTGAAGCCGGTGCATCGGCGGCTGATCTACGCCATGCACCTGCTCAAGCTCGATCCTGCCGCCGGCTTCAAGAAATGCGCGCGCGTGGTCGGCGACGTGATCGGCAAGTTCCATCCCCACGGCGATGTCGCGGTCTATGACGCGCTGGTGCGCCTCGCGCAGGATTTCGCCGTGCGCTACCCGCTGGTCGAGGGCCAGGGCAATTTCGGCAATATCGACGGCGACAACCCGGCGGCGATGCGCTACACGGAGGCGCGGCTGACCGAGGTGGCGCGCGCCCTGCTCGCCGGCATCGACGACGATGCCGTCGATTTCCGCGCAACCTATGACGGGGAGGAGCAGGAACCCCTTGTCCTGCCCGGCGGATTCCCCAACCTGCTGGCCAACGGCGCCGCCGGCATCGCGGTTGGCATGGCGACCTCCATCCCGCCGCACAATGTCGGCGAGGTCTGCGCCGCCGCCGCCGCCCTGGTGCGCAACCCGCAGGCCACCACCGCCGACCTGCTCGCCCGCATGCCCGGCCCCGACTTCCCGACCGGCGGCGTGCTGGTCGAGGATGCGGCGGCTATCGCGCAGGCCTACGAGACCGGCCGCGGCGGCTTCCGTCTGCGCGCGAAGTGGGAGGTGGAGCGCGGCCGGCACGGTACCTGGCTGATCGTGGTCACGGAAATTCCCTATCAGGTGCAGAAATCCCGCCTGATCGAGCAGATCGCGGAATTGCTGGAGGCGAAGAAGCTGCCGCTGCTCGGTGACGTGCGCGACGAGAGCACGGACACGGTGCGCCTCGTGCTGGAGCCGAAGACGCGCGGGGTGGAGCCGGACGTGCTGATGGAGACGGTGTTCCGCGCGACGCAACTGGAAACCCGCTTCCCGCTCAACATGAACGTGCTCGGCGCCGACCGCACGCCGCGCGTGATGGGCCTGCGGGAGGTGCTGCGCCACTGGCTCGATCATCGCGAGCAGGTGCTGATCCGCCGCGCCCGCCACCGCCTTGGCGCGATCGAACGCCGGCTGGAGGTGCTAACCGGATTCCTCGCCGTCTTCCTCAACCTCGACGAACTGATCCGCCTGATCCGCACCGAGGATGAGCCGAAACCCGCGATCATGGCGGCGTTCTCGCTCTCCGACGTGCAGGCGGAGGCGATCCTCAACATGCGCCTGCGCTCGCTGCGCCGGCTCGAGGAGATGGAATTGCGCCGCGAGCACAAGGCGCTGACCAGGGAGGCGCGCGACCTGCAAACCCTGCTCGGCGACGAGGGCAGGCGCTGGGAGCGCATCCTGCTGGAGCTTGAGGAGACCGGCCGGAAATTCGGCACCGGCGCGCTCGGTACCCGCCGCACGCGCCTCGCCGCGGCGCCGCCGGCGGTGGCAGTGACGCAGGACGCGCTGGTGGAGCGCGAGGCGATCACCGCGATCCTGTCCGAAAAAGGCTGGGTGCGGGCCGCGCGCGGCAGTGTCGCCGATCCGACGGATCTCAAATTCAAGGAGGGCGACCGGCTGCGCCTGCTGCTTGCCTGCGAGACCACCGACCTTCTGTGCCTGTTCGCGACCAACGGCCGTGCCTATTCGCTGCGCGCCGCCGACCTGCCGCGCGGGCGCGGCGACGGGCAGCCGGTGCGTCTGCTTGCCGAACTCGCCAATGAGGATGACGTGCTGGCGCTGTTCGTGCTGCGCGATGGCGCACGCTGTCTGCTCGCTTCCGCCGGCGGGCGCGGTTTCGTGGTCAAGTCGGGCGACCTGGTGGCGGAGAAGCGCACCGGCAAGCAGGTGCTGAACCTGCGGCCGGGCGAGGAGGCGCGGGTGTGCGTGCCGGCCGACGGCGATCATGTCGCCGTGCTGGGCGAGAACCGGCGGCTGCTGGTATTCCCCCTGGAGCAGGTGCCGGAACTGGCGCGCGGCACCGGGGTCGCACTGCAACGCTACAGGGACGGCGGCCTGGCCGACGCCCGCGTTTTCGCGCTTGCCGAGGGACTGAGCTGGAAACTCGGCGAGCGCACGCGCACCGAGACCGATCTGCGCCCCTGGCTCGGCGAGCGGGCGGAGGCCGGCAGGCCGGCGCCGAACGGGTTCCCGCGGTCGAACCGCTTCGGCTGAGCGGGCGGAGCGGAAACGCCGGCACGGCGGGACGGGGGCAACCGGTGCGGCCCGCGGGGGGAAATGGGCGCCCCGGTGCCCGCCGCGCCAGAACGGGAAACCTGACCTGTCCGGCGCGGGTTTGCGCCGGCGGCCGGTTGCACCTATTTCTCCGTCCGCCGGATCGCCTCCGCTCCCGGCGCGCCGGCCCCGGCGCCCCGGTCCCGGCGCCCCGGTCCCGGCGCCCCGGTCCCGGCGCCCCGGTCCCGGCGCCCCGGTCCCGGCGCCCCGGTCCCGGCGCAATGTCACACCGGCCCGGGAACCGTGGCGCGCGGCTTGACGCCGCGCGGCGTGTCACGGCATGCCGGGTACGTGCCGAATGAGCGACAGCGACGCGGATGACGCCGCCGGACACCCCGTTTGCCGCGCTGCCCGCCGCCGCCCCGCTGCCCCTGCGCGCGGATGGGCGCAGCCGGGTCCGCACCTCCGCGGAACGGCGGCGGTTCTGGACGCTGGTCGTCTCGGCGCTGCTGCATCTGGTGCTGCTGGCGATGTTCCTGCTCTCGCACCGCAGCCCGCTGCGCCCGGCGGTCTCGCCGTCGTTTCAGGTGCTGTTCCAGCCGCCGGGCGCGGAAGTAGGCAAACAGACCGAAACGAAACCGACCGAACTGCCGGCCCCCGCGACTCCGCCGGCCCCGGCCCCGGCGCAACCGCCGCAGCCGGTGGCGCAGCCGCCGGTGCCCACGCCGCCGCCGCCGACGCTGCAACCGCCGGCCCTGCGCCCGCCGACCCCGCCGACCCCGCCGACCCCGACGCGGCAACCGCCGGCCCTGCGCCCGCCGACGCCGACCCCGCCACCGCCGACGCTGCAACCGCCGGCGCCGACTGCCCCGCCGCCGCCTACGGTGACGCCGCAGCAGCAGGCGCGCCTGACCGAAGAGGTGTACCCATGTCGCCGCACACCGTCGCCTGCATTGTTCTCGGTGCAACGTCCCTT
>JAJZNE010000140.1 GCA_021847995.1 Pseudomonadota bacterium | reverse complement strand
CCTCCGTCGCGACGGCGGTCGCCGCCGCCGCCGCGATCTGCGCCGCATGCAGCGCCGCCGCCGCCGCCGCCCGCCCGGCCTCCGCCCGCGCGCGCTGGAGGGCGAACAACTCCGCTTCCGCGCTGCGGATCGCGACGGAGACGTTGCGGTAGCGTGCCGCCTGCCGCGCCTGGCGCTTCAGCGTCTCGTGCTGCGCCTGCAACTGGCCGGCGAGGTCGTCGGCGCGCTCCAGGTTCTGCTCGGCGGCGCGCAGCTTCAGTTCCGCCTCGTGGCGGCGGGCGTGCAGGCCGGTGATGCCGGCGGCCTCCTCCAGGATCGCGCGGCGCTCCTCCGGCCGTGCCGCCACCAGCGCGCCGACCCGCCCCTGGCTGACCATCGCCGAGGCGCGGGCACCGCTGGCGAGATCGGCGAACAGCGTCTGCACGTCGCGCGCCCGCGCTTCCCGGCCGTTGACGCGGAAGGCGCTGCCGGTGCCGCGCTCGATGCGCCGCGTCACCTCCAGTTCCGGCGCCTCGTGGAACGGCGGCGGCGCGGTGCCGGCGGCGTCCTCCACCACCAGCGTCACCTCGGCGATGTTGCGGCTGGCGCGTGCGGCGGTGCCGGCGAAGATCACGTCGTCCATCTCGCCGCCGCGCAGCGAACGCGCCGAGCTTTCGCCCATCGCCCAGCGCAGCGCCTCCACCACGTTGGACTTGCCGCAGCCGTTGGGGCCGACGATGCCGGTCAGCCCGGGCCGTATCTCCACCACCGCCGGCTCGGCGAAGCTCTTGAACCCGGCGATCGACAGGCGGCTGAAGCTGACCGGCAAGCGTGTGTCCCCCTTCGCTATCCGGTGGCGCCGCCCACCTCGGCGACCACCTTGGCGAAGGCGTCGTACGTCATTTCCCCCGATTCGTGGCGATCCTTCTGCGTCGGGCCGGTGAAGATGAAGGTCGGCGTGGAATCGACGTGGTATCTTTTCTCCGCCTGATCCTGCGCGGTCAGGATGGCATCGCGCAGCTTCTCGTCGGCGATCGTCTTCTCGAACGTCTCGTGCGACATGCCGGCCAGCGCCGCCATCTTGCCGATCTCTGCGGTGGTGTTGGCATCGCGGGCGAAGGCCCAGCGGTCCTGGCTTGCCAGCAGCGCCAGCACGAACGGCTCGTAGCGCGCCGGCGGCAGCGCCCGCGCCACCATCGCCGCGGTCAGCGCCACCTGATCGAGCGGGAAATCCTCATAGACATAGCGCAGCTTGCCGGTATCGATCAGATCCTTGTGGATCTGCGGCAGCGTCTCCTTGGCGAAGCGGGCGCAATGGGGACAGGTAAGGGAGAAATACTCCCGCACCGTGACCGGTGCGCCCGCCTGGCCGATGGCGCGCTCGGCCATGCGCGGATCGTCGTCGGCGCGGGCGCGGCGCGGGGCAAGCGGCAGCAGGGCGGGGAGGAGCGGCGCCAGCAACAGCGCGCGGCGGGACAGGGTCATCAGAAACCTCGTTGTTGCGCCCCGGCCAGGCAGCCTGTGGGGCCGGGACAGGTGCATCACTGCGGGCCCCGTTCCGTCAAGATCGCGCGGGCGAGTCGCCGCAGCGCCTCGCCCAGTTCCCCCGGCGGCAGCCCGGGGATCTCCGGCGCCGGCGCCGCGCCGGCCGACCGATCCGCCGGTACCGCCGCCTTCTGGCGCGGGGGCGTTGCCGGTGTCGGCCACGCCGTCTGCACGAAGCGCAGGCGCTCGACCGTCGCCGTGCCGAGATAGCCGTTGATGCGCTCGATCAGCGCGGGGGCGAGGTGTTGCAGCGCCAGCGCCTGCGGGCCGCTACAGGCGAGGGTCAGCGTGCCGCCGGAAAGCCGGCGCGGTTCGGCCGATTGCGCCAGCCCGGGGCCTACGATCGCCGGCCAGTCGGCCATGATCAGGGCGGCGGAAAGCATCCGGCGGCGGAACACCGGGTGGGTGACCGCGGGCAGCACGGCGCCCAGCGGGCGCGGTCCTCCGGTGAAAGACCTGCCCTTGCCGCCGTCCTGCTCGTCCGCCATACCCCGCCCGTGCCCCCTGCCGCTGCGCTGCTCGCCTGGTACGACCGCAACCGGCGCCATCTGCCGTGGCGTGCGCAAACGGGCGAGGCCGCCGATCCCTACCGCGTCTGGCTCAGCGAAATCATGCTGCAACAGACCACGGTCGCCGCCGTTATACCCTATTATGGCCGTTTCCTCACCCGCTTTCCCGACATCGCCGCGCTGGCCGCGGCCGACGAAGCGGCAGTTATGGCGGCGTGGGCCGGCCTCGGCTACTACGCCCGCGCCCGCAACCTGCATGCCTGCGCCAGGGCCGTCGCCGCGGCCGGCGGGTTCCCCCGCGATCTCGCGGGGCTGCGCCTGCTCCCCGGCATCGGCCCCTACACCGCCGCCGCCGTCGCCGCCATCGCCTTCGGCGTCCCCGTCGTGCCGGTCGATGGCAATGTCGAGCGGGTGGTGGCCCGCCTGTTCGCGATCGCCGATCCGCTGCCCGAAAGCCGCAGCCGGATCGCCGCCGCCGCCGCGACCCTCGGCGGGGACGCGGCGGCGCTCGCCCGTCCCGCGGATTTCGCGCAGGCGCTGTTCGACCTCGGCGCCACCGTGTGCGGGCCGGCAGCGCCGCTTTGTACGCTCTGTCCGTGGCGCGACGACTGCGCCGGGCAGCGTGCCGGCATTGCCGCCTCGCTGCCGCGCCGCGCCGGCAGGAAGCCGCGTCCGCTGCGCCACGGCGTGCATTTCTGGCTTGCCGATGGCGCCGGCCGGGTGCTGCTGCGCCGCCGTCCGCCGCGCGGGCTGCTCGGGGGCATGACGGAGCTGCCCGGCACGCCCTGGCGCCCCCAACCCTGGACGGCGGAGGAATGGCGCCGGCACGCACCGATGCCGGCGCCCTGGTGCGTTGCCGGGACGGTGCGGCATGGCTTCACCCATTTCGAGCTGCACCTGACCCTGATGGCGGCCGAGGTGGCGGCGATCGGCGTATCCGGATTCCTGCGCCCGATCACGGCGCTGCCGGACGAGGCACTGCCCTCCGTCATGCGCAAATGCGCCGCACTGCGGGTGCCGGCCTTGCGCCGCGCCGGTGACGCCTAGATTTGCGGAATGAAAGCGGTTCGCATCATGGCGCTGCTCGCCAGCCTCACCCTGCCGGCCTGCACCGTGCTGGGCATCCGCTCCGGCACCGAGGAGCCGCATTTCGTCACCCTCGCCACCCTGGGTGACGTCCAGATCCGGCGCTACGATGCGCGCCTCGCGGCCGAGACGACGGTCGAGGGAACCGAGCGGCACGCCCGCTATGCCGGCTTCCGCCGTCTCGCCGATTACATATTCGGGGCCAATCGCGCCCAGGCAAAGATCGCCATGACCGCGCCGGTCGGCCAGCAGCGGGAGGGGACGGCGATCGCGATGACCGCGCCGGTGGCACAGGAAGCCGCCGGCGACGGACGCTGGACCATCCGCTTCTTCATGCCCGCGCGCTACACCGCGGCGACGCTGCCGGTGCCGACCGATCCGGCGGTGCGGATCGTCACCGTGCCGGCGCAGACCTACGCCGTCCTGCGCTTCTCCGGCCTGCCGACGCCGCAATCCGTCGCCGGCGAACAGGCACGGCTGCTGCGCACCATCGGCGGCAGCGCGTGGCAGGCCACGGGGGCGCCGCTCGCCTGGTTCTATGACCCGCCCTGGACGATCCCATTCCTTCGCAGGAACGAAGTGGCGGTCGAGGTCACGCAGAAATAACGCTGCTGAGACGTCGGCACCTCTGCCCAGGCTGCGCGCGATCAGGCAATATTGACGCTGGCGTTATCGACGGGAGGGTGGGTTGGCCGGCGTTCCGCTCAGTTCCGCGCCGGTCGCGCCCGGCGGCATCTATGCCACCAGCGGCGAGGCGACACCCGGCACCACCGGATCGGCGCTGACCTGGCTTGCCACCGTCGGCGGCAACGCAACGCCGGCGGTGGGCGACCTGCTCGTCACCAATGGCCCGATGTTTGAACAGGTGACGGCGGCGGGCGGCAGCGCCGATTTCACCAACCCGACCCTCGCCTCGCTCGGCATCCCGGGCGGCGCCGCCGGGCTTGCCGTGTCCGGCAACAGCAGCGCCGGCGGCGCCGAGAGCACCTTCATCACCTACCTGTTTCTCGAAAACGGGCAGAAGGTCGCAGCCCCGGCCGGCACCACCTTCGTCCTGTGGGACAGCGACGCCGGCGGCGGCGCGAGTTTCACCTTCACCGCGCAGGGGCAGGCGAGCCAGCCGGTCGGCACGGCAGGCTGGACCTTCACGCCGCTCGCGCCAACCCCGGATGCCGCCTCGGTCACCGCCGCGGGCGGCATCGTCGATGTGACGCAGACCTTTGCCGGCAACAGCAACCCCGATGCCGTGGTCGTGGTCACGCCGGATGTGCCGGTGACGGCGATCACCGTGCGCGCCAGCACCGACGCATCCGATACCTGGGGCCTCGCGCTCGCCAATGCGGTGGCGCAGAACGGCGTGCCGGCCTGTTTCCTGGCCGGAACCGACATCCTGACGCCGGCCGGCCCCCTCCCGGTCGAGCGGCTGGCGCCGGGCGACCTCGTGTGTGCACGCTTCGGCGGCGTGGTGCCGGTGGTCTGGTGCGGGCGGCGGCGTCTGGCTCCGGCGCGGCATGCCGACCCCGACGCGGTGCGGCCGATCCGGATTCGCCGCGATGCCGTCGCGCCCGGCGTGCCGGTGCGCGACCTGCTGCTCTCGCCCGACCATGCCGTGTTCCTGGGCGGCGTCCTGATCCCGGTCAAATACCTCCTCAACGGACATACCATCGTGCCGGACCGGACGATGGCCGAGGTCGATTACCGGCACATTGAACTCGCACGCCACGACGTGCTGCTGGCCGAGGCACTGCCCGCGGAGAGCTATCTCGACACCGGCAACCGTGCCGCGTTCGAGGGCGAGGGGGCGGCGCTGATGCTGCACCCGGCGTTCGGCCGGAGGCGGTGGCAGCGTGATGCCTGCGCCCCGTTGCGCGGCGGCGGCCCGCCGGTGGATGATGTGCGCCTGCTGCTGCTGGCGCGCGCCCGGGAACTCCATCTCCTCGCCGCGCGTGCCCGCGCCGCGTCCGGGGAGGAATGATGACGCATCCGTTTACGCAACCGACACGCCGCACCCTGCTCGGCCTGCTCGCCACACCCCTGATCGCGCGCGCCGCGGCGGCCGACGCGCCGGCCACCGAGGTCGCGACGCGCGCCGGCACGCTCGGCGGCAGGCTGGAGAATGGGGTGCGCGTCTTCCGCGGCATTCCCTACGCCGCACCCCCGGTGGGATCGCTGCGTTTCCGCCCGCCGCAGCCGGTGGTACCGTGGTCCGGCGTGCGCCCGGCGCTGGCCTTCGCCCCGGCGGCGATCCAGCCCCCGTCGCCCGACAGCCCCGACCTGCCGACCAGCGAGGACTGCCTCTATCTCAACGTCTGGGCGCCGGCGCAGGGGGGCGGGCATCCGGTGTTCGTCTGGCTGCACGGCGGCGGCAACACCGCCGGCACGACCCGCAGCAGCCTGCTCGACGGCGCCCCCTTCGCCCGCGACGGGGTGGTGTGCGTGACCGTCGGCTACCGCCTCGGCGCCTTCGGCTTCCTCGATCTCGGCACGCTGCTCGGCGCCGAATATGCCGGCAGCGGCTGCAACGGGCTGCGCGACCAGGCGCAGGCGCTGGCCTGGGTGCGCGACAACATCGCGGCCTTCGGCGGCGACCCGGCGCGGGTGACGCTGGGCGGCCAGTCGGCGGGGGCAAAGGATGTCTGCGCCCTGCTCGCCGCCCCTTCGGCCACGCCGCTGTTCCGCCGCGCGATCGTGGAGAGCGGCAGCGGCCAGACCGTGTTCACGGAGGAGGAAGGGGCGAAAATCGCCCGCCAGTTCGCCGCCGCCGCCGGGGCCTCGCCGCTCGACCTGCCGACCGCGCGCATCCTGGCGGCGGAACAGGCGGTGCTGGCCGATCCGCCGCTCGATTATCCCTTCCGCCCGGTGATGGACCAGGCCTTCCTGCCGCGCCGCCCGGTCGATGCCGTCGCCGCCGGCAGCGCCGCCGGCATCACGCTGCTGCTCGGCACCGCCGCCGATGAGAGCGTGCTGTTCATCCCCGACCCGGCCAGGGCGGCCGGGGCCATCCCGCAATCGCTGCTCTCCAACATGAGCGCCGATGCCTTCGCTGCCCAGGCGCAGGGCTATGCCACGACGCTCGCCGAGCTTTCGCCTGCGCAACGCCACTGGCGCATGCTGACCGCCGAGGAATACTGGATCCCCACCCTGCGCGTCGCCGAGGCGCAGGTCGATGCCGGCGGATCGGCCTGGATGTACCGCTTCGACGTGCCCGCCGCGTCGGGGCCGTTCGCCGGCCATGCGGTACATGCCAGCGAACTGCCGTCGGTGTGGGACCGTCCTGGCGCGGCGCTGCCGATCATGCACGCGGCCTGGGTGCGCTTCATCGCCGGCGAGCGTCCCGGCGCCCCCGGCCTGCCGCACTGGCCGCATTTCGACACCGCCGAGCGGCGCACCATGATCTTCGATGCCGACCCGCACATCGCCGCCGATCCGCGCGGCGATGAGCGGGCGCTGTGGATCGGCCGGCTGTGAGCACCGCCGCCGCTCAGCCGCCGCGCCGGCGCGCCGCGTGCAGCACCAGCGCGATCACCGGCACGATATAGGGCACGGTCTGCATCAGCTCGCTCGGCAGGCCGATGCCCTGCAGGTCGGTCGCCAGCGCCTCCGCCGCTCCGAGCACGAGGGCGGAGAGGAAGGCGCCGGCCGCCATGCCGCCGCCCATCACCTCGGCGGCGATGGCGATGAAGCCGCGCCCGGCACTGATGCCGCCGGTGAACCAGCTGACATAGCCCATCGAGAGGAACGCACCGGCGACCCCGCCGAAGGCGCCCGACAGCACCAGCGCGGCAAACTGCGTCCGCGCCACCCGCACGCCCGCGATCGCCGCCGCCTCCGCATTCTCGCCCACCGCCCGCAGCCGGAGGCCGAAGCGCGTGCGCAGCAGCAGGACGGAGACCAGCGGCACCGCCAGCAGGCTCGCCCAGGTCAGGACATGCTGATGGCCGAACGCCGCCCCCAGCACCGGCACACGATCGAGCAGCGGCAGGTCGATCGTCGGCAGCACCTTGCTCGCCAGGCTGCCCGACATGCCCTTGTCGCCGGTCAGCGCATAGAGCAGCAGCACGGTGCCGCTGGCGCAGGCGAGATTGAGGTCGATCCCGCTCAGCACCAGATCGGCCTTCAGCGTATGCACCGCGAACGACAGCGCCGCCCCGAGCGCGCAGCCGGCCAGGATCGCGCCGGCAAGGCCGAGCCACGCGCTGCCGGTTGCGGCACTGCCGACCACGCCGGCGAAGGCGCCGGCCAGCATGATGCCCTCGATGCCGATATTGATCACGCCGGCGCGGTCGGAAATCAGGGCGCCGAGGGCGGCGAGGAGGATCGGCGTGGTGACGCGCAGGACCGCGGCGAGGAACGCGCCGCCGCCGAGATGCAGCAGCAGCTCATGCCACATCGCGCCGCTCCCGCCCGGTGGACCGGAATGCCCACAGGCGCTGCGGGCGGAAGGCGCGGCGCAGGGCCGTCGCGGTCGCGACCAGGATCACCAGCGCCTGCACCAGCCCGACCACTTCCGCCGGCACTTCGTAGTTGCGCGCCAGCAGATCGCCGCCGACCTGCAGCCACGCCAGCGCCAGCGCCGCCGGCGGCACCAGCAGCGGGTTGTTGCCGGCCAGGATCGCCACCACGAGCCCGTTCCAGCCCTGCCCCGGCAGCCCCTGCCAGGAGAAGCGCAGATACATCCCCTGCAACTCGACAGCCCCGCCGGCGGCGGCGATGAACCCGCCGAGCGCCTGCACGGTGGCCGCCACGACGGTGATGCGGATGCCGAGATGGCGGGCGAAACCGGGATTGGCGCCGACCACCCGCGCCTCGTATCCCGCCCGCGTCCCGAACAGATAGACGGCGCCGAGCACGCAGGCGCCGAGCGCCGCCAGCACCCCCTCATGCACCCGCGTCCCCGGCAGGATGCGCGCCAGCCGCGCCGCCGCCGGCAGCCGGTACGACAGCATCGCCCCGGCATCCGAATCGCGCAGCACGTAGTTGACGACATAAAGCCCGAGGAACAGCGCGGCATAGTTCAGCATCAGCGAGGAGACGAGTTCGGATGCGCCGAAGCGCGCCCGCAGCACGCCCGGAATGAGGCAGACCAGGGCGCCGGCGCAGGCGCCGAACAGCACCGCCCCCGGCGCCATCGCCCAGTCCGGCAGCGGCAGGCGCAGCGCCGCGAAGGTCGCGAACACGGCGCCCAGAAAAAAACTGCCCTCCGCCCCAAGGTTGAACATGCCGGCGCGGAACATCAGCGCCACCGCGAGTCCGGTGAACATCAGGGGGGTCGCGATCTCGATGATGTTGCCGAGATGGCGCAGATCGGCGAGCGGCCCGAACAGGAACATGGCGACCGCGCCGCGCGGGTCGGGCAGCGCCAGCACGATCGGCAGCATGACGAGGCCGATCACCACCACCAGCAGCAGCAGCGTCTGCACCGTCGCGGCGAGCGCGCGGCCCGGCATTCAGCGATCCATCCCCGCGCTGCGCCCGCCTGCGCTGCGCCCGCCTGCGCTGCGCCCGCCTGACCGATCCGTCATCCGCCCCTGCATGCCGATTGCCCGCGCCGCAATGATGTCGCATCGCGGCGCGCCCGCATAGCCGTGGCGGCGCGCCGGCCGCGGCTCTATCCTGGCGCCGCATGAACGACCCTGCCCTTCCTGCCGCCCAGGCGGCCGCTGCCTGCGTCCGGCGCGTGGCGCGGGCCATCGCCGGCGGTGGCGGCCTCGGCCGCGTGCCGGTCGCCCCCGGCACGGCGGCATCGGCGGCGGCGCTGCTGGCCGGCGCCGGACTGCTTACCGCGTCACCCTGGGCGCTGCCGGTGGCGGCGCTGGCGGCGACGGTGCTCGGCGCCTGGGCGGTCACGGCGAGCGGAGTGACGGGCGATCCCGGCTGGGTGGTGATCGACGAGATCGCCGGGCAATGGCTGGCGCTGCTCGCCCTGCCCCGCCCCGCGCCGCTGTGGCTGCTCGCTGCCTTCGCCCTGTTCCGCGCCCTCGACATGGCCAAGCCCGGCCCGGTCGGCTGGGCGGACCGGCGGCGCGGCGCGCTCTGGGTGATGGCGGACGACGTGATCGCGGGCGCGCTCGCCGCCGTGCTGCTGCTGGCCCTGCGCATGCTGAGGGGGATGTGATGGCCGGGGACGACATCGCGCGCAAGGCGGCGGAGGTGCTGGACGCCTGCCGCGCAGCGGGCCTTATGGTGGCAACGGCGGAAAGCTGCACCGGCGGCCTCGTTGCCGCGGCGCTGACCGCACTCCCCGGATCGTCGGAGATGATGGAGCGCGGCTTCGTGACCTATTCCAACGCCGCCAAGACCGAGATGCTCGGCGTCCCGGCCGCTCTGATCGAACGCGACGGCGCGGTGAGCGAGGCGGTGGCGCGCGCGATGGCGGAGGGTGCGCTGCACCGCTCGGCGGCGGCCCTTGCCGTCGCGGTCACGGGCATTGCCGGGCCGGGCGGCGGCAGCGCGGCGAAGCCGGTCGGCCTCGTCTGGTTTGCCTGCGCGCGCCGCGGCGGCACCGTGCGCACGCTGCGCTGCGTCTTCCCCGGCGACCGCGGCGCCGTGCGCCACACCGCGATGGCGCAGGCGCTCGACCTGCTGCGCGAAGGGGCCGGCCGCCTGTGATCCCGGCGCACACATCACGCAACTATGCACGCCGGCGCGCCATCGCGGTTGACCGGCGATGCACAGGGACTTCATAATGCGGCGGCGTCCCAAAGGGAGGAAATCAACGATGGAACGCCGTCACTTCCTGCGCACGGCCGCCGCCGCGGCCGGCACTCTGGTTGCCGGGCGGGCACTGGCCCAGAACGACCCGGCCGGCACCGTCCCGCCGCCACGCGACTGGAACGATCCTTCGACCGCGCTCTACCCCGATCCGGCGTTCGAGGTGTTCGACCCGCGCTTCGCCAAATACAGCGGCGGCACCGCCGGCCTGGTGCGCGTCTGGACCGGCGGCGTGTGGACCGAGGGGCCAGTGTGGTTCGGCGACATGGAGAGCCTGATCTTCAGCGACATTCCGAACGACCGGCTGATGATCTACAACACGGAATCCAACAAGACGACGGTGTTCCGCAAGCCCAGCAACTATGCCAACGGCAACACCCGCGACCGGCAGGGGCGGCTGATCTCCTGCGAGCAGGGCACGCGGCGGATCACGCGCACCGAGTACGACGGCACCATCACCGTGCTCGCCGACAACTACAAGGGCAAGAAGCTCAATTCGCCGAACGGCGTCATCGTCAAGTCCGACAACACGATCTGGTTCACCGACCCGAGCTACGGCATCGGCGGCGACCATGAAGGCAACCGGGGCGAGTCGGAGTTGCCGCGCAACGTCTATCGTCTCGATCCGGCGAGCGGGCGGCTCGATGTCGTGGTGGGCGATTTCAGCATGCCGAACGGCCTCTGCTTCTCGCCCGATGAGAAGAAGCTCTACATCACCGACACCGGCGAACTGGGCGGGCCGGAGAAGGTCACCCTGATCCGCGTGTTCGACGTGAGCAGCGACAACAAGCTGTCCAACGACCGCATCT
>JAJZNE010000117.1 GCA_021847995.1 Pseudomonadota bacterium | reverse complement strand
GGGGGACGAACCGCCTCGATCAGCGGTCCCAACCGCTCCCACTGCGCATCCGTCAAAACCCCAAATCCCGCATTCTCCATCATGCGCCAGATGTAGGTGCCGCATTCAGGCTATAACAGGGCCTAATCCCCGACCGTCACGTCGGCCGCGATCGTGACGAATTCCTCGTCATCGCCGCTGCCGTCGAGGAAGGTGAGCACGGCGAAAGCGGCGCCATCGTCGAATGCGGTCAGCGGATGATGCCAGACATCCGGCGCATAGGTGACCGCCTGCGTGCCGTCGGCGACGAAGGCGTGGGCGCGGGCCATGTCCGGGCCGCCCGCGGCACCGTGCGGCGCCACCAGGACCAGCCAGCGCGCCGGCCCAAGCGGAACGAAGCTCTGCGACGAGAACCGGTGCCGTTCCATGGTGCCGATGCGCAGCGGCAGCGCAGTGGCCCGCGCCGTCGTCCAGCGCAGACAGGCGGCGGCGGCGGGGCGCAGGTTGCGGGACGGCCCGACCTCGCACCGCGTGCCCGGTGCGGGTGCGGACACCACCGCCCCGAATTGCGCGAAGGCCTCGGCCGCCAGCCTGACCGGGTGCAGGATCATGGCGTGGATGGCGGATGCACACGCAGCCAGTGGCGCGCGATCTCGACCCGCCGACAGACCCAGACATCGGAGAGGGTCCGCACGTAATCGAGGAAGCGTGCAAGCCCGGCCGTGCGTGCGGGGTGGCCGAGCAGGCGGGCATGCATGCCGACCGACATCATCCGCCCACGGCCCTCGCCGCGCAGGAAATCGAGCGCGTCACGCAGCATCGTGGTGAAATCCGCCGCCGTCGCCAGATTGCCGCGGGCGAAATGCACGTCGTTGTTGGTCAGCGTGTAGGGCAGCACCAGATGCGGCGCACCCCCGACCGCGACGTAATACGGCAGCTCGTCGTTGTAGGCATCGCTGTCGTAGAGGAAGCCGCCGTGTTCGGCGAGCAGCCGGCGGGTGTTCACGCCGGGCCCGTAGCGGCAGTACCAGCCGGCGGGTGCTTCCCCGACGGTGCGGCGCAGGCTCGCCACGGCGCGGGCGATGTGGTCGCGCTCCTCGGCTTCGTCGAGTTGCCAGTGGTTGACCCAGCGCCAGCCATGGCAGCAGACATCGTGCCCGGCCTCCCGCAGCGCCGCCGCCAGCGCCGGCTGCTGTTCCAGCACCAATGCGCAGGCATAGGCCGTGAGCGGCAGTCCGCGCGCGGCAAACACATCCAGCACCCGCCACACGCCGACGCGGCTGCCATATTCGAACATCGATTCGGCGGCGAGGTCGCGCGCGCCGTGCGGCAGCGGCGAGTCGCCCATCTCGGTCAGCGACGCCTCGGAGAAGCCGTCGCCGTTGCCGATCGCGTATTCCGAACCTTCCTCGATATTGAGGACGAAATTGAGCGCAACCCGGGCGCCGCCCGGCCATTGCGGGTCCGGCGGGGTGCGGCCGTAGCCGATCAGGTCGCGCGTTCCGTTCTGCACCAACATACGGTCCCTCCCCCTCAGATCTGCTGTTCCTCGCGCCCGCGCACGAGCTGCGACAAGGTCACGGCCAGCACCAGCGCACCGCCATAGAACATGTCCTGCACGAACGACGAGACGCCCATGAATTCCAGGCCGGTGATGCCGACGACGAGGAAATACACGGCAAGCGTCGCACCCCACGGGTTGAACCGGCCGGGCCGGATGCTGGTCGAGCCGAGGAACGCCGCCGCGAAGGCCGGCAGCAGATAGGACGCGCCCGACACCGGGTCGGCCGCGCCCTGCGTGCCGGCATAGAGGATTCCGGCGAGGGCGCCGAGCAGGCTCGCGACGATCAGGCAGGCGCCCCGCACCCGGTCGGTATCGATGCCGGACAGGCGTGCCACTTCCCGTCCGCGCCCGACGAACAGCAGACGGCGGCCCAGCGCCGTGTAGTCGAACACGTACCAGACCAGGCAGCACAGCAGCAGCGCATAGAAGAATTCCAGCGGGATGCCGAGGAGACGATGCACGATGACGATGCTCATCAGGCTGTCGGAAATGCCGCTGATGGTCATCGAGCCGCTGATCCACAGCGTCACGCCATGCAGGAATGTCCCCGTTCCCAGCGTCACGATCAGCGAATGGATGCGGAACACCGTGATGAAGAACGCATTGATCGCGCCCACCGCCAGCCCCATCGCGACCGCCGCCAGCGCCGCGGCCCAGACCGGCCAACCCTCCTGCCCGTTCAGCACCGCGATCAGCATCGAGGAGAGTGTCAGCACATAAGCGATCGATACGTCGAAATCGTTGGCAGTGAGCGGGACGATGAGGCCGAGTGTCACCACCACCAGCACCGCCTGCGAGCCGAGGATGGTGGAGACGTTCGACCAGGTGAAGAATGTCTCCGGCCGCAGCAGGCTGAACGCCACCAGCATGACCAGCAGTGCCACGGTCAGACCGTAGCGTTCCGCCAGATCGAGCACGCCGCCGCCCGCCGTCATCGCCCGCCCGCTCATGCCGCCATGCCGTAGCAGGCGGAGACGATCGCCTGCTTGCCGAGCGCAGGGCCGGCGATCTCCGCCGCGATCCGTCCGCGCGCGAGAACGAGCACGCGATGGCAGATTTCGGCGAGCTGCTCCGCATCCGAACTCGCGCAAAGCACGGCGGCGCCGCGTGCAGCGGCATCGCGGATGGCGCGGAACACGAGCTGCCGCGCGCCGACATCGACCCCCTGCGTCGGCTCGTCGAGCAGCACGAGGCGCGGCTGCAATTGCAGCCATTTCGCCAGCACCACCTTCTGCTGGTTGCCGCCGCTGAGGGCGGCGAAGGCAAATTCGGGACGGTTCGGCACGACGCCGAACGTCTCGCCGAGTGCACGCGCGGCGCGCAGCATCGCCGGCCGGCGCAGCAGCCACGGGCGAAACCGGGTCGCCAGCGCCGGCAGCATCATGTTGTCCACGATCGGCAGGGCGCCGACACCGCCGGCCACCGGCCGGTCGCCCGGGATCAGCACGAGGCCGGCCCGCAGCGCCGCCGCCGGCGTCCAGTGGCCGAGGTCGATCACCGTCGCCGTCCCCGCCGACAGCACCAGGCGCCCGTGGCGCGCCGGCAGCGCGCCGTAGAGCAGATACGGCACCTGCTCGTAGCCGGAGCCAAGCAGGCCGGTCAGCCCGACCACCTCGCCCGGCTGCAGGTCGAGCGACAGCCGCTCCACCTGGCCGCCGGACAGATCCTGCACACGCACCGCCGGTGCTGTCGCCGGAACCGATTTGCGGGCGGCGGCGGCGGTGAGCGTTCGGCCGACGATCAGGCGCACCACCGTGTCGCGATCCGATTGCGCCGTCACCAGCGTGCCGGCCACCTGGCCGTCGCGCAGCACGGTGACGCGGTCGGTGATCTCCATCACCTCGTCGATGTCGTGGGAGACGAACACCACCGCCGCCCCGGCGGCGGCAAGCTGACGCATCAGCACGAACAGCCGCTCCACGTCGCGGCGCGGCAGGAACGGCGTCGGTTCGTCGAGCACCAGCACCGCGCGCGTGCCACCCGCTTCCTCCACCGCCCGCACGATCGCGACCAGCGCCCGTTCCACCGAGGAGAGCCGGCCGAGAAGCATGGTCGGTTCGATCGCGAGCCCGTAGCGGGCGAAGGTGGCGCGCGCCGCTGCTGCCGCCGCCGCCCAGTCGATCCGCCACATCTGCGTGGTCGCGAGCCGGGTCAGCAGCAGGTTTTCCAGCACGGTCAGGGTGGGGATCAGGCCGAGATGCTGATGCACGAAGCTCAGCCCGAGTCGGCGGAATCCGCCCGGCGGCACCGGCAGTTTCACCTCCTGCCCGAACACCAGCAGCCGCGCCCCCGGCTCCGGCTCATGGAACCCCGCCAGCACCTTGATCAGCGTCGATTTTCCCGAGCCGTTCTGCCCGAGCAGTCCGTGCACTTCGCCAGCCAGGACGGCGAAATCGACACCACGCAGCGCCCGCTGCCCGCCGAAGTTCCGGGAGAGATTGCGGATGTCGAGCGCCGTTTCGCTCACTTCAGTTGCCACAGTCCGGCATAGCCATCGACATAGGCATCGCCGTAGCCCTGGCTCAACTGCGGCGGGCGGCCGGCATCGGCGGCGTTGTGCTGATCGAAGATATAGAAGGGGATCTTGGGGTCATGCACGGCAGGCAGCCCGCACAGCATACGCATCTCGGCATCGATGATGGCATGGCCGATCCAGTCCAGGTTCTCGCCGACATCCATCTGCACCTTGCCCTCCTGAATCAGGCCGAGCACGAAGGGGGTGCCGTTGAAGGCGTCGATCCCGACCCGGTCCGCGGCATTGGTAACGGTGACGGCGGGCACTACGAACTGCGCCATACTGTCATAGATCACTATGATGTAGTTGATGGTGGGGTCGGCCAGCAGCGCCGATTGCACGTTCGGCGTGATGCGCGTCCCCCAGTCCGGCACCACGACATTGATCATCTTCGTCTTGCAATGCTCGCAATGCTTCAGTTCACTCTCGATGCCGGCGACCATGCTGTCGGTGGAGAGCGGGCCGGTCGAGATCAGCACCAGGGCGTTCAGGTTGCCCCTGGTCTGCACCACGGCCCAGTCCAGCAGCAGCCCGCCGGCGGTGAAATAGTCGATCGGCACATCGGCCGTCACCGTCCTGGTCACCTGGGCGGTCTGCTCGTTGCCGCTGTAATGCGACGCCACCACCGGCACGCCTGCCGCCTGCGCCGCGCGCACCTGCGGCACCAGCACGCGCGGATCGGTGCCCGCGAGCAGGTCGATCAGGTTCGCCTTCTGGGTCATCGCGGCATTCATGCCCTGCACCCACTGGCTGCTCTGCCCCTGGTTGTCCCAGGTGGTGAACTTGAATCCGACTTTCGCCGCCGCCGCCGCCATCGCCTTCTCGATGTTGGCGGTGAACGGGTTGGCGCTGGAGACGGGAATGCTGAAGATCGACTTGCCAGCCATGCATTTGCGCGCATCGAAGGCAGGGCCGGGGGGCACGAAGGCGGGCTTCTGCGTGAACGGCGCCAGCCGCTTTTCGAAATAGTCCAGCCCATCGGCCCATGCCGTCCCGGCAGCAACAACCGCAAGCAGCCCCGCCAGCGCCGCACCCAGCCAATGCCTACCCATCGGACTCCGCTCTCCCATTGCTTGAAGACGGCCGCATCGACATCAGGTTGCATGCCATGACGGCAGCGGTCAACAGGAAAGAGCGTGCACACCGCTGCCGATTTGCGGAGGCCGGTCAACCTCCGCCAGCTCGGGACGGCCCACCACCGTCGAGGGTGCATCTCGGGTTGCGTCCGCGCCCCCGGCTCTATCGGCAGCCGAACCGCCTCACCCCAGCGGATCGGCAAGCGCAATCCCGCTCCGACCGGCGGCGCGGGCGATGTGGAAGTGCATGAAATAGAGCGCGCCGTCAGGATCGCGCTGTTCCATCGCCCGCAGCACGTTCTCATGCTCGGTCACCGGCTCCCACAGCTGCTCGCGCCGGCGCAGCGGCAGCCGCTGGCTTTCCAGCATCACCGCGCCATAGGTTCCATGCACGGCAGCGAACATGCGGTTGCCGGAGAGCTGCATGATCCTCCGATGGAATTCGTGATCGAGCCGCGAACTGGCGACCAGATCCTCGTCCCGCACCGCCTGCTTGAACGTCTCCAGGTTGCCGCGCAGCCAGGCAAGGTCGTCTCCGGCAGCGCGCAGGGTGGCTAGCCGCACCGCGTAGCCTTCGACGACGAACCGGAACTGATAAACCTCGGGTGCCGAGAATTGGCGCTGAAACCGCCAGCGGCGCGCCTCGATCCCGGCCGCCGAATCATCGGCGACCAGCGTGCCACGTCGCGGCTCGGTGCGCAGCAGGCCGATCGTCTCAAGGATCGACAGCGCCTCGCGCAGCGAACTGCGGCTGACCTTGAGCTGCTCGGCCAACACCCGCTGCGACGGCAGCAGCTCGCCCTTGCGCAGCTCGCCCCGCCGGATCATCTCCTGAATGCGGGAGACGGTCGTGCGCGGGACGGCCGCGGTGGAATCGTCCATCACACACCACCCTCCGCGCGCCAGATGAAGGGCGGTCCGTCATTTGGGCTGCCGATCGTGGCGAACGCCTTCGCGATCAGCCCGATGTCCGCCTTGCCTGTCAGCAGCAGCGACAGCAGGATCCGCGCCTTGGGTCCGTCAAGCATGCCGCCGCCGATCACGCCGCGGCGCAGCAGATCGATTTCGGAGCCGGGAAACCCGTAGGTGTGCCGCAGCAACTCGCCCGCGCCGGTGCGGGAGGTGAGCACCACCGGCATGATCCGCGCGAGCCGGGCGAGCGGCGCCACGGCAGCGCTCGGTACGTGCCCGCCGCCGGTCCCCTCGATGACGAGGCCGCGGAACCCGCGCTCCGGCAGCGCTTCCAGCAACCTGCCGTCCTCGCCGAGCGTCACCTTGAGCAGCGCGACAGGTGCGACCGCGTCGGGCGGCGCGGCGATTCCGAGATGATGGCGCGCCGCCGGCCGCAACGCGATCCGCACCCGGTTCTCGACGATCCAGCCGATCGGGCCGGCAAGGTGCGAACGGAAGGTGGCCGGATTGGTCGTGTGGGACTTGCGCACGAAAACCGGCAGATGCACCTCATCGTTGAAGACCACCAGGGCACCGAGGCCGCGTGCGGCCGGACTTGCCGCGACCAGCGCCGCGGCGAGCAGATTGGCCGGCCCATCCGCGCCGGGAAGCGCCGCATTGCGCATCGCCCCGGTCATCACCGCCGGGGCGTCGCCGTTCCACAGCAGCGAGAGGGCGAACGCCGTTTCCTCCAGCGTATCGGTGCCCTGGGTCACGATGGTCGCGTCAGCCCCCGCGGCAACTGCGCGGTCGATCGCGGCGGCGAGCGCGATCACGTCGGCGAGCGTCAGCTCCTGTGACGCAACCTGTCGGAATCGGACGGCGGTGATGTCGGCAATCGTGTCGAGCGCGGGCACCGCACTGAGCAACTCCTCGCCGGTCAACCGCGGCTCCGCGCCGCCGCCATCGCCCCGCACCGAGGCGATGGTGCCGCCGGTCGAGAAGACCACGATCCGCGGTCGGGGGTTCGTCATGATCGCTCTCCGAACGCCTGGTCGATGCGCGTCGCACGAAGCCCCCGACGCCCGCCGGCGCATTGGAAGGCTTCCAGCGAGCGGGCGATGCGGGCCGGATCGATGCCGCGGGTGATGAACACGAGGTAGGGCTCCCAATTGCCGCCGGGCCAGGCGGCGAGATGTTCGGGCGGATGCACGGTGTGCTGCGCGGTGTTCAGCACCACCGGCCCGGCCTCGCCAATATCGAGCAGGCCCTTGATCCGCAGCATCTGCGGCCCATGCGCTTCGAGCAGCATTCCGAGCCACACCGAAAACGAGGGCCAGTCGAGCGGAGCGCTGAAGCCGAGCGTCGCGGAGTGTACGTCGGGGTGCGGCACTGCCGGCGGCGGGTCGATCGTCCATGCCCGCGCCGGTTCCGCTTCGTCGGGCAAATCCAGCGCCTCCGCGCCCTCGCCGAGGCAGGAGACGCCGATGCGCGCGGCCGGGTTGAGCTGGCGCACGCGTGCCGTCAGGGCGGCGACACGCCCGGCGGAGCTGAGGTCGGGCTTGGTGATCACGACGCGATCGGCGGCAACGATCTGCTTGCCCACTTCCGGCTGCCGGTCGATCAGGTCACCGGCATGCACGGCATCGAGCGTCACCACCACCGATGCGACGGCGAAGTGGTGCCGGAGAACCGGATCGGTCGCGAGCGTGAACAGCACCGGCACCGGATCGGCCAGTCCGCTGGTTTCGATCACCACCTGCCGGATCGGCGGCAGCTTGCCGCCCTGTTCGAGATCAAGCAGTTCGCGCAGGGTGCGCACCAGATCCTCGCGCCGGGCGCAACACACGCAGCCGCCCTGCAGCAGCACCGATTGCTCGGTCGCGGTCCTGACCAGATGGTGATCGACCCCCACCGCGCCCCATTCGTTGATGATCACCACGATATCGTCAGCGGCGCGGCGTTGCAGATAGGCGCGCAGCAGCGTGGTCTTGCCGCTGCCGAGGAAGCCGCTCAGGACACTGACGGCGCGGCGTCCCTGCCCGCTCATCCGGCGGATTCCGGGGCTGCGGCGAGACGATCGAGCAGAGCCTCGTCGAGCGGGTCGAGAACCCGTCCGGCCATCCGCCCCGCCGCCGGCCAGAGTTCGCCGAGCCCGGCAAGAACCTGCCGATTTCCCTTGCGGTCGCCGAGCAGATAGTTGGTGGCGCTCCAGTCGTCGGCGATCTCCAGCCCGTAATGCCGAAGCACCGCGCCGATCACGGCGATGCGGGCGCGCCGTTCCCGCCGCCGTGTCGCTTCACCCGCGCCCCCCGTGATCCACTCCGGCCTGAGCTGCCGCTCCGACCAGTGGATCTCGTTCAGCATTTGCGCACACAGCACGCACATGGCAACCTCGCGCGAACAGGGTGCATCTCCACCCCGCCTGCCGCGGGCGGGGTGGAGGGGGCACCGGACGATCAGCGGCCCGGGAACGGGTGCCGGCGGCGGAAATCCTCGGCGATCTCCTCCATGGTCAGCCAGCGCACGCCGTCATGGGCGTTGATGTGCCCGATCAGACGCTCCAGCATCAGCAGCACCTGCGGCCGTCCGCTCACGTCGGGATGGATGGTGATCGGGAAGATGCCATATTCCATCTCGCGATAGACCCAATCGAATTCGTCGCGCCACATCTCCTCAAGGTGGCGCGGATTGACGAAGCCGTGGCTGTTGGGCGACTTCTTGATGAACATCATCGGCGGAAGGTCATCGACGTACCAGTTGGCACCGATCTCCACCAGATCGACATCGCGTCCGCGCTGCAACGGGCGCATCCATTCGGCGGCATTCTTGGAATAGTCGATCTTGGTCCAGGAATCACCGACGCGCGCGTAGAACGGAAGAAAGTCATGATAGGCCTGGCTATGGTCGTAGCGGAACCCGTTCTGCAGCAGCAGTTCGGCGGTCGCAGCCGACATCTCCCACCACGGCGCGACGTAGCCGCGTGGTTTTTTCCCGGAAAACTTTTCGATCAGCTCGATCGATTTCCTGAGAACGTCCTCCTCCTGCCGCCGTGTCATCGCCACCGGGTTTTCGTGCGAATATCCGTGCGCCCCAATCTCGTGCCCGGCCGCCGCAATCATCCGCGTCTGCTCGGGAAACGTTTCGATCGAATGGCCGGGGATGAACCAGCTCGCCCGGATCTTGAATTTGTCGAACAGCTTGAGCAGCCGCGGCGTGCCGACCTCACCGGCGAATACCCCGCGCTGGATATCCGACGGCGAGTCTTCCCCGCCATAGGATCCGAGCCATCCCGCGACGGCATCGATGTCCACGCCGAAGGCGCAGAGAATTTCCTTTGCCATGTCAGCTTTCTCTCTTTCTCAATGCCGGGTGCCGGTCTATTGCGGCACCGGAATCGGCTTCACCCGGTTCGGCTCCAGCCAGTCGCCCGGCGCCGTGCAGCCGTCGCAGTTCACGCCCGGCAGATTGTCGGAATATTCGACGGGTGGCAGCTTCTGGACGGTGGCGCCGGGAACCGGCGTGCCGTTCTGCACCGCGCTCAGGTTCAGCTCCGGCAGCAGCGTACCGTTCAGCGCAGTATCGATGAACAGCGGCGGCACCGCGCCGGCGGGGAACACGTTGCACCCACCCTCGAACGACTGGCCGGAACACAGCTTCACGTCCTGGTACGGCACCCAGGGCAGCGGGTAGGCGATGTTGTGTCCGGTCGGCTTCAGGGCGCCGGTGAGGATTTCCATCATCACCTTGAACGCATAGGGACCATCGGCGGGGCCGAAGCTTGCGGACAATCCCTTCAGCCCCTTCGCCTGCAGGGCCGGATCCCCGATCGCCGAGCGGTAGCCGTTGTTGGATTGTCCGGCGATCACGACAAGACGGTCCGGCCGGTGCTGCATCATCGCCTGCAACGACCCCCAGGTACCGTCGACCGTCCAGATCGCATCGATATTCGGATGCGCGGCAAGAATCCGCGAAACCCCCTCCTGCGACAGCGCGTCGTTCCAGTCGCCGTAAAAGTCGGCGACAATCTTGATGCCGGGATACTTGTGGAACACGTTGAGCGCCTGCTGGTCCATCAGCTTGGTCAGCGCGGTGCCGGCGACGCCGTGGTTGATCACCAGTTCGCCCTTGCCGCCCATCTCGTTGACCATCCACTGCGCCGAGTTGGCGCCGTAGCGGCCGCCGAGACTGTTGACGTTGTAGGCGCACGGGGCGGTGACGCTGCTGTCGTAAGCAACCATCAGCACATGTCTCTGGCAGCCTTGTTCGATCACCCGGTTCAGGCCGGTGCCGGAGACGGGATAGAACAGGATCGCGTTGGCGCCCGACGCGATCATGCTCTGGAGGTCGGAAATCTGGTGCTGCACGTCGGTACCCGAGATTACCGTCTTGAACGTCACCTCGGCGTCGTAGGGCGGTGTCTCGGCGAGCGCTTTGATGCCGTTGGCCGCAGCGGTCTGCCAGACGTTGCCGCTGTAGCTGAGGTCGAGAAATACCTTGTAGTGGGCGCCGTCGGCCGACGCCGGCCCAGCCAGCATGGCGCCGGTTCCGAGACAGACCGCGGCGGTCAGCAGCCGCCGCAGCAATGTCCTGAAGCTTCCTGCTTTCATGGTCGTCCTCTCTTTTGCAGTTGCAGCCAGTTCCACAACGGGCGCCAGCGGTCGCCTTGCGACAGCAGGGCGGCGACGATGATCGCGCCTTCGATGACGTTGCGCAGACCCTGCGATAGGCTAAGCACCGTGATCACCGTCCCCAGTGCGCTCAGGAAGACGGCGCCCGCGAAGGTGCCGAAATAGGTGCCCGATCCTCCCGCCACGGAGGCGCCGCCGATCACAACCGCTGC